>DAOTUO010000008.1:0-76093 GCA_034436595.1 Anaerolineae bacterium | reverse complement strand
CCGCACGGTGAATACTATCCGTGTTGGCGAATCGCCCATATTGGCTTGGACACCTGCCACAGGCGCGACATTGTATCGGGTTTATGTCTTTGATGATTCTGGCAGACAACAACTTCATGAGGAATTATTAGAAGGCACAACTGTTACCGTCAATCGTGATGTATTCCCCGTGGCGGGGACATACGTCTGGACGGTTGCCCCATTAGACGCATTTGGAATTCAGATGTGTACCGAATTGGGCGATGGCATTGTTGTCAGCCGTTAAATAATCCGCTTTGGGGAAAGATGGGGTTATTCCCCATCTCCCAAAATAAACTTTTCAAACGCCTCTGCCGTCCACGGGAGGGCGGGCTTAAAGAAATGGTCATAAATCGCTTGGGCATAGACCCGAATTTCGTATTGTGCGTCTGATGCCATGCGTAGGCGTAAAAAGTGCATCAGGTTATGAGCATCCACTTTCATCACCCATGTGTAATACACACTAAATCCCGGTAAAAATAACCGTGCGATTTCGCGCGCCACACCCCGTTTAATGGCATCTTGATAAAGCGCATAACTTGTATCATAGTGCTTGAGGAGTTCCTCTGTCAGATATTGGTCATCCGCAATTTCGATTT
Source organism: Anaerolineae bacterium (assembly GCA_034436595.1). Lineage (GTDB taxonomy): Bacteria > Chloroflexota > Anaerolineae > Aggregatilineales > Phototrophicaceae. Next base: position 75,476 of record DAOTUO010000008.1, on the reverse strand, counting down.
GCCCCTCGCTGGCTTGTTTATTATCTTTGGCTTGCCTACGCCATACATCGGGGACATAAAAGTCATTTTCGTCAAATTCAGTATACCGTCCGGATTGGGCATTGAAAGAGTTGTGAACCACAATCCCATTGGCAATAAAATTATGGTTTTCACCTTCTACCGATATATCATAGGTATCTAAAACCCCTACAAGTCGTACCTTTACAACTTTTTTATGAAGGGGTGCTAGAGGTGTTCCATTATGATTGCGCCCCATCTCTTTTCCAGCATGAATCGAGATATGGCAACTTTTACATACACTCATCAAATTATCAAAATCATATGCTAATTCAGGGTGAGTCACAACAGGTTTTACATGATGAGCATGTAAGTCGTTACTCTTTTTGCCACAAACTTGACAAGCATAATCATATTTTTTATGCACATACGGAGCTTGTTGTCTTGTCCATGCGCCAATTAGATTTCTCTCTGAAGTAACGCCGCCTCTCCAAAAATTACTTTCAGCGCCTCTTTTTATAGTAGCTCTCAGTTTTTCGAGATGCTCTTGGGTTCGTGGTGGTTGTGAATATCCCCGTTTTCCCTTGTTCCAAGGGACAGAACCTTCTCTGCCGAAATAATATTGCGTTTTATCAAACTGCAATTGATGAATTTTGAGCCATTTACGAATATTATGATATGAACACCCTGCTTGGTCGGCTATTTCTTGAACAGATAAGCCCTCATCTCGTTTCGCTTTCATCCATTCATAACTGCGCCATACATCTTCTGTACCATTAGTAAGCACAAAGCACTCTTTAGACATTGTTGCAGTACCACTTATACTGACATCTAATCCAATAGCATCTTCGAGTCTTTGCCAACCATTATTAGTCAAAATAAGATGGTCTTTTGAGCATTGTAGTAACTTGCCATCTTCTAATTCAATTTCAAATACTTCTTTTTTGCCACTGTACATCACATCTGCCACATTCGATATGGTAAAAACCTTTTTGTTTTCATCGTAAACACGAATGAGCATTTTGCGAATTTGGCTTTGATGATGTGGGTTTTGCCAAAGAGTATACAGACGCTCAAGGGTGAATTTGACACCCTTGTTACCACTTTGTTTCTTATGTATACCTTTTTTCCATTTGTCAGGACGGTTAAAGGTTATCTCGGTATCGCCTGCTAAACACCAAACGCGATGCCTCGCCCATTGCCACCATGTTATCAGAGGGGCATGGGCGCGAAATTTAAACTCGACCATTTCAAACGGGGTCGTATGCCGATGCTTCAGCAGATAGAACAGCAATTTTTTGTCGCGTTCTTCGCCTTTGCTCTCTCCCATAAAGCTGGTTCGGGCGGCATTGACGATGGCTAAATCGCCAGAAATACCGGTAGTGGGGTGGGGCATGAGGTCGAGTAGCTCTATCCACCCTTTATCGAGTATAGTCACTCTTTTACCAATTAAAGATTCGGTCATGGTTATTTTTATCCACCTAGATATTGTAGAGCAAGTCGCAAACGTTCACCGATGTCTTGTGGGGCATCGGGCGGGAACGATTGAATGGCTGTTTGTGCCTCGATAATGCTAAAATCCATCGCTACCAACGCATCTATCACATCGCTATTGATGTCATCAAATACCGTGACAGGGGCGGTATCTAACCCCTTAGAGAGTTTGTCTTTGAGTTCAAAAATAATCTTTTGGGCGGTCTTTTTTCCAATACCAGGTACGCGAGTGAGGATTTCTTCCCGATTGCCCAAAACAGCCGTCCGTAGGTTATCTCCATTCACAGTGGCAAGAATAGAGAGTGCTACTTTTGGTCCGACACCCGATACGGTGAGTAGTACCTCAAATAAACTGCGGTCTGCGGGGGCATAAAACCCATAGAGAGAGAGCGCATCCTCACGCACAATCATCAGGGTATGCAAAAACAAATCATCCCCATTGGAATGGCTCGTTTTGATAGCGGGGACAAATACTTTGTATCCCACACCGCTCACCACAAGCACGAGTGAATCTTCATAAATCGCGCCAATTTTTCCTTGCAGGCTGGCTATCATCAAACATTACTCCAAAAGGGTATAGCGAGATTGGTTAATATCGGTAATGGCAATTGCCAACGCATCGGCGGCATCATCGGGCTTTGGAATATCCTCTAGCCCTAATAAAAGACGTACCATCTCCTGGATTTGAGGTTTTTTCGCCGCCCCATAACCTGTGATAGACTGCTTCACTTCGTTTGGCTTATATTCGGCAATGGTGACACCTGTTTGTGCCAAAGTGAGCAAAATAACTCCGCGCCCTTGTGCGACAGTGAGCGCCGTTGTGATATTTTTGGCAAAAAATAATTCTTCAACGGCGACACGATCTGGTTTGAACTGATGGATAATATCTTTGAGTGAGTCATGAATGATTTGAAGCCGTTGCCACATGGGGTCTTTGGGTGATGTGCTAATGACCCCATAAGCAACGGCTTGAAGCGAACCATCATCTAATTCGCGCACCAATCCATAACCGATGGTAGCCGTCCCTGGGTCAATGCCTAAAGACAGCATTAGGCGTTTTCGTATGCCATAGCAACATCATCGGTAATCATCAAATTAGTAGCAACCGATTGTGTGTCATCCAAATCTTCGAGCATTTCGATGAGTTTGAGGTTGGCGATGGCTTTATCAGTAGAGACTTGTGTCTCGTTTTGAGGTTTCCATTGCAATTCCGATTCATCGGTATCATAGCCTGCATCGGCAAGGGCTTGGGCGACTGCGCCATATTTCTCGCGGGGGGTATAGATGATGAACATATCGTCTTCTTCAGAAACATCATCTGCCCCTGCTTCGGCGGCAACCATGAAAATTTCTTCAAAATCTTTGCCTGTTGAGGGAACAGTAATATACCCCTTCATGGTAAATTGCCATGACACCGAGCCAGAAGCCGCCAATGACCCACCAGCACGGTTAATGGCATGTTTGACCTCTGCCAGAGTACGGTTTTTATTATCTGTAACCACTTCAATGATAAGAGCAACACCTTCTAGTCCATAAGCCTCATAGGTGATTTCTTCGATGGCATTTGCGCCCTCTAATTCACCCGTGCCTTTTTTGATAGCCCGTTCAATATTATCTTTTGGCATGTTGGCTTGGCGTGCTTTGAGAACTGCTAATTTGAGGCGTGGGTTGGAATTTTCGTCACCACCGCCTTCACGCGCCGCCATAGTAATATCGCGCCCCAAACGGGTAAATATTTTCCCCCGTTTGGCATCTTCTGCACCTTTTCTGCGTTTAATCGTAGACCATTTACTATGCCCAGACACGGCTTTTCTCCTATTGAATAGACTTTAAGTTGACTTTCACTATGAATGTTTATTATACTCGACACTCAAAAGCAAGTCGAGATTCCGAAATTAGGATAAATATACTGTGCCACAATCATCTGCATTAGCCACCGAAGAAATTGAATATATTCCAACCATAGAACCAATACGCCTCACTTGGGGGATATTACTTGTTGCATTTGCAATCTTTTGTACCATTTGTCTCACGAGTGTTTTATTGGGGCATTTTTTCTTTTTTCAGTCGTCTGCTCCGTTGGATATGACCCTAACCGTGGGCAAAGGGACAGTCCGTGTAAAAATTGGGACAGAAAGAGAACAAGCCGAAAGCCGTTTTCGTAACCTAACCACAGAGACAACCATCAGCACCGATAGCACCGATTTGTGGTCACAAGCCACTATTAACTTTGTTGACCCAAATTATGAGCAACTCATCGTTACGATGTCGCTTAAGGGCAATACGACTGTGCGCCTAGAAGACGCGAATCGTCCGCGTTTTAATTGGACAGGTTCTAATTATCTGATTAGCCTTGTAGATTTGACGGGTGAAATTGATATTTTGGTCTCTGATGGATTAAACCGTGAAATATCGGTGTCTATCCTCACCCCTAGCGGTATTGAGATGTTTTTATTGAGCAGTGGACGTTATGTGATAGATGCGTCATTGAACGAAGTGAGTATCGTCAATCGGTCTGGTCAAGCCGCTATTATCCCCGATATTGCCAATCGCACAATGGGCGAATCGGTGGGTGAGGGTGAAAGAGCCACCGTCTTAGGTGAAGAAACCGTCATCACCCGCACACCTGCGCCAATTGAACTGCTGGACAATGGTAATTTGAACACCGTCATTCCCTATCAAGATAGCACCGCCCAAATTATCAATGACCCGCCGTTTGATTGGACATGCACCAATGGACCCGCCAATAATTTGCCCAGAGGCAATTATTATCATGACATCGCACCTGATGGGCGGGCTAGTTTTCATCTTAAACGCCTAAACGGGGCGACCTCTAATGGTTATACACGGTGTTCACAAACCTTCCCAGAGGGGTTAGATGTAACTCAATACGACTATTTGGCGCTTCAAGCGGTGTTATACATCAATTATCAGTCATTGACGGGCTGTGGGGTCGAGGCGAGTGAATGTCCGCTCATGTTATATGTTGATTACACCGATATTAATGGTGTGAGTGGCAGACGATGGTTTCATGGGGTGTATGCCAGACCATTGCCAACCAACTCATCATGGAAACGCTTATGTGATGATTGTGTGCAAGAACACATCTTAATTTACGAAAAAACATGGTACATTTATAATAGTGGAAATTGGCTTAATTTATTTGTAGGAGACCGTCGTCCCGCCACAATTAACGCGATTTATTTTTATGCAGAGGGGCATGAATACGATGTCTTTGTGGATGAAGTGGCAATTTTGGCGCGTCCAATTGGCGAACAACAACCGTGAAATGGTGGTAGCGTGATTTGATTAACGAAGAGACAATCAACAATATTATTACCCTAACCAGTGGTTATATGGGTTTGGTCGTTGGGGCATTTTGGCTTGGCAGTGTGATATGGACATTTAAGGACATACGCTCACGCTCACGGGATTTTGTCATGCGCTTATTTGCGGTGGGATTGGTGGCATTGCTCACACTCCCCGGATTTATTTTATATCTTTTTATTCGCCCAAAAGAAACCCTCGCAGAAGCCTATGAACGCTCACTTGAAGAAGAGGCACTGCTTCAAACCATTGAGGAAAAGCCAACCTGCCCGGGATGTAGTCGGCGGGTAGAGACCACATGGCAGGCGTGTCCGAGTTGCCATACACGGCTCAAAAAAGCTTGTACACACTGTGGACAGTTATTAGAACTCTCGTGGAAAGTTTGCCCGCATTGCACATCTCTGCAAACCAATTTGAACACCGATGTGTTGGCAGAACTGACCTATAAGCCACAAGCGACATCACGTAAGCGCCAAACCAGCGAAACGTATAACACTACTAGCTTGGAATTTATAGACGACAACGAATAAATAAAAATAGGCGCAAAAATATATTTTTGCGCCCAACTAAACCCTCACAGACTCAATTTTTTATGCGTCTATGCTATGAATTTTGAGGAAATTGGTCTGATTAACCCCACCAAATGGCACACCCGCAATGACAACAACAGTATCGCCTCGTTGAGCATAACCCTCTTGTACCATATATTGCGAAACCACATGCAACATCTCATCGGTGTTATTAAAATTGGGAATGAGGATGGGAATGACCCCCCAAACCAGCGCCATCTGACGATAGGCAATGGGATTTGGCGTGACGCAAACAATTGGCGCACGCGGGCGTTCACATGCCACACGGCGGGCGGTATACCCACTTTGGGTCACGGTAACGATGGCGCGGGGATTGAGTACCTCTGAGATATGGTAAGTTGCCTCACTAATCGCATCGGAAATCGCTTCACCACCCACATTCGTGGTATTCTGCTTTAACCACCCTGCAGGACGATTTTGCCAAATATTTTGTTCTGCAATTGCCGCAATGGTCGCCATTGTTTCGACAGATTCGAGTGGATATTCCCCAGAAGCACTTTCGTTGCTAAGCATCACGGCATCTGTGCCGTCAATGATGGCATTATACACATCACTGGCTTCGGCACGGGTGGGGCGGGGCGAAGAAACCATTGAACTCAACATTTGTGTAGCAGTGATGACGGGTTTGCTGGCTTTATTACACAGCTTAATAATCCGTTTTTGATGATATGGCACTTCTTCGGCGGGGGTCTCGACACCCAAATCACCCCGTGCCACCATGATACCTTCGCACACATTGATAATTTCTTCGATATTTTCGAGTGCCTCATGCTTTTCGATTTTGGCAATTACGCCCGCATCTTTGCCCAAATGACGCATAAGCCAACGCAATTCACGAATGTCATCGGCAGAGCGCACAAATGACATGGCGATATAATCGGCATCTTTGTTGAGTGCAAATTCAATATCTTCACGGTCTTTATCGGTGATTGCCGATAGAGTGAGATGGGCATTGGGTGCCATGACCCCTTTGCGTGAACTCAGGACACCGCCTAAAATAACCTCGCAAACCAAGCCATTTGGCACAAGGTCGGTAATGACAAATTCGAGATTACCATCATCCAATAAGAGCCGTAACCCTGGTTTAAGGTCACGCATAAATTCGGGATGGGGCAATTTGACCACATTATTTGTGCCGTCTGCCTCGTTGAGGGTGAGGGTGAGCGTATCACCTTTTGCCAACGTGATAGGGTTCTTAATTGCCCCTACCCGAATCTTTGGACCTTGAATATCTGCCAGAATTGCGACAACACGTTTCTCTTCATCGGCAATTCTGCGAACTAAATCAATAGACTGTCCATGCCGTTCATGGTCGCCATGTGAAAAATTGATACGAGCAACATCCATCCCCAATTGGATAAGACGGCGAATCTTGTCTTCATCCCAAGATGATGGACCAATAGTGGCGACAATTTTTGTTCGTTTGGTGTGTATCCGCGCTAAAACCACAATATATCCTCCAAGTTCAAGTCACAACGCACATGGACATCTATAATAGCGCAAATTACAGTTTTAGGTTAGTGAATGCTTTCAATCCAGCATAAACTGCCGCACTTCCCAATTCTTCTTCAATACGAAGCAGTTGGTTGTATTTGGCAACACGGTCACTACGGGCAGGTGCGCCTGTCTTAATTTGACCGGAATTCATCGCAACGGCTAAATCGGCGATGGTGGTATCTTCTGTCTCGCCACTACGGTGGCTTGTGACCACTGTCCAACCATGACGTTGTGACATTTGTGCGGCGGCAAGGGCTTCTGTGAGTGAGCCGATTTGATTCACCTTAAACAGCAACGAATTACAGGCTTTTTCGTTGATAGCACGTTGTACGCGGGTCACATTGGTGACAAGTAGGTCATCACCCACAATTTGCACGCGGTCGCCAATGGCGGCGGTCAAACGTGACCAATTTTCCCAGTCATTTTCTGCCAGACCATCTTCTAGGGAGATAATTGGATAACGGCTCACCCAATCTGTCCAAAATTCGACCATTTGCTCCCCTGTAAAGACTTTACCCTCAATATCGAGGTGATATTTGCCGTCTTTATACAGTTCAGATACAGCGGGGTCTAGGGCGATGCGAATTTGTTCGCCAGGGGCATAACCTGCTTGGATAATCGCTTCCATGATAACATCCAATGCGGCTTGATTTGAGCCTAAGCTGGGGGCGAAACCACCTTCATCGCCGACATTAGTGGAATGACCACCCTTATGCAACACTTTTTTGAGGGTCTGATAAATTTCCACACCCCATTGCAAACCTTCACGGAAGCTAGATGCGCCCACAGGCATCACCATAAATTCTTGAAAATCAGTGCTACCGATGGCGTGCTTGCCACCATTCATGATATTCATCATCGGGACGGGTAACACATGGGCATGGACACCGCCCAAATAGGCATAGAGGGGCAAGCCAACACTGGCGGCGGCGGCATGTGCGACTGCCATCGAAACGCCCAAAATAGCATTTGCGCCCAATTTACCTTTGGTGGATGTGCCATCTAGCTCAACCATTTTGTCGTCAATAATTTTTTGATTGACTGCATATTCCCCAATAAGGGCTTCTGAGAGGACTTCATTGACCACATCAACAGCTTTAAGAACACCTTTTCCGCCATAACGATGGGCATCGCCATCGCGCAATTCGTGCGCCTCATGTTCGCCTGTGGATGCACCGCTAGGGACGATAGCGCGTCCAAATGAACCATCTTCTAAAAAGACTTCCACCTCAACTGTGGGATTCCCACGCGAATCTAACACCTCACGGGCGTGAATACTTTCGATTACAGACATGAATTTGTCTCCTTATTGATTTGACTGAATATGCCCAAGCATATAAGTGAGCTAAAGAAAGACTATACCCCTTTCACCCTAAAAATGCCACTGTGATAACACGATTTTAACGAGTATCACGCCGATTTGATGATAATCATCATAGCCATATCGCAATTGCACCCATCCGCACGATAGCATACAATTGGCACAATAATGATATTGGTAGAAAAGAGACTCAATTATGAAAACCACCCGTGATGTGTATTTAGATTATTCCGCCACCACACCCCTTGATAAGCGTGTTTTAGAGGCAATGATGCCCCATTTGACAGAGGTCTATGGCAACACATCCTCTACCCATCGGCATGGTCGCAAAGCGGAGGATGCAGTAGAAAATGCTCGCCAAAAAATGGCGCAGATATTCAATTGCAAACCATCCGAGATTATTTTCACCAGTGGGGGAACAGAGAGCGATAATCTCGCTATTCGCGGGACGGCATGGCAGGCACAAAAATCGGGTACAGGCAAAAATCATCTGATTACCACCCCTGTAGAGCATAGTGCCGTGAGCAAAACGGTTGGGCAAATGGCGGACTTTTTGGGATTCACTGCGACCGTTTTGCCTGTAGATGAACACGCGATGGTGGATGTCGAGGAATTTGCTAATACGTGTACTGATAAAACAATTGTCGCCAGCATTATTTATTCCAACAATGAAGTGGGAACAATCGCGCCACTGCCAAAATTGTCAGAACAGGCAAAAATGCGCGGGGTTTTGTTGCATACCGATGCAGTGCAAGCGGCGGGGCAGTTATCGCTGGATGTGGATATGCTCGGCGTGGATATGATGAGCGTTTCTGCACACAAGTTTTATGGACCCAAAGGGGTGGGGGCGTTATATGTGCGCGACGGGGTAGATATTGTCCCTAGCAACACAGGCGGTAGCCACGAAGAAGGGCATCGTCCGGGGACACTCAACACGGCGGGCATTGTCGGTATGGCAGAGGCATTGGTGCTGGCGTATGAAGAGCAAACACACCATTTGGCACACTATCGGGCATTACGCGACCAATTGGTAGACGGTATTTTATCGCGCATACCCGATACACGGCTCACTGGGCATCCGCAGGAACGCCTGCCATCGCACGCAAGTTTTGTTTTTCAGAATATCGAAACCAACGAAATGCTCATGCACCTCGATATGAAGGGTATTTCTGCTAGTGGCGCATCAGCATGTAAGACGGGAAATCCAGAACCGTCTGGTGTATTATTAGCGATGGGATTTTCTAGGGCAGAGGCGGGTGGTAGTTTGCGTCTAACCGTAGGGCGTTATACCACAGAAGATGATGTGGTATATGCCATAGATACCCTCACAGAAGTGATAGAAAAATTACGTAAATTGAGACGAGCGAATTAATTCATGCGAAATAATGCAGATGTACGTGTGGTAGTGGCAATGAGTGGCGGAGTAGATAGCTCTGTTGCCGCCGCGCTATTGGTGGAACAAGGGTATGATGTGGTGGGCATGATGATGCGCCTATGGTCAGAAGAGACTGTCGCAGGTGGGGCGCATAATCGGTGTTGCACACCAGAGCAACTCAGCGATGCACGACGGATTGCCGATAAATTGGGCATCCCGTTTTATGTACTCGATACTAAAGATGTGTTCCGCAATATGATTGTCGAATTTTTTATAGACCAACATCGTCAGGGCGTGACCCCAAACCCATGTATTGAGTGCAATCGGCATATTCGCTTTACACACCTGTTTGATAATGCGATGGCGTTGGATGCCGAATATCTCGCTACAGGGCATTATGCCCGCATAGATAGCACCCCAGAGGGCGAATATCGCCTGCGGATGGGTGTGGATGAGGCAAAAGACCAAAGTTATGTGTTGCATGTCCTCCAGCAAAAACACATGGCACACACGATGTTTCCTATTGGCGAATTTCCCAAGCCAGAGGTGAGACGCATTGCCGAGAAATTTGGGTTGCTATCTGCCAAGAAGAAGGATAGCCAAGATTTATGCTTTTTGGGCGATGGCGATTATCGGCGTTTTTTGAATGACCACGCTCCAGAGATGATGCAGGCGGGACCCATCGTCCTCAAAACAGGGCAGGTGATTGGTGAGCATAACGGCTTAGCAAATTACACTATTGGGCAACGCAAAGGGCTAGGTGTGGCGTATTCTGAACCCCTCTATGTGATTGCCACCAATCCCTATCGCAATGCGTTGGTGGTCGGTGTGGCGGATGATTTGGGCAAGAATCACCTCACGGCGCATCGGGTGAATTGGATGGGGAAAAATCCCCCTACAAAACCATTTTATGCAGGGGTGAAAATTCGCTATAAGGCAAAAATGGTCAATGCGCTTGTGACCCCTCTGGCAGATAACCAGATGCACATTCAATTCGACACCCCACTGCGCGATATTACTCCTGGTCAAGGTGCGGTGGTGTATGATGGCGATGTATGTGTGGGCGGGGGAATTATCCTCAAAGAGGCAGATTAATCCCCTAATTGAATCCTAACCATATTATCCGTTTGCGCGATGGTATCTATTACCACGGGCAAACGGTCTAATGTGGGGAAGGTATACATGCCAATGAGCAGATATGTATTTTCATCGCTGGGCGAATCGAGTGCTATGACATGCTCTGTCATGACGATTTCGCCCGCATCCCAAATAAAAGTCGGATATTGCCCGTTTATGGGACGGGTATCTACCTGACCAATCCGCCCTTCATCCGAAAAAACTTGTATGAACAGTGTAGCATCTATATTTGGGCGATGCACCAACGATTCCCAATATAAATTAACCGACACCATATTTTCATCGGTGGGCGAGATAGTCATCCCGCGCAATGCTATATGCTCATCGAAAATGGCGTTGATAGTGTCCACATCGGCGGGGATGCTCATAGGCGGATGTGCCACTTTTATCCAGCCAATCGTTGCTAATGTGTCTACAGGATGTCCGATAGGGCTTATCGCAGATACATTGGTGCGCGTCTTAAAATCATACATCCCCGCCACTAGCCGATACGCCCCATAAGGTAAATCCTCGCTCAGGGCAAGCCGATATTCGATATATGGAAATAGCGATTCATCCCAAATGGTCTGCGGATAGATATAAGCGAGGCTAATATCGGCGGCGGAGGCTTTGCTATCGGCTTCTTGGGTGTGGAGTTGCAAGACGGTATGATAGCGTTGGTCGAGTTGTCGTCCGTTCCACTGAACATAATAGACCAGTTCATCACCAGCCATGCCTAAAATTGTCTCTGCGCCACGCCAATCGGTGATATGCACAGCACCATCGGCGAAATCTGCCAGAGGGGTCTGTGAATTCATGGCGCTATCCACAAAATCCAACGAAAAATCATCAGGCAGTACGATGTTATCTCCCATAAAATTGAGATAATTCCCGCGTCCGCGTGTGAGTTCGTCACCCGTTTGGGCAATTTCTATTAGGCGTGTATGTGATTCATCAGATAAAGGTGGTAAAAGGGTGATGGTATCGCCATCCACAAGGGCATAGAGGCGCGTTTCTGTCCGCAAATCATTCGTCTCTATTTGCCATGGGAGAAATAAGCGGGTATTGGTGGGCAGAGTAAAATCGTCACCCGCCGTTTGCACATTGGGTATATGATTAATTGTCCATGCGCGGGTGGTTGGGATATTCAATTCATCCATCGGCATGAGGACTGGTTGATCTTGGCGCATGAGCCACTGCGCCACATCGCGCCTATCTTGCCGAAAATACCACTCGCCAACCGTGAGTGCATCTACATAGACCCGCGTGAGGGGTGGATTTTGCCAATAGCCCGTATAAATCTGCTGGGCATGAATCGTCCCAATACCCAACCAAGCAATGGCAATGATTAGCCATACAGGGCGGTTTTTTGCCGATAAAGAATGTTCCACGCCCCATAATGCCAATGCACCGCCTATAGCGACCATAAACGGAAATGCGCCAAATATGCCAATGGCGCGGATGCCATGAATTGGCTCATTGGTGAGCAGAGGCGGCAATGCTCCCAATGCCAAAAAGGTGATAATAGCAATGCTAGTCGGGTTTTTGACGCGCACCAACAATGCGCCTAATCCCAAAATAAAAAATGGCTGGAATAACGATAAAATCATGGGGTCTGAGGCAGTGTTGTATTGCGAATTGGGGTCGCCTGCGATGAGCAAATGTCCCCATGTAAGCGATATGGCGCGGTCTATGGTGAGACCTGTCCCCAAAACTTCCCCTGCACGGTCTAATATCAGACGCGAATTGGTCAAAAGCGTGATGCTCCAGGGGAGTGTGAATAAGGCAACTGTGCCACTCATCACAATAAAACGGGGTAGCCAATTTTTCCATGTGTGGCTATGAAAAATCAGCAACCATAAGCCAATAGGGGCTAATACGGCGGGGAGTGCCAAACCTGCGGTATAAAAATAAATTGTGCCAGAAAGCGCAACCCCTGCGAATATGGCATCACCCCAGCGCCGTCTGCGATAAAACAACGCCAATGCACCAATAAACAATGCCATGAACAAAATTTGCGGTATGCCACGTTCTATAGCGCGTGACAGGGTGATGAATCCGAGTGAGGTCATCAATGCACCACTGGCAAATAACGCGCTGATATGTCGGTGGGGGAGTGGTCGGTCATGTAGTAGTTGTAGGGTTGCCCAATAGACAATAGCAATCGTTAATAGGCTCAAAAATATCGGTGTGAGGCGCACCGCAAACGGGTCTCCACTGAAAAAACGACTGGTCGTGCTAAGTATAAGCTGAAAACCCGGTTCTGGTCTGCCATGCTCAAAAAATGTGAATGTCCCGCCACGACTCACATTGAATGTATCTATGAGGTAAATTGCCTCATCGTTGCTGATACCGGGTGGCAAATCTCTGAGATTATTCACCCGCAACCAAAAGGTGCATAACAGCATGAAGGTGGGCAGAAATAGGCGCATGTGCTTCTTCATGGCTTAAAACACAGACCTTCCTAGCAATGGAGCGATTTGGGCGCGGAATAGGAGCATGATGAGTGTTCCCGCCACGATATACGGTCCATAGGGAATCGCAGTGAAGGCACTATACTTCCTTCTGGAGAGGGCTTTGAAGAGCAAAAAGAATACTGCGCCAAATGCCCCTAAAAACACCGTGATGAAAATTGCAAAAATGAGGGGTTGCCACCCCAAAATGAAGCCACTGAGCATTGCCATCATCACATCGCCATAACCAAATGCGACTTCATCAATGGGCTTGCCACGCATCATCCCCATGATATAGGTGAATAAAAATCCACCGTTATACAGTAGGAAAAATACCATGAAACCCATCAGACCACCCGCTAGAGCATCTATTAGGCTCGGCTGAAAATCGGTGAGAATACTATCGGCTACGGCTAAAAGTGATGCAGGGATGATAACCACAAATAAAATCAGCTTGTGTTCGACATCAATCACCATAATCACGGCAAATATCGCCATATATGCCAGCCAAAACATCGCTTGGATGATGTCTATGTTGAGTGTTGTAGGATTGGTATTCATGAGGTAAATCGAAAACATCGCCAACCACATCAAAAAGATAGTGAATATTTCGGCAATGGGATAGCGCCAATTGAGTTTGGTCTCGCCAGATGGGGAGAGGCGTTTGTTGAATAAAAAAGCGGTGATGCCAGACCATGCGATGAGGGGACGCTTTTCATCGTCTTGATGGACAAATTCGAGGGTAATATCATCGCCTGCCTCATTTTTGACAGGAATATGAATGGCACGTTTTTTGGCTTCTGATACATAACGTGGGGTGCGAATGGCACGGCGTAGGGGTAAATCATCGGCTAATACATTCACAATAATACCGGCTATCCATCCGATGATAATGGCGATAATAGTCTCTATAACCATAAAACTCTCCTATGGCAATGGCGGTGCTGGTGGCAATAGTGTGAGGGCGATGGTGATAAGCAACATCAGTGACACCACCACACTCATAACAAAGGCGATTGTTTGGGCATTGGTTGTTATTGGCAGGGGAATTGTGGGAATATCTCCAACTACCCATTCAATAGGGTCAACTTGACCGTTTTTGACCATCCATGCTTTAATTTCGGCACGCTGAGGGGCAATGCCGATGATGACATGAGGCAATTTTAACCCATTATCCAATTCGCGCACATCGGTAGGTGATGGAATTGGCGGTGTATTGGGGTGTGAATGATAAAATCCAATGAGCGATAATCCCTCTGCACGGATTTTTGGTAAATGGTCATTAAAAGCACTCTGCGGGATGAGAAACCCACCCTGTTTATCAGAAGCGATATTATCTGTGGGGATAACACGCAATACCTGTTCCCCATGCCCTGCCAGTAACCCACAAATTTCTTCTGGATAGCCTGTTTTGGCATAATGAACAAGGTCGGCTTGCACCGCGTGAGAGGCTATCAACCGCATTAGTCGCCTTCTTGGGGAATGACAAAGGTGATAGTTTGGCTGTCTTGAATGGGGTTGCGGGTCTCATAAAATAACTCGGCAGTGAAGGTATATTCACCCGCGGGGTCATTGGGGATGCGAATATGAATCGTAAATTCCATATTGGCGTGCATGGTCTCTATCACCGTTAATTCGCTCACAATAAATCCCTCACTATTTCTGGTGATGAGTAATAAATTGGGGCGTTCCTGAAAGGGTGTGACTTTCACCTCCACCCAGACCCGTCTGCGATCTGGATAGGGGATGGCTTGTATCCCCACAACACGGATTTTATGCTTGGGTTGTGGCACTTGGCCGGGATTAAAAAATTCAATGTCCATCATTTTCCCTTAAATTGGTGTGGGTATAAACCATCACACCCTTATGAGCAAATACGTTTTGGATTGTGTCCCAAACTATACATACACGCCTATGACGATTTTAACGCAGATAAAACACCCCATGCTTTATCAAAATCACTCACTTTGACCAAAATATGGTCACGGCTAAAGGCGGCGAGGGGCAAAATGCTGATATTGGCTTGTGCCAATGCGTTACTAATCCGCGCCATAAACCCAATCACCGAAAAATCTAGCACAATATCGAGGGTGATAAGCCGATAATTCTCTGGACTTTTCTCAATATCGCGCAGACGCTTGGCAAAGTCGTCTACTACATCATGGGGGATAATCAGTGTAACTTCGTCTTTATCCACCACCAATGCCGAGAACGGGTCGCCAATTTCTGCAATGATTCCTGCCGCAACGGTAATACCCATCGGTGGAAATTTGATAATTACATACTCGGTATCATCGGTGTAGAGGTTCATTTTTTTCAATATGTCATTCATAGGGGTTTATCTACTCATCAAACTGATAGGTTGTCTCTTCATAATATCGAATTTTGCGGTTGGCAAGGCGCATTTGTATCCACGCCTCTAGGTCTTGATTCTTCTCGGTGATATTTTTATCGGGTGCGGTGAGCGCCTCGATGGGATAATTGACCAATAATGCCCGCCCATGAATGATATGCCGACTAATTCCAGGTGGCAAAAATGCCAGATGTTTGGCGGCGGACATAATATCCTCTGGGGTATATGTCGGAAAAATCACCAATGCAATGGCATGGGGATAAAGTTTCCAAATATCCTGTGGTGATGAACTTACAGTACGATGCAACTTGGCATTTTTCTGATACATCCCCACAAATTTGCGGAGCAGGGCATTACGCTCATAGGTTGAAGATACATCTGCAGATAAGACGATTTTTTGTCCGTCACGTAGATATAGGGTCGCAAGTGGATTTTCGATGTCACCATCGGCAATACTCACATCATCCAACTGACGGATTGCCTCTAAAAATAGCGCTATTTCCCAATCGCTGACCACATGATGCCACGTCATGAGTTCCACATAGGGGCTATTATAATCTACCACTTGTACCAATATACACGGAAAATCTAATGCACCAAATGAATAACACCGATTTGCACCATCCAAAATAACATACTGCTCGGTGTTCTCAATTTGCGCCACAATCGGCGGATTGGTGATGACACTGGCTTTGCGAATGGCTTCTATTAGGGGTAATGCCCGTTGCGAATCATGTTCTTCGTGCGCCAAAACCGATTTTGTGGAGACAATTTGCAAATTGGGTGGTGGTGCATTGACATGTGTCGTCATGTGGATTTTTACCTTGAGTCTATAAAGGGATATAATTATGATGGATAGGGTATCATGAAGTGATTTCATGAGCAATAGTTAGAGGGTATAATGAGCGCAAACGAACAAGGGGCAGATGCCACACAAAATCGGTGGCTAACAATTCCCCGCACATTATGTTTTGTGACCAATAGTGATGATGTGTTGTTGATGAAACGCGCTTCTACGCGCCGAATCTTCCCCAACCGCTATAATGGTGTTGGGGGGCATATAGAACGTGATGAAACCCCAGAAGCAGGGGCAATCCGCGAGATTTTTGAAGAAACAGGGTTATCTATAGACGAAATTCGCTTATGCGGAATCCATAACATTGATGCAGGAGCAGATACAGGTATTTTGTTGTTTGTGTTTGTTGCCACTACATCCCAACGCGAATTTGTGAGCGATGACCGTGAGGGAACACTGCATTGGATACGCAAAGATGCTGTGCAAGAACTCGATTTAGTCGAAGATTTACCCCAAATCTTACCGTATATTTTGGCGATGTCGGCACAATCTGCGCCATACTTTGCCCATGTGAGTTATGATGCCTACGACAAAATTCAAATTCGTCTATCACAACCATAAGAGAGACTCATGACCGATAACCAAACCCCACCACCAACCGCCACCGCCTATCCGCCGATAGAATATGTCATTGCAGAGCGCAAGCGTAACCCATTACGGCGAGCAGGGTGTATTTTTGCACTTGCAATATGGTTCACCGTATTATTATTGCCCCTGTGCCTATTTATTTTGGCGGCACAACAAGAAATTACCATTTCTCATTTTGGAGATGTGCCAGATAAGTTTCAGCATCCGCTATTTCAGGTACAATTGGTCATGGAACGCAATTATCGCGGGTTGCGCTTGGTGAATACTACCACAGCAAGTCAATCTGATGATAATATCTGTGTGCAGACCAATGTGCGCTATATTTTGTGGGAAGGCACAGGCGAACCTGCAACATTTTGTCGGTGTTATGAACGCGATGCAACGGAATCTACATGGACTTTATTGGAGCAAACCCTAGAAGCCTGCAAATAAGAGGGGCAATATGAACTTTTCTGATATTTTACAAAATGCGAATATCCCCATTGTACTCATTGTGTGTGGCGGAATGTGCCTACTCAGTCTTGTGCTGGTGGTGGTACTGCCACTCATCACGGGGACGCTACAAATTTTTGGTAGTGTTGTTGATATTTTTACAGGGATTATCGGCGCATTTACAGGAATTTTGAGCGGCGGACCCATCGCATGGTGTGGATGCTTGTTTTTCCTCATTGTGCTAATGATGTGTGGGGGGATAGCATTGCTCATTAGTAGTGCATTATCGAGTTGTGGTACGCCGAATCAGATGCTATTTTGTCGGCTATTTTGATGAAAGGATGCAAAAATGGCTTCTGTGGCGCAATTAAATGAAAAAATCGCACGCGAGTCGGCGTTATTAAAAGCGATTGCCGATGAAGTGAAACAGGTCATCGTGGGACAAGAGGCGCTCATTGAGCGATTACTCGTTGCGCTGGTGTGTCATGGGCATGTCCTCATTGAAGGGGTACCCGGATTGGCAAAAACGCTCACCATCCGCACATTGGCAGATACGCTCAGTCTCGATTTTCAACGGATACAATTCACACCCGATTTGCTCCCTGCAGACCTCATCGGCACACAAATTTATTCCCCCGCCACTGGCTCATTTACGCCGTATCCGGGTCCCATTTTTAATAACCTCATCCTCGCAGATGAAATTAATCGCGCACCCGCCAAAGTGCAATCGGCATTATTAGAAGCGATGGAAGAGGGACAGGTGACACTCGGTGGAGAGACGCGCCCTCTCGCAGACCCGTTTATGGTGCTTGCCACGCAAAATCCACTGGAACAAGAAGGTACGTATCCGCTACCAGAGGCGCAATTAGACCGTTTTCTGCTCAAAGTGGTCGTGAGTTACCCCACACGCGCCCAAGAACGTGAAGTTATGGAACGCATGGGGAGCGAAACCACACCCAAAATTCGCCCAGTGGCTTCTGGCGACCAAATTCGCCATTTACGAGCGATGGCAGAGACAATTTATGTAGACCCCAAAATCAAAGAATATATTCTGGATATTATTTTCACCACCCGCGACCCCGCCAGCACCCCTCTAAAGCAACTCAAACCCCTCATTGATGTCGGGGCATCACCGCGTGCGACATTGGCATTGATGAAATGTGCGCGTGCCTATGCTATGCTACGGGGCAGGGGCTTTGTCATCCCAGAAGATGTTAAAGCGATTGCACCCGATATATTGCGTCACCGCATTATTTTATCGTTTGAAGCAGAGGCAGATAACATCACATCGGCACAAGTGATAGACCAGCTCCTCAGCCGTTTGCCTGTGCCATGAAGGATAATCGCCCGTGTTGACACCCGATATGCTCAAACGGATTCGTAAAATCGAATTACTCACCCGCAAGCGCGTGCAGGAAACATTTGCAGGGGCATATCATTCGATTTTCAAAGGGCGTGGAGTCGAATTTGAGGCGGTGCGTCCCTATCAACATGGGGATAATGTGCGCGATATAGATTGGCATGTCACGGCACGAATGGGTGAACCGTTCATCAAATCGTATCGTGAAGAACGAGAACTCACGGTGTTCATCGCCGTAGATGCCAGTGCATCCCTATTTTTTGGGACACAAAAGGGGCAAAAAAATGACCTTGCGGCAGAAATTGGGGCGATATTGGCGCTATCGGCAATTACCAACAACGACAAGGTGGGACTGCTCATTTTTGATGACCAAATTCGGCGTGTATTGCCACCACGCAAAGGCAAAAATCAGATACTTGCCATTATCCGCGAATTGATGACACTCAAACCCACACAAGGCGAGACGGATTTATCGGTGGGATTAAAAGCCATTAACCGTAGCTTGCACCAGCGCACGATTGTGTTTTTTATCTCCGATTTTTTAGATGCCATCAGCACCTATGAACGCGACTTGCTCATTACCGCCCAAAAACATGATTTTATCGCCGTATGTGTGTCTGACCCACTCGAAAATCGGTGGTCGGATATGGGCATGATGACCGTCCGTGATGCCGAAACAGGCGAATTACAGGTCATAGACACCCATCATGCCGATTGGCGTACCCAATTTTCAAAACAGGCATTACGGTTTGAATCACAACGCAAAAAATTATTTGCCCGCGCACGCATAGATGCCATTTATCTGAATACAACCGATGATAGTTACTATGCGCTCACCCAATTTTTTAACCAACGCGCCAGACGGATGAGCCGATGAAACAGGTTATTGTGGCGCTATGCCTGATAATGTGGGTGCTATGGTCGGTTGGGATACAGGCGCAAGAGACACTCACCGCTTATTTTGAGATACCAAATCCGCGCCCACGTATTGGTGAACCAATTGAGGGGATATTGGTCATTAACTATAGCGACCAGATTGAAGTGCTACAGCGTCCAGAATTGCCTAAACGGTGGAGCATTTTTGAGGTTGTTCAAACAGGTGAACGCCAAACCAGCACCGATAATGGGCGCGTTATTGAACGCCAAACCTTTACGCTGGTGGCATGGCAAACTGGCGACCACGCCTTGCCATTCTCTGAGGTGATTTACCGCCCCATTGGGACAACCGATTTACGGCGCTATACCTTGCCAGATGTATTTTTTAGCATACCGAGTGTACTAACCGAAGATTCGCTCACCATCCGCACAGACGAAGCCCCTATCGCCATCTCATTTTTGCCTGTGTGGGCGTTTTTTGTCGCCATGAGCCTTATAGGGGTGATAAGTATCGGGATATTCAGTTTATGGCGTTATTATGCCAATCAAAATGCTATACAGACGCTGGTGGAGAATCCACAAGACACATTTTTGGCAGAATTAAAGGCACTTCAATCTGCTTCCAGTGATGATATGCGCTATGCACTCCTTAGCCACATTTTACGTCAATATCTACGCGCCCGTTATGGGATTTTGGCACATGAGATGACTAATGACGAAATTATCCAACGCTTAAAAACCGACGGGCGGGTGACATCGTATCAAATCGTGTCGCTCATCGAGATTTTAGAACACCTCACAATAGGTAAATTTTCGACATTACAAATTAGCCATCCACCCGAAAGGCTAACTCGCATGACAGAGGCATGGGTGCAAAATGTCCATTCGGAGGAATTTGCATGAGTCAATTTCGTTTTGCAGAGCCGTTATTTTTAGGGATTTTGGGTATATTGGCGCTCCTATGGATTATCAACACACAGCGCAAATTCACCCCTGAACCTGCATCGGTGTTATACCCTGATATTCGGCTTATGGGGCGTTTGCCAATCGGTTGGCGGGTGAAATTTCGATTATTGCCCACTTTTATGAGTATAATCGGGGTGGTATTGCTCATCATTGCGCTGGCACGCCCACAGATAGGCAATAGCCGTGAGGTTATTCGCGGGCAAGGGGTAGCGATTGTGCTGGCGATGGATATTAGCCAGAGCATGTCTGCACCCGATTTTGACCCAGACAATCGGTTACAAGCCGCCAAACGGGTGATGGGAGAATTTATCAATCAGCGCCAATTTGATAGTATTGGATTGGTGGTATTTGCACGTAATGCGTTTCATCAGGCACCTCTGACCCTGGATTATCCAATTTTATTGCGGTTGCTAAACAATGTTCGCCTTGTATCGGAATTACGCGGGCAAGAAGATGGCACAGCATTGGGATTGGGATTGGCGAGTGCGGTTAATATGCTTCGCACCAGCGAATCGGTGAGCAGGGTGGTGATATTGCTCACGGATGGCGCGAATAATGCGGGTATAGATCCCATCCAAACCGCATTGGCGGCGCGGGCATTGGGAGTGCGTGTGTATGCGATTGGCATGGGCAAGGCGGGTATTTCTAGCGATTTGGATGAGGACACCCTCTCGCAAATTGCTACCCTCACCAACGGGTTATACTACCGTGCAGAAGATTCGGCAGGGTTGCAAGTGATTTATGACCGCATCAACCGTCTAGAACGGTCAAATGTCGTGCGTGACGTTTTTGTGCAATGGCACGATATACCAGAATGGTTGTTATTTCCTGCGTTGCTACTGATAATCATCGCACAGATTTTGCGGTATAGCTTATTCCAACGCCTGCCATAACATAAGGACAATCCATGACGTTTTTATCGCCAATTAGCCTATTATTGCTCATCACACTGCCTATCATGGCGGGATTTTTGCTATGGCGGATGCGTGTGGGGCGAAACAAACTGATGCGATTGGGGGATAGGGCGCTGGGATTGGCAAATCATCATCCCACCAATATACGGTTCAAATTATTATTATGGATAGTCGCCATTGCCATGCTCATCATAGCGATGGCGCGTCCGATATGGGGTGTGACCAGCGAGGCAATCGAAGCAGATGGACTGGCAGTGATTATTGTTTTGGATATTAGCCAAAGCATGGATGCCCAAGACATCACGCCAAGCCGATTGACACGGGCAAAACTGATTATTAGCGACCTCATCGAAAATTTGCCCAGTGTTTATGTGGGGATGGTGGTCTTTGCGGGTGAAGCCTATATCCAATTGCCACTCACCACTGATAACCGTTCTGCGCTCACATTTCTAAACGCCGTGAATACCCAAGCCATCACCCAGCAGGGGACGGCATTGGGGAGTGCGTTGGATGAGGCGTTGGGGCTACGTGATGACCGTATCACACAAAAAACAATCATGCTAGTGGTCAGCGATGGTGAAAATCATGAGGGTAATCCACTCATCCCCGCAGAAGAAGCCAAACAAGCAGGGATTGTTATTCACACCATCGGCATTGGCACGCCCAACGGGGCAGAAATCCCTATCCGAGATGAATTTGGGGCAATAATCGGCTCAAAAAATGATGCGTTTGGCAATGTGGTCATCACCCGCTTGGACGAAGCACCGTTGCGACAAATCGCCACATTGACCGATGGTATTTATCGGTTGGCTACGATTGGTGGCGCAGAAATTGGGGATGTTTTGGGAGAAATTAATGCCATCCGTGAGGAACAAGTGCGTGTGCAAATCCAAAGCAGGGGTGCAGAACGATTTAATGTATTTGTGGCATTGGCACTCATCGTATTGGGAATAGAATCGCTTATCCCACAAAAGCGGAGACGTGAATCATGAAGCAATGGCGGATATGGGGATTGGTGGCGGTGCTAGTAGCAATTTCTACATGGGTTTATACCCAGTCGAATTTATTGGCGATAACCAACAATAACGCCCTTGCCGATGCACAGGCGGGACAATGGCGTGAGGCACAAAATCAGTTTTATACCGCGCAAGTTCTGGCACCAGATGAGCCATTGCCTTATTTTAATTATGCGACATTGCTCATCGCCCAGAATGATTGGTCAAAAGCGGAACAAGCCCTTTTGCAAGGCACCCGCACAGATGATGATAGCATCCGCGCCAAAGCCTATTACAATTTGGGGAATCTATATTATGGCACAGGGCAATATGCGCTGGCGATTGATGCCTATCAACAAACGCTACGGATTAATCCACAAGCAGAAAACGCCCGTCATAATTTGGAATTGACCATGAGGCGTGCTGTGCAACCAACACAGACTCCTTCATCGGCAGATACGTCTCCACCCACACCTACGCCACCACCCGATACCGATGGCGACACACCATCAACAATTGAGGGAGATGGCGATATGATTGAATTAGTCCCCACAATTGAGCCGATAGGGGCGATGTCTGTGGAAGATGCGGAAGAGTTGCTTAATCAGTTACAGCTTGATGAACAAGCCCTCAATGGTGCTGTGCTACCCGATAATCCTATCACATTACCAGAAAAGGATTGGTGATATGAGCCGTTGGTGGTGGATCATTGTGCTATGGACGACCATATTGCCCCAACAGGGGTTTGATGGTGTTGGCGATTTTTTTATTGAGGCACAGGTAAATAACACCGCGCCGTATATGGGTGAACAAATCACCTATACCTTGCGCTATTATGCCATCTCGCAAGAAGGTATCGCGCTACAGTTCCCCGATTTTGAAGGGTTTTGGATTGGCGAAAGCCGCACAACGGTTAGCGGGGTGCAGATTATCAACGACAGGCAATTTTTTGTCACAGAAATTCAAATTGACCTCGCACCACTCGTACAAGGTGACATCGGTATTAATCCAGCCCAATTGGTGGTGGCAGGGGATGTATTTCGGTCTGAACAAGTTATCAGCACACAACGTATAACCATGACTGTGCGCCCATTGCCAGAGGGTGCGCCAACCGCTTTTTCTGGTGATGTGGGCGATTTTGTGATGAGTGCCAATTTTGATGCACCACTACTCACATTGGGAAATCCGTTTGTCTTTGAAATTAACATACAAGGGGTGGGGATTTTGGAACGCATAGCCCTGCCCACGCTCAATTTTCCTTCAGAATGGCGCATTTTGCCCCAATTACCCCGCTATACACAAGCAAGTATTGGCGTTCCATTGGGCAATAAAAAATTTCAGTGGTTGGTTATCCCCAATGCGGTGGGGGTATATCCTATTCCACCAATTGAATGGGCATATTTTGACCCGCGCACAGAGATATATGTCGCGCTATCTACCCCTACATTCACATTGGAGATTTTGCCGACTATCACAGGTGAAACACGCCTAGCACCCATCACATCGTCACCATCGGGGGCGAAATTATCCCTAAAACTACTGGCATCCACGACGGGTATCGGCAATTTAGGGATGTTACGCTTGGCATGGGGCATTATGCCAATTATCGGGTTGATATTGTTTATTGTCACCATTCGGCAAAAACGCCAAACTGCTCGATTGGCAAAGAAACGTTATCGCACCGCCTTATCACGCGCCAAAAAACGGCTTAAATCCTTGGGTAGCACGCCGTCATCGGCAAAAGTGACCACGATAATCATGGCTTATATTGCCGATAAACAAAATGTACCCCATAAAGAGGTTGTATCGGCATTACACGATTATTTGCCAGACCATTTGGCGGTACATACCGAGTCGGCATTGGCAATAATCAACAGCACAGGCTATATCCCCCAAACGGTGGAATTTAATTTTTCTGAGGTGCTAGATGAGGCATTGCGATTATTGACAGTTCTCGAAGCGGGGTGGAAAAAATGACCATGCGGTTATCAGTTATTTTGGTCATAATGATGACGATTATCGGTATAGCTATTGCTCAAACCGATGACGAAGCACAAAACGCATACGAAACAAGTGATTATGAGCAGGCGATTATGTTATATGAGGCGATGGTCACAAACGGAACAAATGACCCCGCCATTTATTTCAATTTGGGGCAAGCCTATTCGCAAACGGGTGAATTGGGACACGCCTTGCTCAATTATCATCGCGCCCAAAGGCTCGCCCCGCGTGATAGTGATATTGCAGGGCGCATTGCCAACATCCGTGCGACTCGTCCTGATACATATACCGATGAAAATGGCATATTGGAACAAATCGCGCAACTCAGCGCATTTTTTAGCACAGCAGAATTAGAATTTCTCGCATTAGGCATGTGGTCAATAGCGTGGGGCATGGGTATCGTATTTTGGCGCAAAATAGCATGGCGCAAAATTCTGCAATTGCCCTTATTGGGCATGAGCATCGTCACTGCGTTTTTGCTAGTGATGACCATTAGTCGTATCTATTTAGAGACAGCCCGCCCATTGGGGGTGATAACAGCACCTTTCACCGATGTCTTGAGTGGCGCAGGGATAGATTATTTCACGATGTTCACCCTCTCCACAGGGGCAGAAACGCGTATTTTGGCACAAGAGGGGATATGGCTAAAAATCGGCTTACCCGATGGTCGAGAAGGATGGATACGCATCAATA
This sequence comes from Anaerolineae bacterium, assembly GCA_034436595.1. GTDB lineage: Bacteria > Chloroflexota > Anaerolineae > Aggregatilineales > Phototrophicaceae. Next base: position 50,272 of record DAOTUO010000008.1, on the reverse strand, counting down.
CCATTGAGGGTGTTTAGAGTAGTGATGCAATATGTTCTGGGTGTTCTGCCACACGCGCCCCTGCATTGATAAATGCCTGAATTTTGGCGATAGCCGTGCTATCACCCCCTTCGATAATTGCGCCAGCATGTCCCATACGCACACCCACAGGGGCGCTTTTGCCTGCGATAAATGCTACCACGGGTTTTGTCATATACCGCCTGATATATTCCGCCGCACGAATTTCTGCCCGTCCACCAATTTCGCCTAATAGCACGACTTTTTCGGTTTGTGGGTCGTTATCGAACATCTCTAGCACTTCTTCCATGCTTGTCCCTACAATGGGGTCGCCACCGATACCCACACAAGTGCTTACCCCAAAATTTGCCTGAAATAAAATGTGCATGACCTCATAGGTTAATGCCCCACTCTTAGAGACGATGCCAATATTACCGGGTCGGACAATTTCGCCCGGTATAATTCCCACTTTTGCCCCTGGTGGGGTGATAATACCCGGACAATTAGGTCCAATAAGGCGACTTTTGCTATGACGTAAATAAGCATATATCCGCATCATATCATAGGCAGGAATCCCTTCTGTGATACACACAATTAACGGGACTTCGGCATCTATCGCCTCAAAAATGGCATCAGTGGCAAAACGGGGTGGCACAAAAATCACCGATGTGTTGGCATCCGTGGTGTGCATAGCGGCTTTGACCGAATCGAATACAGGGACAGCATGAACCCAATCGCCACCACGAAGCGGTGTGACCCCACCAACTACCATCGTGCCATATTTAAGCATTTCTTGGGTATGAAATGTGCCTTGTTTGCCTGTGATACCCTGAACAATTAGTCTGGTGCTTTCGTTGATAAAAATACTCATGGTCAGCCTTCTTTCACAGTGGCAATGGCAAGATTGACAGCTTCGCTCAGAGAAACTGCCATCTGCAAATTGGGCGTTTTGGCATTTTGGATAATTTCCCAGCCGAGTAAGGCATTTGTCCCTTGCAAGCGTACAATGGTCTTGATATGCGGGTTGAGCAGTTCATAGGCTTGCACAATGCCAGTGGCAATTTCGTCACAGCGAGTCATCCCGCCAAAAATGCTACAAATCACGGCTTTGACATTGCTATCAGAAAAAACAATCTTGAGCGCATTAACCACGCGCACCGCATCTGCACCACCACCAATATCCAAAAAACATGCAGGGGCAATATGGTCATCGCCATAGAGACTGGTCATGTCCATGATGGTCATTGCCAATGCCGCTCCATTGACCACGCATCCTATCTGCCCGTTTAATTTGACATAACTGACCCCCGATTGCAGAGCCAGATTTTCTGCTTCTGTCATGATGAGTGCTTGTTGCCATGCCAATATATCTGCTTGACGATAGAGCGCATTGTCATCCACTTTTATTTTGGCATCCAACGCGATAAATCCGTGTTCTTCGGTATAGGCAACAGGGTTAATTTCGACCAGTGTGGCATCATAGTGCAGATAACACCGATATAAGGCTTGGGCGAGTTCATCAAATTTTTGCCATAACCATTTTGGAAAATTGAGGTCATCGGCAATTTGGCGTGACTGATAGGGATGTAACCCCGTGAGGGGGTCTATGTATTGTTTGGAGATGTGGTTGGGATATTGTTTGGCAATTTCTTCAATTTCCCCACCATATTCCACAGAGGCGACCAAAACAGGTTTGCGAGCGGTTCTGTCGTTGACCACACTCACATAGTAGTGAATATTGCTTTCTATTTTGTCTTCTATTAACACACTCGAAATAGTTAGCCCATCTATGGATGTATTGAGTAAATTTGCCACCATTGATTGAACTTCTTCAAATGTATGGGCAATCTTGATACCTTCATGTTTGGCGCGACCACCCGCCAATACTTGCCCTTTGACCATAACAGGAAAAGTGAGTGCATGGGCTAATGCCGTCACTTGTGCTATATCGGTAATTAAATGCCCTGTTGGGGTTGCAATCCCGCTTTTTTGAAATAATATTTTTGCTTGATATTCGTATAATTTCACTAGGTTATCTTTATGATGATGCCAATAAGTATGCGCTTATTGTAACTATAGTACCAACTTTATAAAATAGCCGATTAAAATGCCGTCTGCTTGTGGCGTGGAATTTGCCAATAAGCTATACTTATGCACATGATGTTTATCAAATCACAATACGCGATGGCGTACCCAATCTGGGGGAAAAACAGATGGTTAATTCGATGAAAACTAACGTATTAAAGGCATTATTGTTTGTATGCGTGGCTTTTGGACTAAATGGATTTGGCGCAGTGGCACAAGAAGACAACCTGCTCACCAATCCGGGTTTTGAAGAGCCGTTTATCACCATTACAGGAAATCCCGATATGGTGGTCGCGGAAGGCTGGACACCTTGGCACAATCCGCGCACACAAGAGATGGAATCTTTCCGTAATGCACAGCCAGAATTTGCGGCAGATACAACTCGTGTTCGTAATGGGGCAAATTCACAAGTGTTTTTTACCACATGGCTAACTCATGATGGTGGCGTATTCCAGAACATCTCTGGTTTGTCTCCCAACATCGAATATCTCTTTAGCATTTATGCCTATGTGTGGTCAAATGATTTTGACGATGCCGAATCGCGTGAATTTAGCGCGAATCCGGGTGGTATTACGATTCAGGTGGGAATTGACCCATTAGGTGACAATAACCCCAATAGTGCCAATATCGTGTGGTCTGTGCCTGTAGAGCAATATGATGCGTATCGCCAATATAGCATTAGCGTCCGTTCTGCCAGCGATGCGATAACGGTATGGGTGCGTTCACAAGTGACATTTCCACAAGCGAATAATTTCATCTATCTGGATGATGCTTCGCTCACCGTGAGTATTGACCAAGGGATTGTGACAGAAACAACACCCATACCAGTCCCAACCAATACTGAAGCGGTGGTTATTATCCCCACCAATACATCAGAACCGATTATCATTCCATCAGACCCAACCCCAACACCTGAAGGCGCGACCAATACACCTGCGCCAACCAACACGGATATTCCGACAAATACGCCCGCACCGACCAACACAGATATTCCAACGAATACGCCTGTGCCAACGAATACGCCATTACCGACCAACACACCCTTCGTTGGCGACCCGACCCCAACACCTGAAGGCGTGATTAGCACCAATACACCAGAACCGCTTATCCCAACCAATACCGCACAGGTTGTTGTGTCATCAAACACCCCACAACCAGCCGTTGCCACCAATACACCCGATGGGGCAGTTGAATTGGCGACCAGCACACCACGTCCTGCGGGGACACGCGCCCCTATTGGTGGCGCATTTAGTGCCGATTTCCCCAATACCTTGCTCCATATTGTGCGTCGTGGAGATACCGTTGGGCGGTTGGCTGTTTTATATGGCAGTAGCATTGATTCTATCGCCCAAGCCAATGGCTTAGATGACCGATTCCTCATTTATGTGGGTGAAGAATTATCTATCCCTGTGCGGATTCCACCGCCAGTCACCACCACCCCAACACCAACGCTCACACCCAGTAACACCCCTATGCCTACAGCAACGATAGAAGCGGGTATCATCCCTGTTCAACCACCGCCAACCTCTGGTAATACCTATCAGGTACAACGTGGCGATACACTCGGACGGATCGCGACCCGATTCAACACCACTGTAGAAGCCATTGCACAACTTAATGGCATCACCAACCCCAATCGTATTTTTGTGGGACAAGTCCTTATCATCCCACCGACTGGCGGCGCTATTAGCCAACCGAATGTGGTGGTGATTGTGGTCACAGCAACACCATCTGCACCACAACAGCCTGTGGTGATTGTCGCTAGTGGGACATATACCGTGACTTATGGTGATAGTCTCTATCGCATTGCGGTGCGCTTTAATATCACCGTTGCCGATTTACTGGTAGTTAATCCCACCATTGCCAATCGTAATCTCATTTATGTGGGTCAAGTAATCAATATCCCATGAGTGCAAATTGGCGAATCGTGCGACATGCACAAACCAATGAAGTCGTTTTGAGGCGTGCCAAATGGTGCGCCTCATTTTGGTGTCATCTGCGCGGATTGCAATTTGTGACGCACTTACCAGATGATCAAGGGATTTTATTTGTGACAGGCAAAGAGACGATTTCTCAGAGCGCCATCCACATGTTTTTTATGTTTATGTCTATTGGTGTCGTCTGGCTGGATGCCGAAGGGCGTGTGGTAGATAAAAAACTCGCCAAGCCATGGCGACCCATGTATGCCCCCGCCAAACCCGCACAATATTATATCGAAGCTAGACCCTCTATTCTCGATAAAGTCGCTATAGGCGATATGTTGGTGTTCTCTGAAAGTGCTTCATAACTCATGCGAAGACTCTTTTTATCCCTTTTATTGACTATTGGGGTGATGTTTTCGGCGGTCGCATCCACCAATGGGCAACAAGACGAAACACCCCCGCCTGATGTAACCATTCATGTGGTGCAACGGGGCGAGAACCTCTATCGGATTGCGTTGCGCTATGGGCTAACCATTGAGCAAATTGCCACCGCCAACGGTATCATCAATACGAGTAGCATTGTGGTGGGTCAACGCCTGATAATCCCATCGGCTAATTTTTCACCCACACCCACGCAAACCCCACAAACACATATCGTCCGCGCAGGTGAATCGTTGTCGCGTATTGCACAACTCTATGGTCTGACAGCAGATATGTTGGCAAATACCAATGGTATCACCAATCCCAACTCACTCTATGTCGGACAGGTTTTGCAAATTATTGGGAGTGACATACCCGTTTCTGCAACGGCTACCTCCGAAATTGTGCTGGATGCAGGGCTTATTACGCTCCTTTCACCGAATCAGACCGAAAATCGTGTGATTCATACGGTACAACGTGGTGATACCCTCTATCGTATTGCTCAACGCTATGGCACAACGCTTGCGGCAATTCAACAATCTAACGGTTTGGCAGATGGGGCAATTATTTTTGCGGGGCAACAACTCACCATTCCTATCATCACAACACAAGTCGCCTCTGCCAGTGATTTACCCGCGCTGGTGCAATCATTAGATATTTTTCCACTTGTCCTCAAAGAAGGGCGTGCAGGACGGATATTATTGCGAACAACACTGCCCGTAACGGTGACAGGCTCATTTTTGGACATCGGATTTTCGCCTATATCACAAGAAAACGGGTTGTTGACCGTTATCCTCATCCCTGTGCCAATTTATACCGAAGCGGGAGTGTATCCCATGAATTTCACCCTCACACCATTGGCAGGCGAGGTGGTGAATTTGCTTATCAATATGCAGGTGCAATCTGGCAATTATGGAAGCCAATATATCACACTACCCGCCGATAGAGTGGATTTGTTGAATGTCGGCGTGGAAGAAAACGAGATTAGTATCCTCAGAAATGTGACGGGGCGGGTAAATCCAGAGCGATATATCACGGGGGCAATGAGCCTGCCTGCAGCAGCAGTGATGAACTCGCCATTTGGGACGCGCCGTGCCTATAATGGTGGCGGATTTGACCGTTATCATAACGGGGCAGATTTTGCGGGAGCAACAGGTTCATCGGTTTTGGCGGCACAAGCAGGGCGTGTCGTTTTGGCAGATGTGTTGAATATTCGTGGCATTTCGGTGGTCATTGACCATGGTTGGGGAATTTATACCAATTATTCGCATTTAAGTGCGCGGTATGTCAATTTGGGAGATATGGTGCAAGTGGGGCAGGTGCTTGGTACGGTGGGAAATACTGGGCGTGCCACAGGCGCACATTTACATTGGGAGTTATGGCTCAATGGGGTGGCGGTAGACCCCATGCAATGGGTTAGCGAGTTCTTATTACCATAAAAAACAGGGGCATGATTATTATCTCATGCCCCTGTAAATGGGTTTAGTATGAATCCTCTAGTACCTCAAAGTTGGTGAAGAGGAAATGGTCGTGATAGTAATGGATCCACAAGAATGACAGAATAGCGGTGTAATACGCCACATCAAAGCGCCAATAACCAAGTGCTTGGTCGTAGGTAATAGTGTCTGTCACCATCAAAACAGCAGGGTTTGGGGTGATGATATGTGCCAGAGCAAAGACCACCGCAAAGATAACCCCAGAGCCAATCAACATAGTGGCGCTCAGGAGATATAACCCGCGTGAATCTTTTGTGGCTTTGGCAAAGCGTTTTACCAATGGAGCAGTACCATCTAATTTGCCATGTTCTTCTTTGATTTTGATGATATAGAAGGTAATTGCCAAATATTGGAACGAATGCCATGTATTCAACCCTTGAAAGGCGGTATCAAGATTTTCGAGCATGGGCATGGTAAAGGCAACGGCAACCGAGAAGGCGATAAAAATGGTCTTGGGGATATTGAGGCTTCCGCTACGATATTCTTGAACCGATTTGATGAGGTATGCGACTAATGCAACGGTAAAAATGCTTGACATTAGCACGAAAAACCATGTCGCCTGAAAGAAATCTGGGATAACAGCCGTAAGGTCATTTGTCCCAATATCAAATGTGCCTTGACTAATCTTGAGCGCCGCAATTGGAAATAAGCAAGTTAGGATAACGGCATAATCTACCGCACGCGAATAGAGCGATAGGGTTGTTTTACGAATGGTGTGATGTTCTTTGTGGTTATACAATTCCACAATATACGTCACTTGATGCAACACATGAATGGATGCCCAAAAGAAAAAGACGGTCAACATGAGCGTCAGATTCAAAAATGCCAATGACACCACGACAATGGGGACAATGATAGATGAACGGATGAGCATTGGATAACGTTGTCTAAAATTATTATCCAATCCGGTACGTAAGAAGGTAGACATCATGTGTGGACCACCAATAGCGATAGCCACAAAACCATTTACCAAATTACGGGCGACATCGCCATCCATACCATTATTACTCATAAACAAGTAAAAAAGATAAGGCAGTGGCACAAAAATCACGCTTGCGGTGATAAACATCAAATCCCATCGTTTATCTCTTAACCACAAACCAGTTTGTTGGTTAACAGACTCTTGTACGGGCATCGGTGCGACAGAAACACTCATAAAACGGCTTTCCTTTCATTACTAACAGCCAACAGGTGCGTCTTTGGGGTGACACATTACGTTAAATTCCCATTCCAATTTTAACAACTCCATGATAAGTATGCCACATGACATTTATCACGGACTCATTTATATCGCTTTATTTAATCACAATATGATGTTTACGGCAACGGGCTTCATACGACTCTGATGCACCAACCATGATAATTGGATCATCATAACGGGCAGGATTGCCGTTAATGAGGCGCTGTGTGCGGTTTGCCAATTCTCCACAGACCACACAAATAGCATGTAGTTTGAGAACATCTTCGGCACGGCTTAATAATTGAGGCATGGGTCCAAACGGCTCACCCTTAAAATCCATATCTAATCCCGCAATAATCACACGAATATCGCGGTTTGCCATTATTTCTATGGCATCAATGATATTGTTATCAAAAAATTGTGCTTCGTCAATTGCAACAACGGTAACTTCTGGGGTGAGCATTGCCAAAATATCTACAGGGCTATTGACTGATATGGCTTGGATATTTTGCCCGTTATGACTGGTCACATGCTCGATACTGTAGCGGTCATCAATGGCAGGTTTGAACACCATAACGTGTTGACGGGCAATGACTGCCCGCCGCACACGTCTGATGAGTTCTTCGGTTTTGCCACAAAACATACTGCCACAGATAACTTCAATCTGTCCGACACTATGCTTCATAGAGGTTATTCAGCTTTGATAGTAGGGACTTCGTAACCGCGTGTCCGTAGGTTCTTCTTGATGTCCATGATGGTTTTTTGACCAACACCGGGCAATTCGAGTAGGCTTTCTTCTTGCCCACCTTCGAGTTTTGCCAAGAAATCGGCAACAGTGAGGATACCATTTTGTGCCATAACATCGGAGGCACGTTTGGTCAGACCCAATTCTGCCAAAGACAAATCCATTGGGGTTTTTGATGCTTCACGCGCATCGGTTTCGGCACGTTTGTTGTCGCGTACTTGAAGACGCTTGAGGAAGCGGTCAACTTGACCTTCGGTGTCTACGATACGTTGTTCGCCAGTATAGAAGGGGTGGCAAGCAGAACAAATATCTGTACGAATTTCTGGGATGGTTGCCCCAGTTATCCATGTATTGCCACATGCACAAACAACGTTTGCGCTGGCAAACCATTTTGGGTGAATTCCGTCTTTCATTGTATAACTCCTCTTAGCAATATCACGGCTCTGAGGGGGATGAGTAGCGTGATAGCGAATGATGATAGGGATAAAGAGTATGAAATGGGGAGAAAATCACTCCCCATGAAGTATTTTGTGACTAATCACCTGCGGCTGGTGCAACCACTGTAGCAGGTACAACAACCATCGGTTTCTTTTCATAGACGCTGATTTGTTGTTGACCGCCTCTACCGCGCATCCGTTCAAAGACAACAATGCCCTGAATTTTTGCGAAGATGGTGTGGTCTTTGCCCAAACCAACATTTTCACCTGGGTGAAAATAAGTCCCACGTTGGCGCACAATAATCTCGCCAGATTTGACCAATTGACCGCCAAAGCGTTTTACACCAAGTCGTTTTGACTGGCTATCGCGTCCATTAGTAGTAGAACCGCCACCTTTTTTATGTGCCATAACTCACCTCTCGTAATTTTTACTATTTAACCAATAGAGATTGCATCAATTTGCAGGCGGGTATATTGTTGACGATGCCCCGTCCGACGGCGGTAATTTGTGCGTTGACGATAGCGAAACACGATAACTTTTTCGCCTTTGAATTGTGAGACAACCGTAGCCTTCACAGTTGCGCCTTCGACACGCGGTTGACCGATGACAGTGTTATCTTCATCGCCTACTAATAACACATCGTTAATTACGAAACTTTCATCTACTTGATAGGGAAGTTTTTCGACATCAATCGTTTTGCCAACTTCAGCACGATATTGTCGTCCACCAGAACGAATAATTGCATACACGGTATTTTGCTCCAATCTTCGCTTTCTCTCCGTTAACGCGGCGCATACGCGGGCAGATAAACGGGGAAGAAGGGCATTTCTGCCTAACGAAATCTCAATAAATTGTTTTTAACGCGACTTTGAATTATAGGGGATTTATCGCCATCCGTCAATTATAAAATAATCATTGCATCGCCAAAAGAGAAAAAGCGATATGTCTCTCGTTTGGCGATTTCATAAGCATCCATCACAAAATCGCGTCCCGCAAACGATGAAATCATCATCAATAGACTCGATTTGGGCAAATGGAAATTGGTGATGAGGGCATCTACCACACGCCATTTATATGATGGATAGATAAATAGGCGGGTATCTCCCTGAAATGCTGTCACAGGTCGCCACGCACAAATATCGCCGAGTGCCGACGGATTGCTGGGGTCGCCACCTGCGCTGAGGATGCCAGCCGTCTCTAATGTGCGGGTGGTTGTTGTGCCAACCGCGATAATACGCCCACCGGCGAGTTTTGCTTTGTTGATAATTTCGGCATTTTCGGCGGTGAGAACGGCTTCTTCGCTATGAATTTTGTGGTCGGTAATTGTCTCCACTTTCACAGGTTGAAAAGTGTCTAAGCCGATATGCAATGTGCAATAAGCAAATTGCACCCCTTTTTCGCGCAATGTCAATAGCACCTCTGGCGTGAAGTGTAATCCTGCTGTAGGTGCGGCAGCAGACCCATCATGACGGCTATATATCGTTTGGTAGCGTTCTGAATCATTCACACGCGTATGAATATAGGGGGGGAGGGGTGTCTCTCCGAGTTCTATCAGCAAATCATTCACAGGCTGGCTAAAACGAATCATACGCTCTGCTTCGCCTTCAACGATTTCTAATACCTCTGCGGTGATAATCGTGTGGGGGAAGCCGATTGTCGTACCAATTTTTGCCTGTTTGCCACCAATCAACACGCGCCACGCTGTATCATCCAATTGGCGCAGAAGCAATACCTCTAATTTCCCGCCCGTATCGGCACGGAATCCCGCAATACGGGCGGGAATGACACGGGTATTGTTCATTACCAACACATCGCCCGCATTAAAATATTCGACCATATCCCGAAAAATGCGGTGGGTGATGGTGTTATCAGCGCGATTGAGTACCATCAATTTGGATGAATCACGCGGTTCTAATGGTGTCTGGGCGATAAAATGTTCTGGCAGGTCATAATCAAAGTCAGATAAGTGCATAAAAAAATCCTCTCAGAAAAGGGGGTCTTGTTTGGGGATGTCGGGGTCTTCTTCGTCATCCAAAATGGTCAATTTGAGGTATGGCGGGTTATCGTAGGGGATGCCGACATGAGCATAAGCATGTTGGGTGACAATACGCCCACGTGGTGTCCTATCCAAAAACCCTAATTGGAGTAGGTATGGCTCATACACATCCATAATCGTGGCGCGGTCTTCGCTAATCGCCGCGGCGATGGTCTCTAGCCCAACGGGACCACCATTGAATTTTTCGATGATGGTTGTGAGGATGCGACGGTCTATTTCATCGAGTCCAAGCGGGTCTATCTCCATCAACTGGAGGGCTTCAATAGCCACCGGTTGGGTAATCACCCCTTGCGCCCGTGTTTGAGCATAATCGCGCACACGGCGGAGCAAGCGCAATCCCACACGGGGTGTCCCACGAGAACGGGTGGCGATTTCGCTCGCGCCTTGTGATTCTATGCTCACTTTGAGCATCCCAGCCGCCCGATTGAGGATAAATTCCATCGCGGGTTGGTCGTAGTAATCCATCCGAAAACGCGCCCCAAAGCGATCACGGAGCGGACCCGCAAGCAAGGATAAACGGGTTGTTGCGCCAATCACGGTAAAACGGGGTAAATTGAGCCGTACATTTTTGGCGGCGGGACCCTTGCCAATGACAATATCCAGCTTAAAATCTTCCATCGCGGGATAGAGAATTTCTTCTACTGCACGCCCAAGCCGATGTACTTCATCTATGAATAAAATATCGCCCTGTTTCATGTGGGTGAGGATGGCGGCAAGGTCACCAGCACGCTCAATAGACGGACCCGCCGTGATATGGATTTTTGCGCCCATTTCGTTGGCAATGACATACGCCAGCGAGGTTTTTCCCAAACCGGGCGGACCATAAAATAGCACATGGTCTAGGGGTTCTTTGCGCGTTTTGGCGGCATCTATCATAATCCGCAAATTTTCGCGCACGCGGTCTTGTCCGATTATGTCGTGCAAAAACTGCGGGCGCAGGGCGATATTATCGCGCTCACCTTTTTGTAAATTTGAATTGGTTAAGCGTCCATCATCGGACATAAAATAAACTCTCTTATTCAAAATAGTTTGATTGAATAAAGTATATAGAATATTTTGCGAGTACGATAGATATATTGTTCAAGTTTATTTTCTTAATTCTATTTTTTTATTTTTTGTATTATAATTATAATATTGCTATTTTATTTTTTAATAATAGGGGAAAGAAATGAACAAAAAAATATTGTTTATCTTGTTATGTGTATTTACATTCAATTTAGGTTTTATAAGTGATAGCCAATCTGATTCAGATATTTGTAATCCAGATACTATTAACGAGCAAATCAATGAGGCAATTGCAGAATATAATGTCGCACAAGGAAATGTAACCGATGTAGATGAAGCAATTGAGTTAGCTACTAATCTTCAAAATAAGATTGATGAAATTATAAATAAATGCCCCACTACAACCGCAACCGCAACCCCATCACCAACATCCACACCGACACGCCGTGCAAATAACCAAGGTAACGGAACATTAAATAGTCCTTTTGCTTTTAATAATTTATCAAGAGGCGGACCTGGATATAATATCGCAGCACGCGGGTTTATAAGACCTGCTACAAACATTATCATGGGACAAAATATGTTCAATGAGCGTGCTGAGACTGATGAAGAATATGTTATTGTGACTGTGGAAATAAGTTGTTATCAAACCACAAGCACTAGAAATTGTGAACCTCAACATTGGGATTTTCAATTAGTAGGTGATAATGGGATTATTTATGATGTTGAGTTGGTTGTGTACGATGACTTTCTAGAAATTAATATATTGCCAGGTAGAACAGCGCAAGGCAATTTGCCATTCATTGTAAAGAAAGATGATGAAAATTTTAAACTTATTTTCAATGAGTGGTTAGGGGATGGACCGATATTATATTATTTAGCAGAACCGTCATTAGATAATGGTCTTACAATTAATTCTAATCAAACAATTAATGTACGTTCTGGACCGGGTCAAAATTTTGATGTATCGAATCGTTTAGAGGCAAATACATCAACAATTGCATTTGGGCGCAATACAGATGCAACATGGTTGCAAATTTCCACTGGTTGGGTTTTCGCCGATTTAGTCACTATTGATGGTGATAAAAATACATTACCTATCACATCTCAATAAAAACTTCAAATGGGGTGATTATTAGTAGTCGCTCCATTTTCCCCCTTTTTATATCATCTCTTATGCGCGTAAAATCACCGTGCTACAGAGAGGATTTTTTATCATGAGCCAAATATACGTTTCTAAACACCCCTTAGTGCTACACAAATTGACTGTCCTGCGCGACAAATCTACCAATTACCGTGTTTTCCGCGATTTAGTCCATGAACTTGCCCTATTACTGAGTTATGAAGCCACGCAAGACCTCAATCTTGCCCCGCGCACCGTTGAAACTCCGATGGGCGATGCCAATGGCTATTTTGCCAATGATAAAATTGGGCTTGTTCCGATTTTGCGGGCAGGGTTAGGCTTGGTTGATGGGGTGATGAAACTGCTCCCAGATGCCCAAGTATGGCACATCGGCTTATATCGAGATGAACACACATTGCGCCCCGTGCAATATTATAATAAGCTCCCAACCCAGCCCACAGTCGAAATGTGTATTATTTTAGACCCCATGCTCGCTACAGGTGGGTCCGCGGTGGCAACGGTGGACATCCTCAAAGAATGGGGTGTGACCAACATTAAATTTATGGGCTTACTTGCCGCGCCAGAGGGGATAGAACGGCTCAATAAAGCACATCCCGATGTGCAAATTTATGTCGGGGCAGTGGATGAACGCCTCAACGACATTGGCTTCATCGTCCCCGGTTTGGGCGATGCAGGCGACAGACAATTTGGGACGGCGTAAGCATGTCAGCACAAACAGGCGCGTTTATCATTGTATTTTGCACCGCCTTTTCGATTACCCTCCTGCTAACACCGTTTATGGCAGTTTTGGGACGTAAATGGGGCATTACATCCAAAGCAGGTGGGCGTAGGCAGACAGAAGGTGATTTGCGCGGTGTATCGAAAATGGGCGGTGTCGCGGTATTTTTTGGATTCATCATCGCCGTTATCATCGCCCAATTTTTGCCTATACCACGATTTGACCCCGCCGAAATTATCCGCGTAACAGGGTTATTGCTCGGTGGAACATTCATATTCGTCATCGCGGTATTGGATGATATTTATGAATTTAATGCGGTGCAATTAGGGGTTGGGCAAATTTTTGCGGCGGCGATTGCGGTGATATTCCAGATATTCATCGAGACATTCAACAATCCGTTCACCGGGCAACAAACCGACGGCTGGTCACATCTGGTCACAGTTACGCTCACCATGTTCTGGTTGGGTTTGATGATAAATACGACCAATTTCATGGACGGGTTAGATGGACTCGCCACAGGAGTATCATTTATTGCTGGGGCGATGCTTTTCATCAACAGCGCATTTATTTTGTTGCAAACCAGCGTGAGTCTGCTCCCATTGGCATTGATGGGGTCTACATTGGCATTTTTGCTGTATAATGCTTATCCTGCCCAACTTTTTTTGGGTGGTGGGGCATATTTTTTGGGATATTTACTCGGCACATTGAGCATTATCGGCGGGGCAAAAATGGCGACTATTTTGCTAGTAATGGGCTTACCATTGATGGATTTGGCATGGCAGGCGACCAATCGTATTAGGCAAGGACGTAACCCTATGCAAGGTGATAGGGGGCATATCCACTTTCGGCTGTTGGATATGGGATTCACCCAGCGACAAATTGTGTTTGTCTATTATCTGTTCTGTGCGTGTTTTGGCATATTAACGCTTGTCACCACGAGCCAAATGTTTAAGTTCATCGCATTTAGTATGATGGTGTTGCTCATCGTCATTGGGTTTGTCATCCTCAGTCGATTTTCTCAGGGAGAATCTTCAACGTCCTCATAGCGAATATCGCTATCGGCTTCTTCATCGTCCTCATCATCTTCTTTGAACGCCGATGTACCACCAAAGACAATGGCACGCGGTGGGGGCATGGGCGGTTTGGGTGGCTCATTAATAGGGGCAATGGTGATGACTTTGGGTTCTTCGCGGGTGATGGTGCGCTTATCCAATGCAGGCGGTGGAGGTGGGGCAGATAAAATCGCACTCGGTATAGGAGTAATGGGTTCAACTCCTGGCGCACCCGGTATGGGGAAGGACAATTTGTAAATAGATGGCGCGCCTGCCAATGGAGAGAGTTGTTTGGGTTCTTTGAGTGTTTGCATCCGTTTTTGGCGGTCTTGATTACGCGCGGCGATGACTTGTTCGCGTGTCATGGCAATCATTTTGCCATTTTTGAAAGTAGCACTATCGCCCGTGATGTATTCAATTGCGTTCTCGATGAGCGCCAAAACACCGACTGCAATCACATCCAAAATAATCACAAAGGCAAATGCACCCGATAGCGTATTGAGAATGGTCAATATGGGACCTGTGAGGGCGGCGGTGGCAATTTCATCACCCACGCCGATGATGAATAACCCCAACAAAATTACTCCCAATATGGTGAGTATGAAGCGTAATCCACGAATTTGCTTAAAATCTGGCATCATGGTATTGGCAACGGTAAAGAGCAAATATGCCCATAACCAAAAATCTGGGGCGCTGGTCATGCGTCCTATCCCACGAAAAAGCCCATCGAGGGTGTTATCAAAATCGGCAAAAGCGACATTGACCCGAAAAATATTGTTCATAGCGAAAAGGATGAAAAACAGCCCCACTAAAAATGGTGATAGTGTGATAATACTCACTTTGGCGGGACTGGCTTTTTTGGATAATTTGATGAAATTGAGCTTTAATTCACCGATTTCTTGCTTCTCTGGCAGGCGAATCGCTCGTTCTGCTCGCACATCAAGTACACCCGCCACCAGCCATACCACCAATTGATTGATGATAACCCCTGGCAGAAAAAAGGTGTAATACAACAAGGTGGTATTCTGGAAGTTTTTTAAGACCAGCCAGCCCACCTTGAAAATATGCTGATGTAGCCATCGTTCTATCTGGCGCAATCCATAAAACAACGCCATCACGAAGCCTAGTGCAATCAAAAAATCAATGACAATCAGAGCCTAGACTCCCTTAGCTTGGGCAGAGGCTTGGATGAGCGCCACAAAATCGGTCACTTGGAGCGATGCACCACCAACCAGCCCACCATCAATATGTTCTTGTGACATATAGTCTAGCATATTGTTTGGTTTTACACTGCCACCATATTGGATTCGGGTGGCTTGGGCAATGTCTGTGCCATACAATTCGGCAATGGTCGCCCGGATCATTCCACAAATGCCATTAGCTACTTCGGCGCTCGCATTTTTGCCTGTGCCAATTGCCCAGATGGGTTCATAGGCGATGACGACATGCGCCATATCGGCACTACTAATGCCTTCTAGGGCGGCACGGACTTGCCCACTCACAAATGATTCGGTTTGACTCGCCTCATTTTGTGCCAAACTTTCGCCCACTGCGATGATGGGTTTAATCCCATTTGCAAGCAATGCTTTGGCTTTTTTGTTAATCATGTCGTCGGTCTCTTTGAGATATTCCCGACATTCAGAGTGTCCGATGATGCAATATTTCACCAACCCTTTGAGCATAGTAGGCGAAATTTGCGATGTAAACGCGCCATGTGTCTCCCAATGGGTATTTTGGGCAGAAACCTGTATATCCGTGCCTTTTAGCGCCTCTGCGACCCCTGTGAGTGCCAAGAAGGTCGGTGCTACAACTCGTTCCACACCTGTATATTGGGCAATGAGAGGGGCGAGTTCGGTCACAAATGCCACCGATTCAGCGGGTGTTTTGTGCATTTTCCAGTTACCTGCAATGATTGGTGTTCTCATGGGGTTATTTATCCTTCAATGCCAAAACGCCAGGGAGTGCCTTGCCTTCGAGCATTTCTAAACTCGCGCCACCGCCTGTTGAGATATGGGTAATTTGATTTGCCAGACCAGATTCTTCGATAGCGGCGGCAGAATCGCCCCCACCGATAATCGTGATTGCGCCTTTTGCGGTCTCTGCCGCCAACATCCCTGCGACTGCAAATGTCCCTTTGGCAAAATTGGACATCTCAAATACACCCATGGGTCCATTCCAGACGACTGTTTTTGCGCCACTCAAAATAGCGGCAAATTGCTTGATGGTTTCTTCACCAATATCATAAATTGCCCAACCATCTGGCACGCCTGCGGTCACATCAATGGTTTTGTGAGTGGCTTCATTATCGAATTTATCCCCAATAACGGCATCTGTTGGCAAAACTAATTTATCCCCACCTTTTTCGAGGAGCATCTTGGCAGTTTCGATGGCATCGGCTTCTACGAGCGATTTGCCGAGTTCTAAGCCTTGTGCTTTGAGGAAGGTATTCGCCATGCCCCCGCCGATGAGCAGAGCATCCACTTTACCGAGCAACGCCTCAATCACCTCAATTTTATCAGACACTTTTGCCCCACCTAAAATGGCAATAAAGGGGCGTTTTGGTGCTTCGATGGCATTTGCCAAGTAGTCAATTTCTTTTTCGAGCAACAAACCCGATACCGCAGGCAAATAATCGGTCACGCCAACGGTGGATGAGTGGGCGCGGTGTGCAGACCCAAACGCATCATTGACAAAAATATCACCATGCTTGGCAAGTGATTTGGCGAGTTCTGGGTCATTTTTCTCTTCACCCTTATAAAAACGGGTATTTTCTAGGATGAGGACACCGCCTTCTGGCAAATTGGCGACAGCACTATCGGCAACATCGCCAATGCAATCTTCGGCGAATGCCACAGCCACACCCAATAATCCCGCTAATATCGCCACAGTCGGTTTGAGTGAAAATTCAGGTGCGGGACCGCCTTTAGGTCTGCCCAAATGGGACATCAATATAACCGCTTTGGGTTTTTGGTCTAGGATATATTTGATAGTGGGGACGGCGGCACGCACGCGGGTGTCATCGGTCACGGTTGAACCATCGAGTGGCACATTAAAATCTACACGGACTAAGACGCGCTTGCCCGTTAATTCGACATCACGAATACTTTGTTTATTCATATTGGTTGCCTCCAGAAAAGGAATGGTGATAAAAAACAGGGGAGTAGCACATACCCCCCTATAATAAAACGGTGAATTACAGACGGTCGCCGATGTATTTGGTCAAATCGGCAGTACGGCACGAATAGCCCCATTCGTTGTCATACCAAGTAACGACCTTGATGAGTGTGCCATTGGCAGAACAAGATTCGACATCAATGGTGCTAGAGAAAGTGTTACCAATAAAATCGCTAGAGACCAATTGTGCATGTTCGACTGCCAAAATGCCCTTCATGCGACCATTAGCGGCTTCTTCAAAGGCGGCAATCATATCGTCTTTTGTGACGGTTTTTTCTACGACTGCTACAAAATCTACCAACGAAACGGTTGGAGTTGGGACACGCACCGAAAATCCATCAAATCTACCTTTGAGGTCTGGAATGACCAATGCAACTGCTTTTGCCGCGCCAGTGGTGGTTGGAATCATATTGATGGCGGCAGAACGCGCACGACGCAAATCTTTGTGGGGGAAATCGAGAATGCGTTGGTCGTTGGTATAGCTGTGGATAGTGGTCATGAAGGCATTGAGGATATTGTATTTGTCATGAATCACTTTGGCGGCGGGGGCGAGACAGTTGGTGGTACATGACGCATTCGACACGATATGATGATTGGCGGGGTCGTATTTGTCTTCATTGACACCCAACACAATGGTGATGTCTTCTTTCTTGGCAGGAGCGGAGATAATGACCTTTTTTGCACCACCTTGTATATGTTTGGCGGCTTGGTCCCGTTCGGTAAAAATGCCTGTGCTTTCTATGACAATATCCACACCCAAATCGCCCCACGGGATGGCGGCTGGGTCTCTTTCTGAGAGCGCCTTGATAGAATCTCCATCAACAATCAATGCGCCGTCTTTGACTTCTACGGTGCCATTGTAGCGCCCATAGGTCGAGTCATAACGGAACAAATGCGCCATGGTTTCGAGGTCGCCCAAATCGTTGAAGGCGACAATATCAATATCCTCTTTATAATAATCGCGCATGGCTTTCAACACTTGGCGACCAATACGACCAAAACCGTTAATCCCTACACGAATAGCCATTTGATACTTTCCTCTCACTAATGTAGATAATTACAATTGTTCAAAAACAGGTGATGCAGAGATACTGCTACCTGTTTTATCCAACTCCATTATTTTTAATAGAGCATTCACTAATTTGCGAGGGTCATGTCGCCATGGTTGCCCTTCGTCGGTCAAATCGGTGTAATGCACCAGATAACGCTGAAAAATTTCGTGACTGGTTGGTGTGAGCGCCACATAGTGGGTATTACTACCCTTATTCAGCGTTGGGGTGGCGTTATTCGCCACAATACTCTGTAATATACCACGTCCGATATACTGTTCAATCGCCAAAACATGGTCTGCAACAGTAAAATCGTCTGTTTCGCCCGCTTGTGTTGCCACATTACACACATAAACTTTGTGCGCTTTGGTCTCTTTTAAGGCTTGGGCAATGCCATGAACCAACAAATTTGGGATAATGCTGGTGAACAGGCTACCGGGTCCAATGACCACTAAATCGGCTTCTAAAATAGCTTTGATACTCTCTGAATATGCCAAAACATCGGGTGGATGAATTTGGATAGCCTCGATTTGCCCACCAACTTCACCAATTTTTGACTCGCCAAAAATACGGATGGGGTTATTTTTTCCTGCCACACGTACATCGGCAATGAGGTGAATATCTTGCAGGGTAGCTGGCAAGACACGCCCCTGAATATTGAGAACACGTTCCACTTCTGTGAGGGCAGTCTCTAGGCTACCACTAATACCCGCCATCGCGGCAATGAAAAGATTTCCAAACGAGTGTCCACCTAAATCCCCCTCTGCAAACCGATATTGAAATAATTGTGTCATCAATTTTTCGTCATCGGCGAGGGCGGCGATGTTATTGCGTAAATCACCAGGGGGCAAAACCCCCAATTCTCGGCGTAACCGTCCGGAACTGCCACCATCATCCGCCATTGTCACCACAGCCGTGATGTTATTGGTAAAGGCTTTAAATCCGCGTAAAACTGACGGCAGACCTGTTCCACCACCAATTGCTACTAGGCGCAATCCTTTATGACGTTTGCTATGAGCATAAACTACGTCTATAAGCCGTCCTTGTTGATGTTTACGATAGGGCGCTAGTAGATTATTATATAATTTTATCACAGAAATTGTGAAGATGACGAACCCTCCGATGAAAAGCATGATGATTGTCATCCAATTTATGGACGAAATAAACAGTGGGGTATGTGTTTCGAGTTTGAGAATGGCGTAGGCAATGCCAACACCTATCATGCTCACACCCAAAATAGATAATATCACCCAACGTTTTATGCCGAGACCGATAGAAAACCACTTATTCATGGAATTGGTCGCCTAAAAATTAGTTTTAACCATAACCTTATATTACCATATCGTCCTGTGATTGCGAGTAGGATGAGGGCAAACAGAGTCGTGAGGATGCCGATGGTCAGTGAGGCATCAAACCAAAATTTTTCTGGAAAAAGGCGGATGAGGGTATCTGAATATAAAAATTGCCATGTGCCACTTTCAAACAACAGTGTATGAAATAGGGTGAAAAATGTGTCCCATGCGACAACGGCGGCAATGACAATGGCGATAATGAGGCTGATAGTCAAAATTGCACCAGAAAAGATACCCAAACGGATACTGTCTCGTAAGTCGCTATTGCGCCATAAACCCGCAATCAAAGCCAATGAGCCAATGCCACCAACCGCCAATATCAAAAATGCCCATTGGGTGACGATTTTAACATCTACCATGTGGTGCAATTCACTGGCATTAAACAGTGTGCGCGATGAATTGGGGAAGGTTAAATCGCCCAGATAATCTATATCGGCATCGGTGAGCAGATAATCCAGCGCAAAAGGAGCATAATATAGTCTATCCTCAAGCGTAAATCCATAAAAATCTTCTGGGAAATCGGCACGATGGTATTCAAATTGCAAAAAGAGGGGTGTCATCACCAAACGAGTAGACAGGAGCGGTAATAAAATTACCACTGCCAGCATAAAATAAAGGCGGAGCGCCAATTTTATAAGGCGCATAGTGGTCGAAACTGTCGGGAGGGGGGTGGCGGTTTCTGTAATCATCGAATCGAATCTATATCGCCATAGAGGAGAAAATTGATGACGAGCGAATCTACTAAATTCTCGATAGGAGCGCGGTCATCTGTAAAGATAATATCGGATGGTTGAATTAAGACAAGATTTTCTAGGCTACTTTGCATGACCCGTGTGAGCAATTCTGGGCTATCGGCGGGTAATTCGCGTAAATTTTGCAATAAATTATCGGCGGTGGTGACAGTTTGTGTGGCGACCAAAATCGTATTAAACGAGCGTGGCACATCAATCGCATGAACTGTGGTGAAAACTTGCATGAGGGTGCTTGCCATCGCATCCACCAAGCGTCTATCGGTGCTGGTGCGCCCTACATTAATCGCCACTACACCATTGTCTGATAACCTATCTCTTATCTCTATGAAGAATTCGACGGTGGTCAAATGCCATGGGATGTATGGCGGGCGGTACGCATCAATCGCAATCACGTCATAGGGGCGTGTGAGGCTTCGCAGGACATAACGACCATCTTCGGCATAGGCGGTGAGGCTAGGCATTTTTTCGGCGTTCATATCAAAAAATAATTCCCCCACATGAATAATATCAGGGTCAATTTCGACTCCATCCATGCGAATGTTTCCATAGACACGCTGATACTGGCGGGGAATTGTGCCTGCCGCCAACCCAATCACCAGCAAACTTTCGACTTGTTGTGGGGTATAGGACGGATTGAAATAGGGTGCGACCAAGAAATAATCCCATGTGCCACCAAATTCGTATAAATCGGGGTGATAACGGCTATGTACACCTTGCCCCTCGTTTAGATACAAATTGATATAGCCACGCGAATCTTGTACGACCTGAATATAGTTATAGGCACTTTCGTCATCATATAGGACGATGGAGTTGGGCGGTGGTTGGCGTAGATAGCCATTTAAGACGATACTTGCCAAAATAATGATGATAAGGGGCATCCATAGCCAAAAAAGTGTTTTGACCCCATTTTGAGACCATAAACCGATAAAGGCGATACCATATAAACAGCCTGAAAAGAATAAAAAGGTGAGGGCAGTTCCCAATTCTGGGATAAGGATGAGCGTGGGCAAAAATGTCCCTAACAGGCTGCCCAATGTGCTGATGGCATAAATCTGACCCGATACCCGACCTGCTTCTTCTGATTTTGTCACTGCGAGGCGAATGGCAAATGGGGAGATACAACCTAATAGTGTCACTGGCACAGAAAATAGGATGAGTACCGATATAAATGAGCCGAGTGCCAAACCCGCCTCTACCCCTGTAACAGCAAGCGCCGCGCCTTGCAAAATGGGACGTGCGACCAATGGCACGAGCGCGCTCAAAAACGCCGCCCAGAGCATGATGCGATAGAGTGTTTTGTGATAGGGAGAACGGTCTGCCCAACGCCCACCTATGAAATAGCCGATGGTGAGATAGAGCAACATCAACCCGATGACATTTGCCCAGACCAAGTTGCTTGTGCCAAAAACACTACCCAACAACCGCGAGGCAGATAATTCAATGGCAAGCGTGGTCATGCCACTGATGAACACAGCGAAATACAAAAATCGTTTTGAATTCATAGGCTTATAATGACTGCCTTGTTAACGCATCGGCAATATCATCCCCACGCCGAACAACCAGTGTGGGAATTTTAACGAGGCGTAAATATGCCGCCATTTCTTCTCCAGAGGGTGCAAAACCAAATGTAGACGCATCTATCAACACACACATCACCTTAATCCCTCTTTTGGAGAGGAGCATAGCTTCTGTGACCCATGTATTATCGGCGGAACTGGTCACGAGAATAAGTGTTGTCCCCCGCGAAAATGATTGTGCCTCTAACACCATCATTTGGGCAAGGGTATATTGCGAGGCACTTCTGGCGACAGCGAGTGTCTCTAAAATATGTGTGAGTTGCCTGCGACCACGTTCTGGTTGATGGATTTCACGCTTTGGGGTATAGGCGATAAACCCCAATATCCGCTCTAATTCCACAAAATAACGGGCAAGCGAGGCGGAGACCACCGCCACATATTCTTCTGTAGAAGCAGGAATACCCCCCATTGTTGGGATGATATAGCCTGTTTCTGAGCGTTTGAGGGTGGGGTCTTCAACGAGCGATGCAGGCGCAAAATCTGAAAACAGCCAAATATCCACCAATGGGTCAATTTCAAATTCTTTGACGGTTAATTGGTCACGGCGGGCGGTAGTACGCCAATGCACACGGTTAATACTATCGCCAGGGGCATAATCGCGCACACCTGCGGCATTGGTGGTGACATAATGTGACCGTTGGCGTTGTGCTTCACCACCAGAAAGCATCCCCATCGGCAAATCCACATGGGAGAGCTTAATCATCGTGGGATATACAACCACCCGCGAGGTCGCATTAATGTGTCTGCGGGCGGTGAATAGTCCAAAGGGGTCGCCACTCATTAACACCATGGGACCCAAACGGAACTCCCCACGCGCAACACACCGCGTTTGCAAACTCCATTCATATTGTCCGCCGATCCCTAATGACGGGACAACCCGACTTGCACGATGGTCTGGCAAATCGGATTTATCTTCTACCTCTATCCATAACTTAGGGATAATCGCCCGATTTTTGACGACAAATGTCTCTTCAAATGCCCGCCCCACTTGGGCGCGACGGGCGCGAGTTTTGCGGGTGATACCAATCCAACGCACCGCCAACCATGACCACAGGTATGAAAGAATAATCACACCGAGCATCATATAGCCCAAATTAAATAAGTAGGCTTTGCCTGTGAATACACCCATCAAAAAGATGATGGCGGTTAAAAAGTAGAAAAAATAACGCCGACTTTTCATCAGTAAGCCGATGCTCCAGGGACTGGGATACGCGCAAGCACATCATTCACAATAGTACGCGATGAGGCTTGTGTAAACCGTGCCTCTGGCTTGGCGATAATGCGATGAGCAAGTGTCACTTCTGCTAACGCCTTGACATCATCGGGAATAACATACTCGCGTCCAGCCATTGCCGCACGAACTTGGGATGTACGGAATAGGGCAATTGACCCACGCGGACTACTACCCAAATAGGCATGTTCGTGCGTGCGGGTCGCTGTCACCAATGCCACAATATAGCGCATCACATCTTCTGCGACATAGACTTCTTTGACAGCGGCTTGGGCGGCAAGAAGTTCTTGTAGGCTCACCACCTGATTCATATTGTTGATAGGGTGGCTGTATTGTTGTGCCGATAAAACGGTGAGTTCTTCTGCGGGGCTTGGATATCCCAATTGAATCTTGAGCAAGAAACGGTCTAATTGCGCCTCTGGCAGGGGGAATGTACCTTCATACTCAATTGGGTTTTGTGTAGCAAGGATGATAAACGGCGGTTCTAATGGATAGGTGACACCGTCTACTGTCACTTGTTTTTCTTCCATCGCTTCTAGAAGTGCCGATTGGGTTTTTGGTGTGGCTCGGTTAATTTCATCTGCCAGAACAATTTGTGCCATGATGGGTCCTGGTCGAAATTCAAATTCACGTTCTTTTTGGTTATAAATCGAGACCCCTGTCACATCGGATGGGAGCATATCGGGTGTGAACTGAATACGGCTAAATACACAGCCAATGGATTTTGCCAATGCACGCGCCATCATGGTCTTTCCGACACCCGGTATATCTTCAATGAGGATATGCCCTTGTGCCAATAATCCCAAAACAGTAAGACGTACTTCGTTCCGTTTGCCTAAAATGACCTGACCAACACTTTGTGCGATGCGTTCTGCTACCGATTGCACCACGCTGATATTGGACAATTCGCCCTGTGGACGACGTACTTGCTGAGGATTTTGCATAAAGCCTTTGCTCACTTCATCAGTCTACAAATAAAGATGTTATCATTATGGACAGTTTTGTTGTTATTTTCAGTGGACGCTTTCCCTACGGTTTCTCAATGCACTAAACGTTAGTATAATCTGAAAATGGTGAAACTGCATCACAAATTATTGGTTACATGCTTGCCGATTGCTACAGGTTTAGTATAATAGGTGTATGTTGTGGGAATAAATCCACCGTGTAGAATTGGCTTTTTGGCACTTCAATGAGGAGAAAATTATGGCGAAATCGCGGACTGCATTAATGGTAGACCGTCTGCGTGAGTTGCAAGCAACAACACCAGAAGTTGAAGCCTCTGCGGTGGTGAGCGTAGATGGTTTGATTATGGCATCGTCGCTTCCAGCAGGTATTGAAGAAGACCGTGTATCGGCGATGTCTGCGGCTATGATATCGCTCGGTGAGCGGATTTCGAGTGAATTAGGTCGTGGGCTTTTGGAACAAGTTTATATTAGAGGCAAAAACGGATATGTTATACTGATGTCTGTTGGCGAGGAAGCCGTGTTAACATCTCTCGTGCGCGAGGGTGCAAAACTGGGATTAATTTTCCTCGATATGCGCCGCGCCGCCGATAATCTTGAAAAATTAGTTTGATTGTATGTGACACCCATCACTGAACCGTCCGCACTTCGCTATTGGTTCAGTTGATTTGATGACCCTTTTCACCAACGGCGGGATGCTATTTCCCGCCGAAGTTTTTGTTTTAGTTATCTGAGAGTGCATCTATGAAACGTACAAAATACATCTTCTGTACAGGCGGTGTGGTTAGTTCTGTTGGCAAGGGCGTAACAGCCGCGGCAATTGGTCGCCTATTAAAGGCGCGTGGATTTAAGGTGGCTATCCAGAAATTAGACCCTTATCTCAATGTTGACCCTGGCACGATGAGTCCTTATCAACATGGTGAGGTGTTTGTCACCATTGATGGCGCAGAAACCGACCTCGATTTGGGTCATTATGAACGCTTTACCGATGAAAATCTCACCCGCGCCTGCAATGTCACTGCTGGGCAAATTTATAGCAGTGTCATCGAAAATGAGCGCAAAGGCGCATTTTTGGGGCGTACTATTCAGGTGATTCCGCATATCACCGATGAAATCAAAGACCGTATCATGTTGGTGAGTGCAGAAAGCAATGCCGATGTGGTCATTGTCGAGGTTGGTGGCACGGTGGGCGATATTGAAGGGCAACCATTTTTAGAAGCTATTCGCCAAGTGCGGATGAGCCTCAAAAAGCGCGATACACTGTATATTCATGTGACATTTTTGCCTCATATCGGCGCAACCGGTGAACTCAAGACCAAGCCAACTCAGCACAGTGTCCGTGAATTACGCGGTGCGGGGATTCAACCCAATGTAATTATCGCCCGCACAGACTATCCCGTGAGCCAAGACATCATCAAGAAATTAGCATTATTCTGTGATGTGGATGAAAATGCCGTCATCCCCCTAGAGACAGTAGATTTATTATATGATGTCCCCCTTATCCTCGAAGAAGCAGGATTGGGCAATTATCTGGTAGAAGAACTTAAATTAGAAGAAGTTCATCCCCCAGATTTAACCGCATGGCGTGCCATGAGCAAACGGATGCATTCTGCCAAAGAAATAGTCAAAATTGGCATTGTCGGCAAATATACCGAATTACATGATGCGTATATGAGTGTAAGAGAAGCGACATTTCATGCCGCCAGCGCCCATGACCGCAAATTAGAGGTAGCATGGATAGATTCTGATAAAGGCTTAGACACCAATAATCTGAAGGGATTAGACGGCATTATTGTCCCTGGCGGATTTGGCTATCGGGGCGTAGAAGGAAAAATTGCCACTGCCAAATTTGCTAGAGAAAACCAAGTGCCTTATTTGGGTCTGTGCTTGGGAATGCAGGTCATGTCTATTGAGTTTGCCCGTCATGTGTTGGGGCTAGAAGATGCAACCAGCTCTGAATTTGAAGTCCCTAGCAAAAACAACATCATTGACCTTATGCTAGACCAGCGTGGTAAATTGGGGCGTGGTGGTACAATGCGACTGGGTGTTTATCCCTGTATGTTAAAAGCTGGGACTGTGGCGGCATCGGCATACGATGATGTGCCAGTCGTCAATGAACGGCATCGGCATCGGTTTGAATTTAACAATACTTATCGTCCACTATTTGAAGAACATGGTGCAGTATTTAGCGGATTGAGTCCAGACGAATTGCTTGTCGAAATTATGGAACTCAAAAATCATCCCTTTATGGTTGGGGTTCAATTTCATCCCGAATTTCAAAGCAGACCAAACCAACCACATCCCTTGTTTTATGCGTTTATCGAGGCGATTATTGCCCAAAAATCGGCACAAGCAAATCACCTTATTCATCAATCTGAATAGCCTTAGAGGGTTAAAAATGAAATTAGAGACTTATGTACATGATGTTCCCAAAGTTGAATTGGGATTGCGGTTTGAAGGGGCTGTTCGCAAGCAAGTTATATTGATGATTGCTGAGCAGAATGATGTGATAGATAGGGTCAAGCGCTTTGGCGATTGGGTCAAGTTGATGGATAAACCCGATTTTAAGCGGTTAG
Organism: Anaerolineae bacterium; assembly: GCA_034436595.1. Lineage (GTDB taxonomy): Bacteria > Chloroflexota > Anaerolineae > Aggregatilineales > Phototrophicaceae. Next base: position 23,341 of record DAOTUO010000008.1, on the reverse strand, counting down.
ACGAGACCATCCGCATGGTTGCGTCATGGTGGCAATATGCCGAAGATTTTTCACGCATGGCATACGATATTGGCGTGATGCTCTCCAAAGACAATGTGCGCTATGCAGAAGTCATTATTAATCCATCATTACTGCTTTCACAAGGCGGTCTTTCTGTAGACGAATTGCTTGAAGCCCTCAACGATGGTCGTGACCGCGCCTTACGTGGTTGGGGTGTGCGTTTAGAGTGGATATTGGTCGCCCCACGCGAAGAACCACGCAAATTTGAAGACCTTGTGCGGTGGGCAACAAGCACCGCTGCACGGCGTAATAGCATTGTGGCAGTTGGTTTGGTCGGCAAAGAAAATCCTATCATACCAAACCCCTTTGAGCGATCAATTGTGCTGGCAAATAAAAAAGATTTGCCAATTGTGGTGCAAGCGGGTCATCAACATAAAGCAGATGGTATTCTACAAGCCCTAAAAGATTTTTCGCCATCGCGTATTTTGGATGCGTGGGGATTAAACGAAGCACCCGATGCCATCGCCCAAATTTTGGAACGTGATATTACAGTTGTGACCAGTTTGGGACGGGCTTTATGCTCTGATTGGGTGAAAAAATATGCCGATTACCCATTATCGGGGTTGGTGGCACAAGGTATTAAACCTGTCCTCAGCGCCGATATGCCTAGTTACTATAAGACGACACTCACCGATGATTATTTCGGTGTAGTAGAACACGCCAAATTGCCAATTGAGACACTTGAAGAATTGGCGCTTAATGCCGTCGCAAGTAGCTTTTTGCCACCATCGGAAAAGGCAAAGATGATAGAACAATTTGCTTCTTCTTATGCACAACTCAAAGAAGATAATATTGTTGCTGAATAACAACGACAAAAGAGGCAATTAACTGCCCCTTTTGTCGTTGCCGAATTATTCTTGAACGGGGGTGATAGACACGATTTGATTCATATCTATTTGTTTGGAGAATTGCACAGTCAAAATACCCGCTTTTAGGCTCGATTTGGCGCTGGTTGCGATAACAGGGTATGGAAGGCTTATCTGGCGCTCAAACGCCCCAAAAATACGCTCACGGTGCAAATAAGCGCTGTCTGGAATATCAGCAGATGGCAATGTTTCGCCTTTGACAATTAATAACCCCACTTCAACACTCACTTGTAGCGTATCTGTGATGAGTCCTGCCAATGATTCGGTTTGTACCACCAAATTATCGCCTAGTTCATATATGTCTACAGCAGGAAATGTATTGGGAAGGGCATTACGAATCCCTTGTTGGATGGTACGTGACAAATTATTGCGTAAGTTTGCCAATTCTTTTAGCGGATCAAATTTTTGTTCACTCACACCATCACCTCACCGAGTCTGATTTTTATAATCGAAAAAACGATACCCCACACCGCGTTCTGTGAGGATGTATTTGGGATTGGCGGGGTCTTCTTCTATTTTCTCGCGCAGATAATTGACATAGAGGCGGACATAATGCGCTTCATCGCGGTATTCGTAGCCCCAGACTTTTGCCAAAATTTGGTCATGAGGGATTGTCCAGCCTGCATTTTCGATGAGATGGTAGAGTAGGCGATATTCTGTGGGGCGCAATTTGACATGCGCCCCATTCACAATGACTTCGCGCCGATTAAAATCTACCTGTAGGCGGTCATCAATTTTTAGTATCGCCTGGCTGGGTGAGCTACTTGGCATTTCTGCCCGACGTAACACAGCTTTTATACGACTGGATAATTCTCTTGGACCAAATGGTTTGGTGATATAATCATCTGCGCCGAGTTCTAAGCCAAACACCTTGTCATTTTCTTCACCTTTAGCGGTGAGCATAATAACGGGTATAGTCGAAAATTCGCGCAACATGCGGAGTGTTTCAAACCCATCTAAATCGGGCATCATGACATCGAGTAAAACGACATCGGGTAATTTTGTGCGGATAGCTTCGAGTGCCTCTAATCCGTTATGGGCTTCAATCACCTGATACCCCTCAAGTTCAAGGTTCATGCGAATAAACCCAATCATACGTAGTTCATCATCCACCACTAGCACACGATTTGTATTGTGCCGACTGGGTTTTGATAATCTTGATGATGTCATAAATATATATCCTCAATCTGTACGGAATGGCAATGGGAATTCAATTTCGTCCTCTGCGCTGGGTAATATTTGAATATAGTTGATGCGCCACATGGGAAAAATGACGGCGGTCACGCCTTCATCAAATATCGAAAGCTCTTTATCTGAACGTTCACGCGGATTTTTGCCCAAAATCATCGTATCTTGTGGGCTTGGCATTTCGTCTACATCTACTTTTATGGGTTCTGAATTGGCGACATGCAATAATAAACTAATCATTAAATTCCTCCCGATTAGATTTGAAAATACAAGTGTGCGATGAGCTTGCCAAAGCGAATTTCATCACCATCACGCAAAACACGCGCTTGATTTGGGCTAAGGCGCTGTCCATTCAGATTTGTACCATTGGCGCTTCCCATATCAATAATTGTCAACACATCATCGCTACGTTCAATGGAGGCATGTACCCGTGAGACCCCTTTTTCTAGTGCGCCGTATGCCGTTAAATCCACATCGGGCTGGCGCGGGCTATTGGGTTCTGCACGACCGAAAACAATTCGGTCTTTTAGTTCCAAAACCATCGGTTCAGAGACATCACGAATACGCATCACAATAGAAGAAATTTTACCAACACTCGCAGACCCCCATGTGGCGCGAGCAGAGAATTCACCCAAACTCGTCTCTAGGCGTTTGGTTGGCACGGTGGCATCTATTGCACCCTCAATGAGAGTATGACCACATTCTTCGCAAAAAAGTAATCCCGGTCGGTTTTTATGACCACAATAAGAACAGGTTATCATCAAAATGTCAGGCGCGGAAACCCTCTACCTTTAGGCATGGGGAGGAGCGCCCTCTCTCCTTTCATATTTCATATAGGTATAACTAGCTAACTATCCCCAAAGGGAGAGGACTTTGCTTTAAGGCAGGTGTCCTCTGACCCACTCCGCTTGCGCGGGTTACGGTCACCTCGTCAAGGTTATCGGGCGGTTTTATATGTGAACGACACTGGCTTACTCCCATTTCGACCTGTTTAATCGTTCACCGCAGAGTTCGGGGCTGGTGAAGCACTCCGAAGTGCCTATGTATTCACCCATAACGGAGCCATTGCTGGCTGAGACTGGTAAGCATTGGGGCTATCAAAAGCCCCTGCCTTTAGGCATGGGGATGCTTACGTTTCACTTTCCAGTGGGGTTTCATCAGATAGAAGGTGTCGTGTTTGATATTTTAGCGTCATACGCCCTGCGGTGGAAAGGTGATGTGTGACATTGACACGTTTTGCTTCCGACAGGGCTTGTTCTGCTAGTTCTTTTTTCCCCATTTCCAACAAGCGTGTCGCTAAATTTTCGAGCCTGCGTGTCGCCTCATTTACATCACCATTGGCAAGAGCATCTTGGGCGCGTTCTTGCAACCGATAAAGAGTTAATTTGCTAAGTGCATCTAAAATAGCTGTTGGGGGGTCTTGTTTGATAGAGATGTCCTTGCTTATTTCAAAGAGAGGGTCTCTTACCATATATAGTTGTGAGTTGGTATTTGCTAAGATTTCGCCACTCACCACCAATCGCAAAAAATGGCGTTGACCTTCGGGCATTTGTGGTGGGGCTTGAAATTGGAGCAACACCGAAATAGGGCGGTTGTTTGGCAATCCACCTAAGACAATATTCCCACCCTCATGTGAGAGTGGTTGTGGATGTGGTGATAACTTAAAAGCCGATTCAAGCTGGGTATCTGAGTCGGTTGCTACAGATAGTATCATACGTTCTGCAAAGACATTGCTCAAATTGCGAACATGCTCATTCATAAATTTGACCACTGCACCAATGGAGCTAATAAAACTTGAGCTACCTCCTGTTTTCGATGCCAACTCATCGAGAAACTTATCGTTCCAATCGTGACCCAATCCCATAGCACTAATGCCAATACCGTCTAAGGCGGCTTTTGTGGCAAGCTGGATACATTGGTCTTGGTCGCCAAATGTATGCCCGTCTGTCAATAAAATGAGGTGATTAACGAGTTTTGGTCCCAAATATTGCCGAGTCTGATTAATTCCAGCAGATAATCCCTGATAAATTTCTGTTCCACCAGAGGCGGTCATCAGACTGACTTTGGCTTTGAGTGCCGGTTTATCGGTCACACGGGTGGCAGGAATAATAATTTCTGCGCGGTCATTAAATACAACTACAGAGATAATATCGTTTTCGGTGAGGCTATCAATAATCTGATGCGCCGCCACCTTGACACGTTCAATTCGCGCCCCACTCATTGAATTGCTTTGGTCTAGCACTAATGTCAAATTCAAATTACTCTCGCGCTGTTTGATTTCGGATGCGCGTGGGTCTGGATGAATTTCTGCCAACAAATAAACGACCTGTGGCTCTGCCAAAGGGAAAATTGTTTGCTTACTCAGTAGCGTCTGAAACGTGAAAAAATAATCATCATCGGGCTTTTTTGACCTCAAGGAGAGGTCAAAAGCGGCTTTACGTGATGAATTGGTGAGTAGCTCATGGGCATTACTAATTTCTTGGAACTGTGTTTGAGCCGCCTCGTTATTTTGATTGACATCAGGATGTAAACGGCGAGCAATCTTGCGATATGCCGCCTTAATATCCTCTAGTATAGAGTCTTCTGGTATGCCAAGTAGCTTGTATGGATTTTTTTCTGTAGACATCGCCACAAATCCGTATCTCTAAGAAATTTTCAATAAGATAACACTGATGTTGTCTGGTCCGCCATTGGTATTTGCTAGTGCGACCAACTTTTCGCAGGCTTGTTGTGGGTCTGAATTATTCATTGCAATCTCGAATAAGTCTTTTTCTGTGACCAATCCCCAAAGCCCATCGCTACAAATCAGAACACGCGAGTTTGGGGGCAAGCGTCTGGTGGTAATATCTACCTCTACGCTATCATTTTGACCCAATGCCCGATATAACACATTCTTTTGAGGATGGTCGTGCATTTCATCTTGGGTAATTTGGTCTAATTCAATAAGCCGTTGCACCAACGAATGGTCGCGTGTGATTTGTTCGATATTATCTTTGGTGACAAGATAGGCACGGCTATCACCGACATGAGCGATATAGGCTAAATCGCCCAAGACACCCACAGCAGTAACGGTTGTGCCACCTTCTGGCACATGCTTAATAATTTCGCTATTGGCTTTTTGCACTGCCGCTACCATGACCTCACTAATTGGAGGAACATCGGTATTGCCACCTAAAATCGGCAAATATACATTTTGGGTGAGATGTGTGGTGACGGTCTTTGCGGTAATGGCAGAGGCTTTTTCGCCATCATGATGCCCACCCATGCCATCGGCAACTACAAAAATCCCAAAATCTGGGCGATCATCGGCGGTGGCACTGGTAAAAAAGAACGACATTGCCGCATCTTGGTTATTGGAACGAACCAGCCCAATATCGGATGATTGTCCAAAAGTGATGTGGCTCGAATTGCTTCCCGTCAAAAGGTCAGAGGCGAGTTGTTGTGTCACATTATCGGCAATAATGCGCGGGGGTGCCGATTTGGTAACAGGTGGTGGAACATTAACCGGCTGGGTTGTGGGGTCTATCCCCTCAACCTCAGCAGGATGACTATTTGCTACTGGTATTTGTGGTACTTCTGCCGTCTGAGATTTTAGCATCTCTTTTTCTGAGGCTTCTTCGCTGGTTTTTCCAAACATTTTCCGAAATAAATCCATAGTAACGCGACTCCCTTGCTAGTAGACAGCAATTAAACAAGTGGCAATGCGTAAAGAACATGATCCATAGAGGCGACCAAAATCATCTTATCAGAAATAAATGGTTGTGCGGTAATTGAGTTGCCTGTTTCAAATTTCCAAACCTCTTTACCGCTTTTCGCTTCTAAGCAATAGAAAACGCCGTCTGTTCCACCAAAATAGACGAATCCATTATGGACAACTGGCGAGCCAACAATCGGCTTTAGCGATGTAAAACGCCATTTTTCTTTGGCATTTTCTGCGTTGATAGCATAAAAATTACAATCGGCAGACCCAAAAAACAACGTAGAACCATCAATTGCCACGCTCGAAATAATCGGTCCACCTGTACGAAAACGCCACATACTATAACCATTGCTAATATCAATGGCATATAAATAGCCGTCCACAGACCCAACGTATCCAACACCTTCCATAATATCCACAGAAGGCGATGAAGTGACAGCCCGACGCAAGCGATAATTCCATTTGCGGTTGCCAGATAATTCCAACCCAATTAATTCGCCAGATTCAGAACCAATGATGATTAAATCTTCTGTGACATAGGGCTTGAGGCGAATAGGCGCACCCATATCATATTCCCATAATGGTCTACCATTGCTGGCGGCAAGGGCATATAGGCGACCATCATCGCTCCCAAAAAAGACACTATCATGCGCCACTGTTGGCGCGCCACGTACACGACCACCGGTGAGATGCGACCACGCAATTTTACCCGTTAACGCATTAACCGAGTAAAAATTATTATCTTCAGAGCCAAAAAACACCATCCCTGTATTGCTATCAACATAAGGGGCAGAGGCAATCCCGCCACTGGTCGCATATTTCCACCTAAAACTACCATCATCCAAATTTATTGCCCACACATTGGTATCATAAGATCCAAAGTAAGCCACTTTGTTGAGCGCAGTTGGGTTGGCGCGGATTTCATCTTCAGATTTGAATGTCCAACGGGGTTCAATTTTGCCACGGACACCATTGGCATCAAATTCTGACCCCGCAAAAAAACTTGTACCGGGTTCGTTCATGGCACGAGTGCCAGAAATATTGCCAATACTTGGGTTTGTATTACGGTACTGAACAGATAAAAATGCCTCTTTCATCTCGGCACAACTTTGATAACGTTCTGCGGGGTTCATTGAAAGGGCTTTATCTAAAACTTCTTGAAGCCCATAAGGAATTTTGGGATTAAAATTTACCAATGGACGCTCATTAAAACTAAAGGGTGGTTCTAGGCGCGGGTCTTTGCGTGTGATGATATGATGCAATGTCGCCCCAAGACTATAAATATCGCTGAGGAGATTCACATCCCCTTTATATTGCTCTGGGGCAGAATAACCTTCTGTCCCAATCATGGTATTTTTAACCCCGCTCACAAATATTTTGGCGATACCAAAGTCAATGAGGCGCACTTTGCCAAGTTTATCTATCATGATGTTAGCGGGCTTCACATCACGGAAAATAATCGGTTCTGGCTCAGTTTTATGCAGATAATCCAGCACATCGCATAAATCCACCGCCCATTCCAAAATTTTATCCATTGGCAATTCTTTGGTCTTGGTGAGCAATAACTCCAAATCGCTCCCATTGATAAATTCCATTACCAAGTATGCACGATTATTTTGGTCAAAAAAATCGAATATCTTGGGGATAGCAGAATGTGATAATGTGGCGAGGATATTTGCCTCGCGTTGAAACGCCGCCAGCGATTGCGCCCGCATAGAGGGGTCGCCAGAAGCATAGTGCATTTCTTTAATTGCTACAAGGCGTTTGGCATCTGGAAAGTTGAGGTCACGCGCCTGATACACCGCGCCTTGACCACCGCCACCCAATTGTCCTAACACCTTATAACGTGCCATGAGGATGGTGTTGGCTTTGAGCGCCCCATCATTTCCTCCAAGATCTTCATTGTTTCCAAATTGTGTTGTCTCAGCCATTGGCAGTATATCCATCTAGTCAATATGATGATAAATTGAATGATAGCAAATAAAAGGCAGATTGTCCTTTATTAGATTATATATCAGTCTGAAAGGACTGCAACTTATCCCGGTAGAAATATGAGCATAAATTCAGAGAATCTTTCGATTTACCTACATATTCCGTTTTGTGCGACCAAATGTACCTATTGTGCATTCAATACGTATGTTAATTTGGACGCAATTATCCCTGCGTTTGTATCGGCACTCATCAAAGAAATAGACCTCATCGCACAAACCAACCCCTATGGGGTGATAGATAGCATCTACTTTGGTGGTGGCACACCAACGCTCCTCACAACAGGGCAGTTTGACCAATTGCTAACCGCCTTAAAACGCGGATTTAGGTGGTCAGACTCCATTGAAATTTCGACAGAAGCCAATCCAAACGATTTAAGCCTGCCATATCTCAAAGATTTATATGGGCTAGGGATTCATCGCATGAGCATTGGGATGCAATCTGCCAATCAGAATGAATTGGTCTTATTTGACCGTCGGCACGATAACCATACTGTCATTCAGGCGATGGAGATGGTGCGCGAGGCAGGCTTTAGAAATATCAACCTTGACCTCATCTATGGATTTCCACATCAGACATTGCAAACATGGGAAACAAGCCTCAAGCAAGTCACTCAACTTGCCCCAGAGCATATTTCGTTGTATGCACTCACACTTGAAGAGGGTACATCGCTCAAGTCGCGGGTGGATTACGGGTCACTGCCCATGCCAGATGATGATTTAACTGCCGATATGTACGAACTTGCCACACAGCACTTAGGTGAAATGGGCTATGGGCAATATGAGATTAGCAACTGGGCAAAAGCAGGATATGAGTGTAGACATAATTTGCAATATTGGCACAACGCTCCGTATGTTGGTTTGGGTCCAGGAGCGCATGGGTTTGCGGGTGGGGTACGGTATGCGACCATCCTCTCGCCACAACGCTATATCACTGCCATGAATGAAATAGAGGCGGGGCAGGGGGGGTATGAATTTCCACGCACACCTGTGGTAGTGGATGCCAGAATAGTCACCAAAGACGAAGATATTTCAGAAACCCTCATGATGTGCTTGCGCCTGCTAGATGAAGGTGTGTCTTTGGATGAATTCAAAAAACGTTTTGCCACCGACCTTTTGGGATTACATGGCAAAACGTTTGAAAAATTCGAGGCGTATGGGTTATTAGAAGTCACACCAGAACGGGTACGTATCACAGAAAAGGGCAGGTTGTTGAGCAATATGATTTTCCGTGAAATTATTTAGTCACTAGCGTTTGATGAGTGGGGTTTGTTGCAATTCTGCGATAGTCGAAGCCCCACTGCATAACATGGCAATGCGAATTTGTGATGTGAGTTCACGAATGAGTTGGTCTACTGCTTCTACAGATTCATTGGCGGCTTTGAGGAAATGATTGGCAATGCCACCCAAACTCGCGCCCAAAGCGATACACTTGGCAATATCTACACCATCACGAATGCCACCACTGGCGATTATCGGCAAATTGGGTGCGCCTTTTACAGCATATTGAATGGCATCGGATGTTGGAATGCCCCAATCGGCAAAACTCCGCGCGACACGGGCATGAAAGGCGGTGGGGGCGCGGTGATATTCCACTTCGCTCCACGATGTTCCGCCTGCGCCTGCCACATCAATGGCAGAAATACCCACATTGGCGAGGTCACGGGCATTTTTCTCAGAAAATCCCCAACCGACTTCTTTGGCAATGACAGGGACATTGACCGCTTTGCAGACTTGCTCTATTTTAGTGAGCAACCCCGCAAAATTAATATCACCTTCTGGTTGGACGGCTTCTTGCAACACATTAAAATGCAAGATAAGCGCATCTGCGCCGACCATATCCACTGCTTTTTGGCATTGTTGCCATGTATAGCCATAATTCAACTGCACCGCGCCAACATTGGCAAAAAGCAAAATATCGGGCGCAACTTTGCGAACATCATAGCTATATACCAGCGTATCGCTTTCGATGGCGGCGCGTTGTGACCCCAAGCCCATCGCAATGTTATGCGTTTGGGCGGCTTGTGCCAAATTGAGATTGATGCGCTCTGCCATATCTGTTCCACCTGTCATTGATGAAATGAGGATGGGGGCGCTAAGGGTTTTTCCAAAGAGAGAAACGGTGCTATCAATGGCTTTCAAATCGAGTTCTGGCAAGGCTTGGTGCATAAACGCATATTTTTCTAAGCCAGTAGTGACATTTGGAAATTGAACATCGCGTTCTAGATTAATTTTGATGTGGTCTACCTTACGGCTTTCGGTGGTGGGTGAATCGGTTGGTTGGGTCATTGAATATTTTAACCTTATGATGAAATTGTCAATTGTGGGCAATCATATCATCAAAATTGCACAAAAAACACGGGTTATCAACATCTTTTGAGCAGATGCGGGGTTATGACTAGATAGGACTAGCAGTGAGGGGGATTATCTGTATAATTTCTACTTGATTTTATCAAACAAAAAAACAAACTTCTGTAATGAAGAGGGAGAAAAAATGGCAGTCTCTGTTGAAGAACGTGTAAAGAAAATTGTGGTGGATTTGCTTGGTGTGGATGAAGAACGAGTTGTCCCTGCCGCCGATTTCCGTGCCGACCTCGAAGCCGATTCGCTCGACCTTGTGGAACTGATTATGGCATTTGAAGAACAATTCGGTGGCGAAATTACCGATGACGATGCCCAGAAAATTAAGACAGTTGGACAAGCAGTGGAATACATCAAAACCCGCATGTAATTTTTGGTCTCAAAATCCCCAAAGACGGCAATTTTATCGCCGTCTTTTTAATTCTTTGTCCCAAACATACCCACTCATCACAATAAACACACCCACTATACCAATAACCCCTATGCCGATGGTGACAGAAATTTGAAATTCGGTGAGCAACACATATCCCAAACTCGCCCCCCAAATACTGGTAATCATGCCAATAGCACATGCCCCAAGTGAGATATACCCTCTAATTGGTGTCATGATGCCACTTAACCCAATACCACTACCAATAAGCGTCAATAGGGTTAATCCTGCTTGCTGGAGATAATTTATATCATCACGATTGGTTGTTATAAATTCGAGTGGCGGAGTGGATAATATCGCCAGAATGAGGCATATCAACGCATACCCCCACCATCCAAAAGACCGAAATGGTTGTGGCGGTGCGTTGAAGGCAACCGCCCACGCCATACAGACCAATGGAAAGCGCAGTAAAAAGCTGGTGAGCAATATGGGCGACATAGCGCGATTGGTTGGGTGCAAACTTGCCCATTCGGCAAGGTCAAATGCCCCAAAAGACACACTAGCACCGCCACCGACTACCCATGGGAGGGTATAAGCGACCAGCGCGAAGATAATAAGGATAAGCCATCCATAAGGGAACGGATATTTTTTTGGCATCATATGATTATTTTCCAGAAAATTCATCAAATAATTGGGTAATTTGCTTGTCTTCTATCTCTTGTAACTCGACAAAATTTGCCATAAATTCGCTACGGCGCTGGCGAAGTGCCATCGGCGCGACTACCCGAATATCGTCTGTTGTGGCAACTTTGCGCCCATCGGCGGCGGCATGAGCGCGGGCGGCTTCAAACATGGTGTATTCTGCCCGTGTAGAATCAATTTTGAGCGATTGAATCAATTTTAGCCCCATCTGTATGGCTTGGTCATCCACATCGGTCTCTTTGAGCAATTCACGGGCGACCATCACATCGCCAAGGGCTTCTTGGGTCACCTCTTCCCACACACGAATAAACTGAGTGGGATTTTTGCGATACGCCCGCACGCGCCGATACACCTCTAGGCGCTCCTCAATAGTTGTTAGTCCACGTACATTTACCCGCAAACCAAAGCGGTCTAAAATTTGGGGACGCAGACGACCTTCTTCGGGATTCATCGAGCCGATGAGGACAAATTTTGACCGATATGTGCCGACCATCGCCCCGCGCCTAACTGTATAGCTCCCTTGTGCGGCGGCATCCAAAATCGCATCTACGATTTGGTCATCGAGCAAATTAACCTCATCAATATAGAGGATATTATTATCGGCACGCGCCAAAATTCCCCGCTCTAAGCGGATACTATTGCGCTGGACTGCGACACGCTCATTGATACCACCAACAACATCTTCCAGACGGGCATTGAGGGGCAATTCGACCAATCTGACAGGCTCATAGTGTGAAATTGGCTCATCTTTTTTGAACTTTTCATAACAATCGGGATATAAAAATTCTGCATCAGGATTTTTCATGTCGTCTGGCAATGCGCCATCTTCGCAATCGCTCACCTCAACATCGGGCAAAATTCCACTTAGGCTACGTACAGCGGTGGTTTTGGCAATCCCGCGCGGTCCAATGAGCAACACCCCGCCAACAGCAGGATTAATCACCGACAAGAGCAGGGCGGTACGCATCTCGACTTGCCCGACAATCGCCAAAAAGGGATATGGGCGATGCTCCGCAAAACCTAAATCAGGTGCTTTCATCTCAATAATGCGGTCTGCACCAACATCATGAAGCAATTGCAACAATATAGAGGTCTTTTTTGGCACAAAGTCGGTGGTCATCAGTTTATTTATCCTCTAATAATTGCCGATAGAGATGGTGTAATTGATGGGCAGACTTTTCCCATGTGAATTTTTTGGCTTGAATAAATCCCCGTGTAATGAGGGTGTCTCGCAGTTCTTGGTCTGTTATGACCCTCTCTAGTGCATTATGAATATCATCAACCGAGTAGGGGTCTATGAGTAATGCGGCTTCTTCTACTACTTCTGGCAATGAGGATGTGTTTGATGACACAACTGGCACGCCACATGCCATCGCTTCTAATGGTGGGATGCCAAAGCCTTCATATACCGACGGAAATGCCATGCAAATTGCGCCACTATAGAGGGCAGGCAGGTCTGAATCGGCAACAAACCCTGTGACATGAACATTGTCAGTCATGCCAGTGTCGCGGATGGTGGCATAAAATTCATCTTCTAGCCAACCACGACCACCCGCAACCACCAAATGCACATCATGATGCTTGCGGAGTTGCACAAGTGCCTTCACCAATCGGCTATAATTTTTGCGTGGTTGAACTGTGCCAACCGTGACAATATATGGCACACTGGGTATGGCATATTTTGTGAATAATTCGGCAGTGGGTGGTGTGGGTTTAAAGTGAGGTTCTAGTGCATTAAATATCACAGAGATTTTACTCGGTGGGGTGTTATAGAGTGTGATAATGTCTTGGCGTGTGGCTTCTGATACGGCATGGATATGAGTCGCACGCATAATAGAACGAGGCACAACCACATCCAAATATTTTTTGAGCGATGGGCTGGCTGTTTCTGGCACACGCACAAACGACAAATCATGAATGGTGACAAGGCTTTTGGTCTTTTTATGTATGGGAGGCAAAACAAAGTCGGTGGCATGATAGAGTGAAATTTTGCCCAGTATATTTTCGATGGCATAGGGTATCTGCACCCTATGCCATATCCGCGCCCACCATTTAGGCGAAATACGCGAGGGGCGATAAGCAAAATTTGGCGCGAGTATGGATGGTAATGTCTCTATATTCGCGCCAGCGACAAATAACCGATAATCGGTTGTAGTATCTATGGTTGCCAACGCAGAGACCAATCCGCGCACGGTGCGCCCAATGCCTGCACCTTGTTCATAAGCAGGGGTGTAGTCTATGCCGATGGCGACCATATTATTTTACGTCTCTATATGTCCAATAACGGTTGGCGAAAAAGTTCCACAGCATCACCACGACCATTGCTATCATCTGTGCGACAATTGTGCCAAGTTTTTCTTCGGCGGTGGTGGATGGCGAGTAACCCGGTCTAAAAATTTGAATCACGGGCAATGCCACAGGCATCATCAAATGACCAATCTCATAATACATCGTTGCAATCCAGAGTGTGCGTCCAGCGCCGCCAATTACGCTAATGGTTGCGAATTGGGTCAATTGTTTGCGGATGGGGTTATTTTTTGACTCTGGATACACCCAATAACGTGTCCAGATAAAATTACTCACCACCGCCACCGTAAATGCGATAGTCGTTACAATAATCACATTGAGAACCTGTGTGGGAGGAATAAGGGTCGCTTGCAAAAAGAATACAATGCCAAAATCTATTACCGCACCAGAGATGCCAACAATGGCAAATTTGAGAAATCGCTCTAATTCTTTTGCCTTTTTTCCACCAAATCGTTGTGCAATATAGTGAATTGGAGGATTGAGGGGGTTGCGAAATCCCCATTTCATCGGTTGTGGTGTATCCATAATTTCTGCCGTTTGTTGTGTCAAGGAGTTATCACTTTCACACGAATAAGAGGATGATTGATAATTGCGAGTATGCCTATCATAACACCAAAATGAATAAAAACATTGTTGACATAGAGGTTATCGGTCATGCTATGTGTTGCAAGATAAACCCAACTCCCTAATAATCCGATAGCGATTGTTCGTGCTAATGGGTCTGGATGACGGCGGGTTTGCCATGTTATCACCAACAAACTAATCAATACCCCTATATAGGCAACCAGACCAATGATGCCAGTCTCTGCAAAAACATTCAAGTAGTAATTATGGGCATGACCAAGCGAAAATTTCCAGTTGATAAGCCTATAAGACTCATAAGTGGCCTCATAATTGCCAAATCCCACACCCAGCCACGCATTTTGACGGGACATATTGAGGGCGGCTTGCCAATGCGCTAGTCTTTCGATGATGGCATAATTATCGGGGTTAATATCCACCCCGCGCACATCGGTGAGGGCAAACAAATCTTGTGTGGCACTCGCAATGCGGTCTGTGAGCGAGACGGGCAATCTGCCACTAAGCCACATCATTCCCACAACCGCCAAAACCACACCCAATAGCCCCAAACCTTGCCATAATTTGCGTGGATATGCTACGACTACCACCAATAATGCCACGCCCAAACCAAGCCATGCGCCTCTGCTCCAAGAGGCAATGAGGGCGATACTCATCAGGGTGCTTGCAAGCCCATAAAATCCACAAGCGAAGAGGGTAATCTGAGCTAATTTGGGATTTTTGCGCCATAGATGCCATGTGCGATTGCCATAACCGACCATTGCCATAATCGCCAAAGGCGCGAGAAGCCCCATAAATCCGCCAAAGGGGTTAGGTTGTCCAAATGAGCCAAATGCGCGAAAAAAGCCCCTATCTGGAAAGATTCGCAAGTGGTCTGCACCACTACCACCCACAAAAGTGTATAGCCCCACGATTGCCTGTCCCGCGCCCGCGCCGATGAGGGCAAAAAGCACCCATTCCCAGCGCCGATTATATCGGCACGCTAGGGTGATAAGGACGATTAGCACCAAAATTAGCACCCATTTAAGCCATTCTGTTAGCCATGAACCCAGAGAAGGGGCATAAAACACCCCCAAACCAGCCACAAGGGTAAATATGATAATTGGGGGATAAAGTGGGCTATATAGAAATTGCCCCAAGCGCCTTTTGTGAATAATAGCATGTGCTACCCATGCACCAACAAAAAAAATCGCGCCGATTTGACCAACATCCAATGGCAATTGGATTGCCGATTCGGTTTGAATGAGTGTGCGTAGAGGGGCAATAATGAGCGCCAATGCCAACGCAGAAAAGGGTGTAATGGCAGATAAAACGCCTATCACACCGAGTATGACCACGACTGCCGAATATTCAATCGGCAGTATGGCAATACATCCCCCAAGCAATAGCGCAAAAATCACCACCAATGATTGCCATAGGGATATGGATTGGGGTAATTTAAAATCAGTGTTGTTCATCGTTGTTCATCATACAACTTTGCGATAATAGGCAATGGTCTTGGCGAGTCCATCGGCTAATAGCACCTGTGGTTGCCAATTGAGGACAGCTTTGGCACGGCTAATTTCTGGACGGCGGGTTTGTGGATCGCCTTTAATGCGTGCATCATGAAATTCGATGGTCGCCATTTTACCGACAATTTCGGCGACCATCTCTGCAAATTGCAAAATAGTCATTTCGTTGGGGTTGCCGATATTCACAGGTTCTACAAAATCGGAATCGAGCAACCGTCGGACACCTTCAATGAGGTCGTCCACATACTGAAAGCTACGGGTCTGCTGACCATCACCATAAACAGTCAATGGTTCACCGCGCAACGCCTGTGCGATGAAATTAGGGACAACGCGACCATCATCCAAGCGCATTCTGGGACCATAGGTGTTAAAAATTCGCACGATGCGCGTTTTTACACCATAGGTGCGGTGATAAGCCATTGTGATGGCTTCGGCATAGCGTTTTGCCTCATCATAGACACTGCGCGGTCCAATGGAATCCACATTACCGAGATAATCTTCTGTCTGGGGATGTACCAACGGGTCGCCATAAATTTCTGATGTGGATGCGAGCAAATAACGTGCATTTTTCTCGCGTGCCAAATCGAGCGTGTGTTGTGTCCCATAAGACCCAACCTCAAGTGTCTCTATCGGGTATTTGAGATAATCTGGCGGGCTTGCAGGTGAGGCAAAATTGAGGACAGCATCCACCTCACCATCAATGGTGAATGGACGGCTGATATTTTGGTTAATAAAACTGAAGCGCGGGTTAGATTCCAGATGACGGATATTATCTAAACTTCCCGTGATGAGATTATCTACTGCGATGACCTCTGCGCCTTCGCTCAAAAAACGTTCACATAAATGTGACCCCACAAAACCAGAACCACCAGCGATTACAACACGCAATGTACACCTCCATGTGTTCAAAATTGCAATGAAAAGTTTACCATTAACCCTGTGGTGTTGGTAGTGACGATGATTTTTCAGCCGATAGTGCCGATATGATTCCAACCAGCACAGCGAATACAATCGCCAAATCTACCACAAACACACTGTTATCTACTAAGCCATGTGCCAACAGATTACTCATACTGCCGATGACACCAATGACAACCGCCAGCATAAGCCTGTTCTGCGATTGCCACTCATGATGATACAGTCGCCATGCGGTTTTCCCCCATATCCAGATAAATAATGCCAGCCATATCACACCCAAAATGCCGATTTTTAGCCAAAAGTCGAATAGGATATTATGTGGATGTGATAAGTTGGGTTCTTCCCACGCATCGGGAAGCATATAGCCGTCTCTGAAATAATAGAGATACTGGTCTAAGCCAATGCCCAAAATTGGCTCATCTTGAATGATATTAATTGCACTTTGCCATGCGCGTAACCGATAAAAATTTGTACCGCTGGTCATATCTACCAAACGCGCAAAACGGGGCGATTGCGATGCAATAATTGCGCCGATGATGACCAATATAACAATACCTGCGAGAGGCAATAATGCCTTTTTGCGGAGACTAAGCATAATAACGGTGATAATACCGACAGGCACGCCAATAAACAACGCTCCCGCACTTTGTGTGAGGATGAGTGCCATGCCCATCACCAAAAATGCAATCATGCCCATTCGTTGCCGTAGCTTATCGGGATGAATCATGACCCACGCCAAAGCCAACGGGATACAACGCCCCAAAATTAACCCGACATTGTTGGGTGAGCCATAGACACTTGCTAATCTGCTCACACCATCTTCGGCAGTGATGATAGATTGCCCACCCAACCACATCACCAAACCAATTCCCGCCACTGCGACACCTGCCATAAGCAACGCATCCATCACACGCAACAATGATTTTTTGTCATGACCAATCACCCGAATGGCACAGTATAACAAAGCAGGTTCTAGGAATAATGTCCGAAATTCGGTAATAGCAGGTGTACGATACGTGGCAATCCATACACCTAATGCCCCTAATATTAGCCAACATACCATCATGATATCTAACCGATTGAGGCTTATATTCCATCGGCGCATGTTAGTGGGCAACATCTGACCATATTCGCCATAAGATACCAATCCCCGCGCACTCATCGCCAAAACGGTGATGAGCAAAATTATCTCTGCCAATGGAAACGAAAAGCGATATAACTCCACAGGGAATAAAAAAAATGGCGACCAAAATACTGTGAGGATGACACCTAGTTCTAGGCGATGATAGATAACTATAAATAAGATGATGATGGCAATCAGTGTGATAATCAGGTGTGGGTTGATATAAATAATCCCCGCCGTGAGCATGGATAAGCCCAATTGCACACTATCGCGCTTAAAAATGGCGGGAACACCCGATTGCCATGTGATAAACATGGCGAGTAGCAACACCACCGATGCCACAATACCGATGACAAGTTGGGTCATATCATTGAAACGTAACCACAGTGTGCGGAAAAACGCCCATATCCAGCCGATATTCACGGCACGAATGGTCACTAGTGTGGCGATGAATGCCAATCCCGCACTTATCCACCCAAAAGCGATTTGCCGATTATATGGCTCAGACAAATTGCCACTACTAACCGCAAATGCTACTAACGGATAGCGTTGATTGAGTTCATCTGGCACGAGTTCATCTGCCATGAGCCGTAATGTGTGAGTAGAATCGGTTAATCCCTGCGCCACAGGGCGGAGCATGATGCTGGGTTGTAATGTGGCACTACGCAGGGTGAGATAACTATTACCTGCCATATCCTGCGGGAGCGCATCGGCAGGCTGGTCATTGATAGTGATATAAAAATGGGCAATAGCATCGCCTTCTCTGGTGATGAGTGCCACATCACGTCCAATAAAGTCAAATTCCAATGCACTATCTTGCACCCAGCCAATATCTGCACCCAGTGCTGTGAATGTCCATGCACCGCTATATCGCGCAAATGGATTTTGGGCAGGATATAAACCATTTGTAGCAACTGTGTGTATAGGACGATTTTTGAGTGCCTCATAGAATGGTGTTGGCTCATCATTCTGGTTCATCACAGAAAATCCCCATAGCGGGTCATCTGGTGAGGCTTGTGGTTGCCAATGATATAAAATCATCCCACCGAGCCAAGTCCATTCACGTTCTGCGCGGGCGAGGGCATCTAATGTGTAGTCTATTTGCGCTTGTTGGCTTACAGCGCGCCAAATCGAAGGATTACCAGCCCAATCCGATGGAAGTGCATTCCATCCCCAAGCACTTGCCCACAGTGGTTTGGTCGCATCGCCATTTTCTAGCATAATCTCACGTAACATCACAAACCGCGACAAATTGAGATGGTTCACATCCACCATACGCTCTTGTGGGGATTGGTCAAATCCATAAGGCATTCCTGCCCACGCATCGGCATAATGTTGTGCGCCATTGGCATAGAGTTGGCGCATAAAATCAAATTCATTGATATTCATACGCCCCGTTTCGGTGGTTGGAGCGAGTCCTGCGCCGATAACTTGTGCAGAGGGGTCATGTACATGAATTGTCTCATAAGCTAGTTGAAGCATAGCGACATAGTGTGTGGCATTGGGGGACAAGTTCCCCCAACCAAGTGTGATATTCGGCTCATCCCAAATCTGATAATAATCCACCATTTGCCGATATCGGCTGACAAATGCGCCGATAAAATCGGCATAGGTTTGTGGGTTATCTGGCGGTGCTGTTCGTTGTGATAATGGGTCATGCGGGTGTTGTGTCGCCCATTGGGGGGCATCTACAAAGACCACCACCAACTCTAATTGCGGAAATTCTGTGATTATCTCAATGATAGAATCCCACCGCACCCAATCATATTTGCCCGCAAGCGGTTCAATCGTATTCCATTGTACTAATTGACGCACCCAATGGATGTTTGCCTCACGCATCAAATTGAGGTGATAACGCAATTCATCTGGCGTGTATTGGGTGAGTTCTGCGTTAATTCCCAATAGAGGGGTACGATAGGGCAAATTTTGGTCTTGGGTAGCATCAACATATCCACGCAACATAAAATCGCGCTCGGCAGTTGTGGCAAATATCGCCACCATCGCCCCCAAAAAAGCCGATAACGCCAAGAGGAGCATCACATATTTGCGAATTATTGAGTCCATACGGGCTTAGAAGCACTCCCGTCTTGTGTGAGTTGATATTGTGCGCCGGTTTGAATATCTATCAGCCAGAGATTGCCCAAATAGATAAGGGCGATTTGTCGTCCATCTGGACTCCATGTGAAGTCTTGGGCAAATTGTTGTGCGGTTAACCCGGCTTGTCCTGTTGGTGGAAATAGCACACGGGCATTGCTACCGTCTCTGTCGGCGATAATTAAATCATACTCACCGCTAATGCTCTCTTCCCATTTGCGGGCTTGTAGATAGGCGATATAACCCGTTGGAAACTCGCTATCGGTATTTATTTGGGGCGAAAAACGGGGCGTAGACCATACACCTGCACGCTCGACCAAATTTGTTACATAGTTACCATCGGTGGAAATTGCCGCCACATTAAATACAGGGCTAGTCTCTGGCAATTCATTGCCAACGGGCAACCCATGAACGGTGGTGAGAATCAATCGGCTATCCCACGACCACGATATGGTGGTACGCCACGACCAATCTCCCAATGGATTTAACACGGCATACGTTGTCAGTGGAGTACCGAGTTGACGCTCTTCTAAATTGACCAATCCAACCGAATCGGCGCGAATCCATGCCAATTTCGTGCCATCGGGCGACCATTTATATTCTGTTCCCCACCAACCATATAACCCGCCAGAATTGATAGGCAAAATTTCTTCCACGCGGATTTGCTCACCCGTAGAGGGGTTAATTGTCATGAGCCATAGGTCATTAAAAGCACGCCATCCGGGTGGTGATGCTTGTGGTTCTGCGGTGGAATAACTGATTTTGTCATTACTGCCAATAACCCAATCTGCATGACGGACATCTCTGGGAATCAGTGGCAATATGTCTGGGATATTGGCGATGGTGTCTGGAATAAGCCATAACTGATTAAAGGAATTTGCATCGGCGCTATTTCTGCGGGCAATAAGCAGTCCTTTGCCATCGGCAGTGAGGCTAAATACACGGTTATCTAGGTCGGATGTGGTGGTCAGTGGACGCTTTCTGGTGCTACTGCCACGCATAAGCCACGCATTGTTATTGCTTATATACGCCAATGTGCCAATAATCGAAACAGGTTCTAGCTCGGTGGTGGGTCCCACAAAGATAATTTCGTCTTGGGGCGATTGCACCGCCACACGACTAATCTCGATACGGTCTCTAGGTGCGCCGTTTTCGATGGTAAGCCGATAGCAAACACGCTCGATACCATTTGTTCCCGCTTGCCCAATGCGCTCTTCACCCGGTAATAATCCCTCTACAAGACGGGTTTGCCGTCTAAATGGCAAAATCTCGTCCTCACAGCTCTCGCTCTCGGTCACGCGGACGACAGTAATCACCATCTGGTCAAAGATTTGTGTCCATCGTTCTGGATTTACACGGTCTAATGAGCTAAGTTCCACACGCACTTCGCGCAAAAATTGGTCTACCGTGATAGGTTCTGCGTTCTGATAAATTTGCTCTGTGCCATCTACCAAAAGACGTACAATAATTGCTTGCTGTTCTTCTGCCACACATCCCGTCAGGATACCAATAAATAGGCAACATAAGGTGAATAACAATTTCATACAACACACCTCTATTTCTTTAGGACATATACAAATGGGTGTAATCCGCGTTGAACGATTTGGTGCTGTTGTTCCACTTTGATAGATGGATACCGAGATAAAATCGATTGCATGAGTTTAATCTCGTGGGTAATTATGACAGCACGCCCATTTGGGGCTAATATACGATCTATTTCGCGGACTAATAATGGATATAAGCGGATATTTTCTTGATGTGACCCCACCAATTGACCAAATGGTAAATCGGCACAAATGACATCCACACTTTTATCGACTAACGATAATCGGCTTGCATCGGCTTCTATGAGGTGAATTTGTGACTGATACCCCGCCTGAGCAATATTTTCTGTGGCGCACAGGATGGCAGAGGGGTTTATATCACACCCAACGGCAGATTGCACCACCCCATAAGCGAGACGTTCAATCAATAATGTGCCAGAGCCACACGCAATATTAAGAAATTTGTCGTGTTTGGTTGGGCGAGATAACCATATCATAGCTTGGGCGAGTGGCGCATTGAGCGCCCCTTGCATATTACACACACGCCAATCACGGGTTGCCAATGGACGCTGTGTGAGACGGGTCAATACATCCCATCCATCACCCATACGCCGAATCCGCAAAAAGATGTCCCCATGTTCGGCTTCTATCAGCAACGTAGCCAATTTGATTTCATCTTTGAGGCGTGTCATGATAGATGAATCAGACCCTGCGGCACTTAGATAAAATGTCTTTCCTCTGGTGGGCATAAGATTTTGAATAAATTCGATGGTGGTCAAAAGGTGGCTAAGATGTTGATGTCCGAGCAGGGCTTTTGGACGTGGCACATCATAATAATCGTGGGTATAAACCGCTACGGCTGTTTTTAATCCGAGTAATACAGTGGGGTTGTGGCAGATACATTGCAATGCGCCTTTATAAACATGAATATCACTCACCACCTTTTTCTGAACAAAAGGCATTAATTCCTGTTGGGTAATAAATTCTAACCCCTCTGTGGTTTCTATCTCATAATAGATAGCTTGATAAGTTGGTTTTGATGATAAAAATCGGCTCATAGCGCGATTATATGTCATAAGTTCAATCCTATGCAACACACAAAAGACCCCATAGAGGAGGTCTTTTGTGTAAAACATATCGCTATACAATCAGGGTGTAAAGAGTGTAGTCACGATGTCATTCAATGTTACCAGTGTATAGTAATTACGTGCATTTGCACCAGCGGTTGGGACATCGCTCAGATAACCTGCACCATTACCATCTACGCTAGGTGTATCACCACCACCAAGCCCTTGGTTGGGAAGATCATTTAATGCCCGCCATGTGTTAATTACAGGAACACGCGCACTTTCCGCCGATGTGATAATAATCTCATTGTAGGCGTTGATGAGTGTGTTTGCTGTTGAATTTGTACTGGGTTGAATGGTCATCAACACAGGAATCACATTATTGGCAATCGCTTGTTGAATCAGTTGGTTGATTTGCGATTGGAATGCACCTGCATCCAAACCATTCAACGCATCTTGATAACCCACGCTCACAATAACGATACTCCCATTGGCGAGTCTCATTTCACATTGAAGTAGGCTTTCACCACCATTACATGACGGATTTGTCGCAACATTGAGTAAATCTTGGGCGGTTAATGCGCCTACTGCCACGCTTGACCGTGTGAAACTGCCTGTGGTATTAAATCGGTCAATGATTGCCTGCAATTGGAGCGCATTGCTTGTGTTGGGATCAATGTTAAACGCCGCTCGCAAGAAATTGGGATCTAATGCGGTTTGGTCGCCAACCAGCGCGAAAGCACTAGATGATAATCCCGATGTTTGTCCATTGTTGTAGACTGGATTCAAATCGGGGGTTAATTCGCCGATATTATCCAATACGGGAACAGTACCTGCATACGGAGGGGCTTGAACGGCTTCAATGACGACATTTTTGGTCACATCCACAGTGTTCACACCATCGCCAACGGTGAGGGTAACGGTATATGTGCCAGCACCCACATAGGCATGATTGGTGAATTG
>DAOTUO010000007.1:0-14314 GCA_034436595.1 Anaerolineae bacterium | reverse complement strand
CGTTTTTGTGATGAAAATAGGCAAAACAACCCTGTTCACGGGGTTTCAGAAGCACAGATGAGTGGTTCACCGCCCAGCGGCTGGCAAAATACACGCTATTTTTATCATATTTTGCCTTTTTAACTACGGACAAGCCTTACATGCCATCCGCAGGGGCTGGGGGATAGGGGTGATTTAAGCTGATAATTGACTTGAAAATGCTTATCCATTGAAATTTGAAAATCAGTTGAATTCAAAATAGTTGTTCCATAACCCTTTAGGGTCGTAGGTCAGCCACAAAAAAATTATCCTTATCAGATACGGCAACCCCTTGACATAAAATAAGAATCAGTCTATATTAGAAATAACTTATTTCATCCACTGAAAAAAGGTTATTGTGAACGCATTTATTCGTAGTAATAGAGACCTCATCAAAGCCATGAACCGTAGCCTGCTGTTGAATATCATTCGGCGGGAGGGTCAGTTATCGCGCAAGCAATTGACCGAGATTTCTGGCTTGAGTGTTGGGTCTGTCTCTGGGATTGTGGGTGAATTGCTCACCAATGGTTGGATTTTGGAAGTTGGAGAAGGGGAGTTTACGGGTGGGCGCAGGCAAACGATGATTCGGCTAGACCCCAAAGCAGGCTATGTGGTGGGGCTAAAGCTGATGGAAGATAGAGTCGTGAGCGCTGTGACCAATTTTGAATCTACGATTATCGGATACCAAGAGAACCCCATTCCCGCACGCGCCAATCCACAACAATTGGTAGAGGTGCTAAAAATGGTGATAGATTCGATGTTGAGCGCCCTCACCATTAAGCCAGAGCAATTATTGGGTGTTGGCATTGGGTTGGCAGGAATTATCCACTCCAATGAAGGCATTGTGCATCATTCACCTTATTTTGGGTGGGGCAATGTGCCTTTGGCAAATATGTTGGAGCAAAAAATACAGCGCCCCGTTTTTATCGAAAACGATGTGAATACGCTCACGCTCACCGAGCAATTATTCGGTGTGGGACGACATCATAAGAATTTTGTCGTGATGACCATTGGGCGCGGGATTGGGTTGGGGATTGTCATCAACAATCAGCTTTATCAGGGGACACGCGGCGGGGCAGGGGAGTTTGGTCATACCGTGTTAGCCACCCATCAGCACGAATCACACCTACAGGGGCAGACGCTAGAACAACTGGCGTGTGACCCAACGCTCATCGCCAATCTGCGCCAAATTCGGGGCAAAGAATCTATCACCAGTCTTAAAGAGGTGGTCGCACTCGCACAGGCAGATGATGAAGATGCCAAGCAAGCCCTTGCTATCAGTGGTCATTATATCGGCATGGGTTTGGCGAATATCATCAACATCCTCAATCCGGGTTTGGTCATTATTAGCGGAGAAGGCACAATGGCGGGGGATTATCGTATTCAACCGATGATGACCAGCCTCAAAAAATATACCTTTAACGGCTTATTAGAGGATGTGACCATCGTGATTGAACCCACAGACGACCAAGCATGGTCGCGTGGGGCGGCGAGTTTGGTCATTAGCAAAGTATTCGAGTCACCAATTATCGAGGCGCAACGCCACCAATAGTAGGGACGTGATATATCACGTCCGTTCATCCATCCACAATGTGGGTGGGGCTAAACACGGATAAAAAGTAGCACCAATAAATTTTTTTGACCTAGTTTTTTCAATGAATGAAAGATGTTATGGCATGTCACACTTAAATCAACGGTCAAAATGGGGGTGGGTGATATTCTTCTTAGCACCGAGTTTGCTAGGACTGATGATTTTTATCGTTCTCCCAATCTTGTCCTCGTTGTGGTATGCCTTCCATGACTGGAATTTGCTATCGCCACCGCGTTTTAATGAGCTAGACAATTTTAAGGAATTGTTGGCAGATGACCGTTTTTGGCGTGCCTTGCAATATACCCTGATGTTTATCGTTGCGTATGTCCCACCCGTGTTTGTGCTTGGATTGGCACTCGCCATTTTTCTCAATCAGAAAATTCGGGGCATGATAGTGGTGCGGACAGCGACATTTTTGCCTGTGGTTGCCTCTTGGGTGGTCGTTTCGCTCATCTGGAAATGGTTATTTAACCCCTCATACGGGCTGGTTAATATTGGTCTGGGGGCGGTTGGTGTTGAGGGTCCCGCATGGCTTTTTGAGCCGAACACGGCGCTCTATGCGATGGTCATCACCAGTATCTGGAAAGATGTGGGGTATATCGCCTTGCTCTATCTGGGCGGGTTGCAATCTATCTCACAGACCTATTATGAGGCGGCAGAAATTGACGGGGCAAGCCGATGGGCATCCATTCGCTATATCACCTTGCCGTTGCTGTCTCCCACGATGTTTTTTGTGCTGATAACCCTGCTCATCAATTATTTTCAGATGTTTGAGCAAGTGTGGCTGATGCCCATGCGCGATAGTGCCGCCGATAGACAGCTAGAGGTGGTCGTGACAGAGGTGGTGAATAACGCCTTCCGTTATAACCGCATGGGGTATGCGTCTGCTATGTCGTGGGTGCTGTTTGCCATCATCTTTTTTATCACCTTTATCCAACTCAGATTACAAAAACGGTGGGTATACTATGAAACAGACTAATATGCTCCCCAGATTACTGACTTATATCGGGATGCTTGTGCTGGTCATGCTGGCGGTATTGCCATTCGTATGGATGCTCAGTACATCGCTAAAATCGCAGGAATACATTTTATCTGCGACACCGCAACTCATCCCAGACCCTATCACATTTGAGAGTTATACCAAACTCGCAGAGCGCATAGACCTCACACGGGTGATTTTTAATAGCCTATTTGTGGCGGTTGTCGGCACATTTGGGCAACTTGTCGTGGCATCTATGGCGGCGTATGCTTTTTCGCGGATAGATTGGCGCGGACGCGATACAGTTTTTCTGCTGTATCTGTCCACCATGATGGTGCCTGCTGTGGTGCTAGTCATCCCCCAATTTATCCTCATTCGGTCATTCGATTGGATGAATAGCTATGCCGCGCTCATTGTACCCAGTTTATTCAGTGCCTTTGGCACATTTCTCTTGCGCCAGACCTTCAAAACGATTCCCAAAGATTTTGAAGAAGCGGCTTTTGTGGATGGCGCAAATCACTTTGTTATCTTCTGGCGGATAGACCTTCCATTGGTCAAGCCCGCATTGGCAACACTGGCTGTCTTTGGGTTTATGGGATTATGGAATTCGTATCTGTGGCCCCTATTTGTCGCCCGACGGGATGAAATGATGACCTTGCCCGTTGTGCTGGCGACCCTACAAGCTGGTCCGCGCTCGCTCACCGAATGGAATATGATTATGGCGGGTGCGATTATTACAGTGTTGCCCATACTGCTGATTTATGTGTTTGCACAGCGTTGGTTTGTGCAAGGATTTATCTCTAGCGGTATTAAAGGTTAGGTATTTCGTGACGCAACGAAATGCGTTTTAATAAATTTCGTATGGTAATTTAATGAGAGGAAATAAATCATGTATCGCAAA
This sequence comes from Anaerolineae bacterium, assembly GCA_034436595.1. Lineage (GTDB taxonomy): Bacteria > Chloroflexota > Anaerolineae > Aggregatilineales > Phototrophicaceae. The sequence continues at coordinate 10,825 of DAOTUO010000007.1, read as the reverse complement.
TTAAGCCTTATTCTGATGCTCCTATTGACTGCAACACTCGTATTGCCGTCTGTCGCCCAAGAAAATGTGACGCTCCGCTATTTCACTTTTTCCGCCGCGCCAGATTATTTAGAAGAACTGGATACCATCATCGCCGCCTTTGAACTCGAAAATCCAACCATCACCGTTGAAGTGTCTAGCGCACCGTTTAGCGACTATTTCACCCTGCTACAAGCCGATGTGGTCGGCAATGATGCGCCAGATGTGTTTGAACTCAACTACGAAAATTTTGTCACCTATGCCGCCAATGGCACTTTGCTGAATATTGATGAATACCTCACTGGGGAAGCCCCTTATTATCCCCGCGCACTAGAGGCGTTCCAATATAATGGCGAACAACTCGCCCTTCCAGAAACATTTTCTACCGTGTTGTTGTTCTACAACGCAGACCTGTTTGACCAAGCAGAACTCGACTATCCAACCGCCGAATGGACATGGTCAGATGCTACTGTCGCCGCCGAAGCCATTAGCGCCTTGGGCGATGATGTTTGGGGCTTATTCTCGCCTGTTCAATTCTGGGAATTCTATAAAAAAGCCGCCCAAAATGGTGAATGTTTCTTCTTTAATGATGATATGACCGAATCTACCATCAACTCGCCGGCCTGTGTAGAAACAATCGAAATGATGATTAGCTTCATGACCAATGGCTATATGCCCACCGCCGCCCAACTGTCTGGCGTATCTGATTCTGAATTGTTCCTCAGTGGCAAATTGGGCATGTTGGTGACCGGTATTTGGATGTTTGGCGCGTTTGCCGATGCCGACTTTGCGTGGAATGTCGAAATTGAACCAGCCATCAACCAAAAAGCACATCACTTCTTTGCCAATGGTGTGGGTGTCTCTTCGACTACCGATTATCCTGCAGAAGCCGCCCTCTGGGCAGAATTTCTGACCGCCAGTGAAACCGCCGCGACTGTCCGTGTCGAAAGTGGTTGGGAATTGCCCGCACTCGACCAACCCGAATATTTTGAATCCTATCTCACCCAAACCCCACCCGACAATCGTGAAGCGGTGTTTATGGCATTAGAAAGCCCGGTGACCCCACCCGTGATTGAGCGCCAAAACGAAATGCAAGATGCCGTGAATGGTCTGATAGGGCAGGTTGTGGACGGTGAACTCAGCGCACAAGAAGCACTCGACCAAGCCAAAGAAATTTTGGATGGTCTGATTCAATAAGATAACGTCAGGTGGGGAAAATAAGGGCGGACATACGCGCCTTTGGCGCTAGTACCGCCCCTACAACCTGCCTATTGGGGAACTGTAGGGGCTTGCCATGGCAAGCCCCTATACGTCAAGTTAACTTAAGTTGCTACTCATGGGACGCGATTAATCACGTTCCTACAGCCACTATAACCTACAAGATAGGCAGAATTGTACTGGCTGACTAGCGCAAAGTGCGTATGTCAGCCACAGATTAAAAAATGGTTTACACCGTTTTTATTTACTAACACCAATCATCGTGTCCTTCTCCCACGCCAATTTTTTGGGAAAAGGGCAAATATCGCACAGCTTTTTTTTACAAGAATGGTAAAACGCGCATGACCTATTTAGACACACTCAATTTAACCCAAGTGAGTATCAAAATTATCACAGACAATCAAGCGCTGTCTGGGGCGTATGTCGCCTCACCGACATTCTCGCAATATGGCTATTCGTGGCTACGCGATGGCATGTGGATTGCCCATAGCATGGATTGTGTCGGTGAATATGCCAGCGCCACCCGTTTTCATCAATGGGTCGCGCACACGATTATGCGGTATGAGCCACAGATTCACGCCCTACTCGGAAAAATATCGCGCCAAGAATCCCTCCTAGAGACCGATTATCTGCCCACACGCTTCACACTCGATAGCGATTTTGGCGAGGAAGAATGGCCCAATTTCCAGTTAGATGGCTATGGCGCATGGCTATGGGGGGCAGTTCAGCATTGCCAACAGCATAACCCCGCATTATGGGCAGAATTGCGCCCCGCCGTGTCGTTGATTGTGCAGTATTTGGGGGCATTATGGCATTTGCCCAATTATGATTGTTGGGAAGAATTTCGTAACGAAATCCACCTCTCCACATTAGGGGCGCTGTATGGCGGTTTATCTGCCGTCCATAGCATAGACCCCGCTTTGGTCGCGCCACAATTGCCACAAGCGATTCAACAATTTGCGCTTGATAATGGGGTCGCGCCTGATGGTCATTTTATGAAATTTTTTGGCAATCCCGCCGTAGATGCCAATTTATTATGGCTGGTGCTTCCTTATAGGCTGGTCGCTAGTGATGACCCGCGTTTTATGCGGACACTGCAAAAAATTGAGCGCGATATTCACTATCCATACGGCGGGGTGTATCGGTATGGGGCAGATACCTATTTTGGCGGTGGCGAATGGTTGTTGCTCACCTGCTGGTTGGCATGGATATATGTGGAATTGGGGCGTATAGATGAGGCACGCGCCCTAATCGTATGGGTAGAAAAACAAGCCACCCCCACAGGCGACATGCCAGAGCAAACCCATGAGCATCCACTAGACGCATCACATTATCAGCCGTGGGTGGATAAATGGGGGACATCTGCCAACCCACTGTTATGGTCGCACGCCATGTATTTAATCGTCCTCACACACCTAAAGGCAATCTAACCCATGATAACTGTCATTCATAACCCACTCGGTCAAGAACACCCCTATGAGCAATTGCCAGAAGAACGGTTTCCGCGTCAACCATTGGCATCTGAAAATTTTACGGTGGGGATTGTGACCCGTCCACCCAATGCTGTGAACGCGGTGCGTGTTTTTTATGAGATAGATGGCAAATCTTCACAAGCGCAATCGGCGACCCATAGCGTCAATTGGCGACCCGAATTGGAGCATGGGGTAGGGGCAGAATTTTTAGACCGTATTATCCGTATCGAACAAGATGTGTGGCAAGCCACGCTCACCGCGCCATCGGCAGGGGAGGTGTTGCGCTATTGGGTAGAGGCTGATGGTATCGTCACCGAGCCAATTATTTTGCGCGGATTAGCGTGGCGCGAGGGTGGGGGCGTGAGCATAGACGGCGATACCATCCACATTTCACAAGATGGAGTATCCGCTCACCCAAAAATCGCCCGTATCGAATGGCTACACGATGGAGAACGCGCTCATCGCGTGCGCCTGTCGTTTGTGTCTAATCCCCATGAACGATTTTATGGATTGGGTGAACGGTTTAACCAACTCAATCAACGCGGACAACTCATGGATGTGCGCTGTTATGAGCAGTATAAAAATCATGGCAAGCGCACGTATATGCCCATCCCGTTTTTGCTGTCGTCTGATGGCTATGGCGTGTGGGTGCAAAGTAGCCGATGGATGCAATTTGACCTCGCGCATACCCGCGCCGATATATGGTCATTAGAAGCCGATTTAGGTGATGACCAACGCCTATCATTACGCTGGTTTGATGATGCAGACCCATACGCCATCATCGGGCAATTTGCCCAGCTCACGGGTCCTGTGGTATTGCCCCCCAAATGGAGTTTTGGTCTGTGGATGAGTGGTAACGAGTGGAATACACAGGCAAAAATTGAGGGGGAAGTGAAAGCATCGCTGGCGCACAATATTCAGCCAGCCGTGATTGTCATTGAGGCATGGAGCGATGAGACCACCTTTTATATTTGGAACGATGCCCAATACGCGCCTGTGAGTGGCGATAGCGCCCTGCGGTATGCCGATTTTACCTTTCCAGAAGGCGGAAAATGGCAAAATCCCAAAGCGATGGTGGATTGGCTACACGCCAATAATATCAAAATTTTGCTATGGCAAATTCCTGTCGTCAAACAAGCCGACCACGCGCATCCCCAACACGATGCCGACCGCTCCTATTACGAAAATGCGGGTTTTGGCGTGCATGAGGCAGATGGTAGCCTGCACCGTATTCGACCATTTTGGTTTCGGGGCGGGTATTTGTGGGATGTGACCAACGAGGCAGAAAAAGCATGGTGGTTTAGCAAACGGGCATATTTATTGGATGATATTGGCATTGATGGCTTCAAAACGGATGGTGGCGAACATCTATGGGGTGAGTATGTACATTTTGCCGATGGTCGCACAGGGGCGGATGTTTGGAACGAGTATCCGCGCCTATACACCGAAGCCTATTACGATTTTGCCAATCAATACCGTGAGGCAATCACATTTAGCCGTGCGGGATTCATCGGCTCGCAACGCGCCCCATTACATTGGGCGGGGGATGAAAATTCGACATGGGATGCCTATCAACATTCGATTTTAGCGGGGTTATCGGCGGGAATCTCTGGGATACCCTTTTGGGGATGGGATTTGGCAGGCTTTAGCGGAGCATTGCCGAGTGCAGAATTATATTTGCGTGCCACTGCGATGGCGGCTTTTTGCCCTGTGATGCAATATCACTCAGAGTATAACGCGCATAAAACCCCAAGCCATGACCGCACCCCGTGGAATATCCAAGAGCAAACGGGTGATGACAGTGTGATTGCGACCTTCCGATTTTTCTTGAATATCCGCGAAAAATTGATGGATTATATTTGGACAGAGGCACAATTTTCTGCCCAAACAGGTCAGCCGATGATGCGTGCTGTTCATCTGATAGACGCAAACGCCTCTGAATATGATTATTTCTTTGGGCGCGATTTATTGGTGTCGCCGGTGGTGCATCCCAATATCATCAGCCAGCAGGTCTATTTACCCAAAGGGCGGTGGCGCTCACTGTGGACGCATGAGGTGTTCGATGGCGAGACGACCATCAGCGTCCCTGTGCCATTAGACCAAATCCCCGTTTTTGTGCGGGACGGGTCTGCGGTGTCGTTGAGTGGCGTGTCCGTATGGAGTAACGATTTTAAATTCAAATGATTTCAATCAAAGGCAATATAATACCTGCGGACGCGCTATAGCGCGTCCCTACGACCCCAAAACACGGTTATCAGGCTGTAGGGACGGCATGGTTGCCGTCCCCCGTATATCCGTTATTTCCCAGCCAACACATTGCGCCCCATGAGCAGTGTGATAGCCCCTGCGATGACCAATGCCACGCCACCGATAAAAATAATCGTGCGCCACCACGGGGTTTCGCCTGTGGCGGGGAGCGCCGTGGCAGAAATGCCCACGGCGGTGCGGGTGGGGTTATTATTGCCAGCGACACGCGGGTCTGTGGTCAATAATGTCTCGCCATTGACAGTGATGCGTCCTTGGTCAGAGATGAATTGCAACCCGACTGGCAAGGTGCTATTCACACGGGCGCGATAGGTGATGGTCACTTGTTGCCCTGCGGGAATATCGGGAATATCCACATCCACATCATCGCTTTGGGCAAAGACGGGGGTGGCAGTTATCAGCAAAACGATAAAAAGCAGTGTTATTTTACGCATGGTCACGTCCCTATGATATGAGTGCTATGGGCTGATAGAAAATCCTATCAGCCCAGAAAAATAATTTTATGGTCCGGGATTGGTGGGTGATGGGCAGTTAACAGCGGGTGGTTCACCTATCACCGCCCCTAAGTATGCACCCACTTGGGCAAATTGAATGACAGGACTGCCAACATTGCCACGCGCCAGCCATGTTGTGGCAAAATCGGTGTTGAAGCCGGTGATTTGCATCGAGCTAACACTACCAGTACCGTCTAATGACCGCGCCCGTCCGGCTCTTGCCCATATCCCTGTGACATTATTACCATTTATGGTCAAACAGAATGTCTTGTTTGTGCCGTCCTGACTATTGACGATGGCGTTGATAGCATCTAATGGGATACCTCCTGTGCCACTGGCAAAGATATTATTGTTATTGATGGTTGCGTTAATCCGCGCCGATCCTGTGCCTTGTACGTTGCCATTGATACCATCTGTGCCGTTGTTTAACGACATGATGTTATTTTCGATTAACACAGTGACGGTTGAAGTTAACCCATCAGATAGCAGTCGCATAATGTTAAAAACAGACCCACCAAGGCTATCAGTGACAAAGCGCATATCGGGGTTACCTATCACGCGCCCTTGCACGTCGGCATCTTCACCAGCACTAATGGCGATGACATTTTCGTCTTGGCTATATAGGGTGGGGTTATTTGCCACATTGAACGCAATGTTTGAATTTCCAAGACCGTTGATGCTGATACCAGAGCTATCGGCACCCAGATGATTCATGGTGATGCCCGTGATGTCGAGTTGGTTGACATTGGCGGTATCCCGTGTTGTCACTTCAATTTGATTGGTACGCGAGCGCGTGAATGTGCCACCGTTGATGTCTATATTGGCGCTGGCTGTGCCACCTAAATACACTTGCAGGTTATCTGTACCAACGCCACCCGTGCGGGTATCATCGAAGGTAGAGGTGTTCAGGGTAAAGGTGAGTGCGCCTGCGGTATTGCTGACATAGAAATTGCGGATGCGCCCGTTGGTAAAGCTCGAATTGTTCACGGTGACCGTGCCGATGAGATTAAACCCTTGCACACCAGAACTATTACAACCCCCACAAGGCGATGTAGGACTTAGACCCGTATTGGTGATAGTGACATTATTCAATACCAAGCCTGTTGAGCCACGAATATCAATGCCATCATCAGCCACATTTTGAATCGTGCCACCGCTAATCGTGAGACCGCCTGTTTGGGCGTTAAAGTACACGGCATCAGCCTCACCCGTGCCTGCACTGGGTGTAAAAGCATCTGTAAATCCTTCGTGGGTACCACTATTACCCTGATTGATATTGGCTTGGGCAAAAGCGACGCTACTGCTACCATTTTCTGCGCGTACGGCGGATTCAGTTGCGCCTGTGGGGTTATTGATGGTCGTATTGCCAAATGCCACGGCGCCGCCATCCACATTATTGAGGTAAATACCTTCATTGGTACGGTCGGTGATAGTCACGGTAGAGACGGTACTAAAATTATATATCCCCGTTGTGATATCTTGCATCAAAATACCGTTGCCAGTTGCACCGACTGCGAGGTCTAACATGGTTGTCCCGCTTACGGTTAGACCTGTGCCAGATAAACTAATTAACCTAATGCCATGTGTTGGGCTATTAGTCGTGCTGCTAGTAGTGGCATTGATATTGATAGCCCCATTATTGATATTCAAGACAGGGCGGTTAGAGGTCGTCATACTCCCCGGTGATACTGTCCCAACGTTGAGCGTGCCAAAAGCGGCGGCTTGGATGATACCGGCATTGTTGCCCGTCATAGTGGCAAAATTTTGGAAAGTGAACGTGCCAGGGGTGGTATTGAGGAAAATCGCACCGCCACTTTCACCACCATCATTATGGTCAGACAAAATAGAGGCAAAGGTCACACCACTGGATGTCGTATTGCTCACATCGAAACAGTGATTATCTGCGCCGATAGTGCCATCACAAACCAGCGCACCCGTTGTAACGGCGATACGCCCACTGGTTTGGCTCACAAATGCCTGTGCGCCTATACCACCATTAATGCCTGAGATGATATTGAGGTTGGCAAAGGAGATGAGGTTTGTCACGCCTGTATTATCTAATAACACACCGACACCGGTGAGCATCGGCGATGGAACTGTACCGATTTGGACATTGCCATCGAAAGAAATTGTGCCAGTGCCGTCGATCACTTGGATGCCACTGGTAACTCCTGATGTGTGGGTGATTGACCCCGCATAACTGGCGGATGCAAAGCTATTATTCACACGGAACGAAATGCCGTTCACACCTGTGATAGATGACCCCGCCGAGACGAATGTCACCGACCCCGCCGAGCCATTGTCTATATGCACGCCTGCCGTGCCTGCGCTGATAGCCAGATTGCCGTTGACAATATAGATACCATCAGCATTATTGAACTGAACACCACCGCCCGTCGCGCTGGAATGGCTGATGCCGCTCAAGAAATTGAGCGTGCCTACGGCGTGACCGCCAGTCACATTGAGCAACGCGCCTGTACCGCCTGTTTTGCTCACGGTTGGGAACATCGTTAGTGAAACTGTACCGCCACTTACGGCGATGACATCGGCATTGGCGGCGTTGGTAATAGCGCCTGTGGTGGTGGTGATTGTCCCTGCCATATTGACGAGATTAATCGGACTCGCCGTGTGTGAGGCACTCGACAAATTGGCGAAATTGCCCGTGAGTGTCCCGCCACCGACAAGGTTCAAAATACCACCCGTGCCGATGATATTGGTGCGGTCAGCAAAACTGGCGCCGATATTGACCGCGCTGGCAATGGCATAACCCGTTGTTGTATCGCGGATGGTGATGCCATCAACGCGGTTATTACTGGATAAGGTGATGCAATCACCAGGGGCATTGTTCAAGACAGGATGCGTCCCTGTGAAAGTTGGGAAACTACTGCCTAGGGCGGGTGTGACACCGCTGACCGTTGCTAAGGTAGAGGTAGACCCATCGCCAACCACGCGCCCACCTATTTCTAGGGTGAGAGGTTCACAGAAATAATCCGCGCCTGCTTGGGCGAAATAAATCGTGTCGTTGGCGCTGTCTTGTGTTTCGATGATGGTAACATCACTATCTGGACAGGCTTGTGTGCCGATATTATTGGGGATAATACACAAGGTCGGTGTGGCTAGGTTGACAAACCACACCAATTCTTGACCATCGAAATTCAGGTTGACCTGTGCGGTATCGCCTCCTGTGATGGTATAGAAGAAGGATGCTGTGCCTGTGGATACGCCCGCATCTGGATAGAACACGAATGTGCCATCGGGGTTCATATACACCCGACCACCGCCCGCAATCGTGATTAAATTGGATACGCCAACGGTTGTGCCATTGGCGACAGTGCCGTTGGCAGTGCCGAGTGTTGCCCCAAAGCCCGTAATGGCAGTGGTATTGGCGGGGTCATCATTGTCGCGCACACTCAACGGACTGGTGAAGGTGAGGTGTGGCGTGATGGTATAGGCATCGTCATTAGCCGTGGCGCGTACTGTAAATTCATAAATTGCGGGGACAGGTGGCACGAGGGTATCGGGCGGGTCGAAAGCATCCACATCGGTGATTTGTGCAGGTGTGAAGCTAATCGCGCAAGTATCATTGCCCGCATACGTGCCAGCAGTGCGGGTGATAGTGAGCGTTGCAGAGCCGTTGCCCGCCGTGTTCAAGCCACCGCCATTCGTGGTCAATGGTGCGCCTGTGGTACAGGTCACAGTGACCCCTGCGAGGTTATTCACCGCTTCGCTAAAGGTCAGGACGATGCTGGTATCGTTATCCACATCCGCCAAGATGGTCGGCGGTGAGATTGCCGTGAGGAGATTGCTCAATTCGGCTTGTACACCTGTTAGGGATGGTTGTGCATCCACGGTGAAGGTGAGGACGAAATTATCGGCATCACCATCCACCAAATCGTTACTAAAGTTTCCATCCAATTCATTGGGTGGGTCTGCCACATCGAAATCGGTGATGAGTGTCGAGATGAGTGTCACTGTACAGGTTTGCCCGTTGGTCAATGCGCCTGTGGGTGTGAGCGTGATGGTATTTACATTTGATGCGGGCAGGGCAGGGGTGAATGGCACGGGGACGGCATTGCATGTCCATGTGATACCACCCGCGGTAATATTCACATTTTCGGTGAAATTAATCGTCACGGCTTGGTTATTTGGCACAGTCGCGCCATTAATTGGCACGGTTGGCGGTAATACCTGTGGTGGGACATCTGCCACAATAAATGTGAACACCGCATCCGTAACCATATTTTGGATTGGTGCATCTTCATCTGCCACTTGTATGGCAAAAATGGTCAGTGTACAACTTTCGCTAGGGGTTAAATTGGTGGCAGGATTGAGCATGAACACGGGGTCAGCATCGGTGACGGCTAACCCAAATGTTACATCTTGAACACCTGTAGCAGTACAGTCTAATTCTGCCCAATTGCCCGCAACGGTGACGGCTTCACTGAATGTAATTCGCAAATCGGTGTCGGTATCGGCAAATTGCCCAACACCCAATGGCAGGGCGGTGAATAACCCGCCAACTTCGGCTTCGGCGCTGGTCACACTCGGCGGTGCATCGTCCACAGTGGTGAAACTAAAGACGAAATTATCACCTGTTAGCCCATCGTTATTGCCGTCCAGCAAATCGGGTGCATCGTTGGCATCAGCATCGGTCACGCCGTTGGTCGCACTGCTCAAAACGGTGACAGTACACAATTCGTTGGTGGGTAAAACAGGCGTTGGGTTGATGGTTGCCATATTGCCGACCAAACCCACCGCACTATTGGCGGTGGTGATATTGGTCGCCCCGCACACGATGGTGAACCAAGACCCGTTGAGGGTTGGTGCTTCGTCAAAGGTGATGACCACATCGCTAGTGAGCGGGACATTAATCGCGCTATCAACGGGTGTGGTGGCGGATACGGTGATGGTTTCGTCCACGACAAATGTCACCAGCGCGGTATCGGTGCCAATGCCGTTATCCAGCGTATAGGTGAAGGTATAGGTGCCACTATCGGCATTGGTCAGGGTGAATGTGCCATCGGCATTGACGGTAATTGAACCGCCCGCAAAGGCTTGTGTGACTGGGGCTGTCCCCGCAATCCCGCCCGTAAGCGATGTGATGCTGGCGGGTGGCAAGCCGAGGACATCCACACCCGCACCATTGTTGGCGGTCAGATTCCCAGAAATGGTGTAGCCAGAGACATCTTGGGTGTAGCCCGTGTTGAAGGTGTCGTCTTGGGCGATGGGAATTTCTTGGATGGTGACGGTGACGATGGCATCAGAGAAGCCAGCCACGTTTTGAATCCGATAGAGGAAGGTGAATGTGCCGTTGAGCGTGGGGTTATTGACGCTAAAGCTACCATCCCCGTTGACGGT
>DAOTUO010000006.1:0-4815 GCA_034436595.1 Anaerolineae bacterium | reverse complement strand
CCTTTCTCCACGCAGTGGGGATAAGGGGGCTGGGGGGATAGGGGTGATTTAAGCTGATAATTGACTTGAAAATGCTTATCCATTGAAATTTGAAAATCATTTGAATTCAAAATAGGTGTTCCATAAGTTTTTATAAAGAGGCATATCAAACCCGATATGCCTCTTTTTTCTCCCATATTAATAAATTGATGATTATAAAATATTTCTAACCACAAAAACTTGTATCAATTTTTTTGCAATTGTATCAAAGTGTTCTCTTTTGGGGTATACATTGGCTATAATAGTATGAAGGCAATTATTCATGTGAAGTTTGGCGGTTCTTTATGTCTGGTGATATGCTTATAGGTCGGCAATTAGGGGATTACACAATACAAACCTTATTAGGGCAGGGGGGTATGGCGCGTGTCTATAAAGGATACGATTCGTCACTACAACGCTTTGCCGCGGTTAAGGTGGTTGAACCCAATCTGCTGGCAAGCCAAGATGAAGGCGAATACCGCGAGCGATTTTTACGTGAAGCGCGTGCCATTGCCCGTATCAATCATCCGTGTGTGGTGAGCGTGTTTCAGTTTGGGGAATTGGATAATCTGTATTATATGGCGATGGGTTTTGTCGAAGGTGATGACCTGCGCGAGATTATCAAAGAATATAACCGCCAAAAGAAAACGATGTCAGATAAACAAGTCATGTGGATTATCCGCGATATTGCCGAAGCACTCGACTATTCGCATAAAAATGGTGTCATTCACCGTGATGTGAAGCCATCGAATATTATGGTGACGGGTGATGGTCATGCTGTCCTCACCGATTTTGGCTTGGCACTCAGCGCTCAAGAGGGTACATTGGGCAACACCTTTGGCAGTGTGCATTATATCGCCCCAGAACAAGCGATATCATCTGCTCAGGCTGTGACACAAAGCGATTTATATTCGTTGGGTGTAGTGTTATATGAAATGCTCACGGGGCGCGTGCCGTTTGAAGATGCGTCTGCCATGAGTGTGGCGCTCAAACACATCAGCGACCCGCCACCGCTCCCTAGCACAATCAATCCGCGCATTACCCCTGGTGTTGAATCGGTATTGCTCAAGGCATTAGACAAAGACCCGCGCAAACGTCATATCACGGGCAATGCCTTTGCTACCGCGCTAGAAGCCGCCTTCATGGGCAATGTGCTAGAGGATACCGATGATTTGGAGCGCGATAAAACGGTGTCTAATAGTGATATGTCTAGCCGACTGCGCCAACCAGACGCGCTTAAAAATAATGTTACCAACAATAAGCCACCAACGGCTTCTCGGAGTTCATCATTATTACGTCCTAGCAAATTGGGGGCGGTCACAGAAGATTCTCCCACTGCCAGAGATGTCTTGAACACAGCATTGATGCCCGATAAAGAAAAACGTCCCACCACATCCAAACGGTTATCACCGGTCGCTATTCCAAAACAAGAACGCAGAACAGGGCGGTTTTTGGTGATGGGGGTGGCGTTATTGGTGGTTTTGACCATTTTTGCCTTAGTAGCGGTGATTTTGGGCAATTCTAATTCACCCACTGGGGATAATGGCGCGATTACTACACAAATTGCTATGAATAATGGTGGTAATAGCACCCAAAATACCGATGAGGCGAATGGTGGGGTTGTGTCGAATAACACCCCGCAACGGCGCAATGATGGTGAGCCATCGCTCACGCCTACCGATGATAAAACATCGCAAATTCCGCCCACCGCCACCCCCCATATAGATGCGCTCAATATGGGTGAACCCGAATTACTGCTCTATTATGATGGGCGAATGTTGGTAGCGTATAATCGTGCCTCTGATGAGGCTGTCACCCTCGATTTGACCAATATCAGTTTTACACGCGTATCGGATGGCGAACAATTTGAATCGAATGAATGGCTACGGGTGGTTGTGCGTTCCGTTCGCCTAGCGCAAATGCGAAAAGTAGATTGTTTTCAGATCGTAGACCAACCATTTACCGCATTGGCATTGCCCGATTTTTGCACCTTTAATCAGGGGTATATCCGCACACCCCGTTCTATTTGGTTGAGTGAGGTCGCAGGCGACACTTTTGAGGTGCGCCGTAACGACGAATTATTGGCAGTATGTCCCACTGTCATCCCAGAGACGGATGAACTGATTCATTGCGAAATTAAATTGTTTGGTGGGTGATAAAAAACACCCTATGGCAAAATAGTCACCGTCGGGATGATGCCACTGCTACTGGTTGTATCGCCGAATGATGCCAATAGGAGTAGGATGGCGATGCCAATGATGATGATTCCCCCGATAATCAGGTTCATGGGGATAGCTTGACTTGTTTGAGATTTATCGCCCACAATCCGCGCATTTTCGAGTAACCATTTGCGAAAAAGGTCACCATTCACTGCAATTTGATGATTGCTGATGCGGATAAATTCGGCATAGAGCAATCCGCGTAGGACGGCATTGATGGCGGTTTCATCGAGCAAATAATCACTCTGAACCGACCATGTGGCGATGGTGGTGGTGAGGATTGGTCGTAATGGGTCATCATAAAATAAATCGGCGATGGCGGTGAGGACGAGTTGTTCATCGGGTGTGCAGGCAGACCACATCGCCAAAAAATCTTTGACCGACTGGTCATATACAACCGTGTTCATGGTCTTTATATTGGCATGTTCCCCCCCCATTTCATCCCCATAACGTTGAACAAGATGCGGAAGTCCGCCTGTTGCCACATATATCGCCTCTATCATATCGTCCCCAATGCTGTCCAAATGGCTACGCAATATCGTCTCACAGCCCGTCCGCGACAAATTGCCCAGACGCAATTGGTGTTTTTGGATGATGAATGGCATAAACTGTCCTAGCCTATCTTCATAGGCAATATCAAATGCGAATATCATTTGCGCCTGTGCCGAACACAAACCACGTAACGCCGAAAAAATATCATCGGGCAAGTTATTGTCTAGTAGGCGATGAGCATCATCCCATAACAGCAATAAATCGCGCTGGCGCATGGCTCTGACCACCGCAGGAAAAAATCCATCCACAAACCACACCCGCCCCGATTCGTTGAGGGGAATATCGGCAATGCCAATGCCATGCGCCTCTAGTACCTCTACAATATGCTGGCTGGTCATTACCCAGAAGTGCGATTCATCGTCTATATCTATGCTGGTGAGCGCGATAATAATCGGGATGATATGGGGCGGGGTGATAGTGGCGAGTTGGTGTAAGAATAATGTCTTGCCAATGGATTTGCGCCCAATCACCACTAATGGCTCTTGTGGGGCATTGGCGAGTTGGCTCTGAATCCGTGTGAGTTGGTCGTCTCTGCCTGCAATGGGCAGATTATCTGTGGCGGTCATAAAATGGTTTCCTCAAATGGTGCGGTAATTTTATATAATCATGCCGAATTTCTGAAAAATTCACAAATTTTCCTCGCAATAGCACAAAAATTCGGCTATAATAGGGATACACCGATTTCACCTAGAGAGAGATTTATTCCTATGACCCCAAAATCACCCCGCGCCGTTGCACTCGTTGGTATGGCTGGCTCTGGCAAAACGATTTGTGCCAAGCATCTTGAATCACGCGGATTTTATCAATTTCGGTTTGGTAGCATTGTCACCGATGAAGTGACACGGCGCGGATTGCCCATCACCCCAGAAAATGAACGGACGGTACGTGAGGAATTTCGGGCATTAGATGGCATGGATGTCATTGCTAAGCGTGCCTTGCCTCATCTGCAAACAGCCCTCCAGACGCATAATAGCATTATCATAGACGGATTATATAGTTTTAGCGAATATAAGACCCTCCGCCCCATTTTAGGCGATGACATGATACTCATCGCTATTTTTTCGCCCCGCAAAATGCGCCATGCCCGCCTTGCCAACCGCCCCGATAGACCGCTCACCGCCCATGAAGCCGAAATGCGCGATTATGCCGAAATCGAAAATATCGAAAAAGGCGGACCCATCGCCATTGCCGATTATACCCTCATGAATGATGGCTCTGTAAATGCGTTACTGGCGGGTTTAGATGCCCTATTAGACGGTTTGGGGGTGAAGCCATGACCCCTGGTGGTGAATGGTTACTGGATAGACACCCAAGCGGGTATAAAAGTGACGCATCGGCTACGTCACCGCCCCAATTTACGGAGTTATCTGATAGGGTTTTATGTGGTGAGATGATAGGTGTGCGTTTCAATTTGGGGCAAAAGGTATTTTATAATCGAAAGATTTTGGGTTTATGGCGGATATACGCGCTTTGCGCTAATCCGCTAGTACGATTTTGCCTGTTTGGGTGGTGTAATGGCTGTACTAGACCCTTTAGGGTCGTATGTCAGCCACAAGAATAGATAAGGTTGCCCCCAATATGAAATACACCCAGATGATAGATAGTCTGACATATCACTGCCAAAAATCGGCTATAATGATGAAAAGACATCATGAAAGGAACTATTCATGACGACCATCACCCTCAATCTATCGGATGATTTATTGGCAAAATTACAATCTCAAGCCACTCAGCACGACATGGCGTTAGAAGCCTATAGCATGTCGGCATTATCGGATGTGGCAGAAGATGATGAACACACCGATGAAGAAATTTTAGCGAATCTGAAACAAGCCTTTTTAGAGGCAATTCGTGGAGATGAAGGTCGCCCCATTCATGAATTGTTGGATGAACTCGAACACGCCTAAATCCTATTTCCCCCAACCGCCACCACCAGGGGTCTCTATCACCAATAAATCGCCCACCTGTGCCACAAAAGTCGCCTTGCCACCAATCACCTTTGCTTTGCCGTCACGTACCAATGTAT
>DAOTUO010000005.1:0-89292 GCA_034436595.1 Anaerolineae bacterium | reverse complement strand
CCATTACGTACATACCCGTTTTGAGGGATGTAATGGCTGTACTAGAGCCTTTAGGCTCGTATGTCAGCCACAAAAAATAAAATATGATTAAACCTATTTTGATGCGATTACCCTTATTCGGGTATGATAAATGTTGTTTTTTAGGTCTAAATACGTTATTATCTGCATACTTGTTAAACTATTTCTTGTGAGATAACATCATGATAGACCCAACACAAAAAACCTTACCAGATAGCATACCGCCCAAAACCACTAAAGGTCCAACATCACTCGGCGGGGGTGTTACCCTCGAATGGTTTAATGACGGCGAAACGTTCACATTTAAGTTAACAGATTGTCGGCGCGAGACGGTTGATGCGTATATAGATACCAATATTCTTATGCTAAACAATTGGGATTTAGACCTTCCCATGAAGGTTTTGCACGACTTATCTACGCCCGATGTGAGCCTCACCCCTTATTTTCGGCAACGACTTAACGAAGTGATACCCGTCATCAACCAAACGAGTGTGCGCGGTGTATCGGCGGTGCTGATTAGCAACGGTTTTATCGAAACAGTCATGGTATTTTTTGGCAATAAGTTTAATCGGCGTACTCCCACCTTTAAGCAACGTTATTTTACCGATGGCACAAAAGGTCTTACATGGTTACATTCAGAATCTGCGCCATAATCTACTGAATGAATCTTTTTTATTAAGGATGATTGCCTTGTGGGTAAAAATGAAGAAAACCCCACATTTTGGATTTTGAGTTACATGAAATTGCTGTTATAATTTGCTCCATGAGTTTAAACAAATGATAATGTAGTTTTTTTATAAGGAGGGTGCGACCTTGGGTGTACTATTAGAGGTCAATGACCTTGTTACCCGATTTCATACGCAAGAAGGTATCGTTTATGCGGTTAATGGTGTTTCATACACCTTAAACGAAGGTGAAACACTGGGTATTGTGGGCGAGAGTGGTAGTGGCAAAAGTGTTCATGCTTTGTCCATGCTCGGACTCATCCCCATGCCCCCAGGCAAAATAGAACGTGGAATTGTTAATTTTCAGGGGCGCGATCTGCTCAAACTGAGCAAAGAAGAAATGCGTTTGGTGCGTGGCGCAGAAATTGCCATGATATTCCAAGACCCCATGACCTCGCTCAATCCCGTATTAACGGTTGGTACACAACTCACTGAAGGTCTAAAATTGCATTTGGGGATGAATCAGGCACAAGCAGATCGCCGCGCCACCGAATTGCTCGATATGGTCGGTATTCCCGATGCACGCAAACGCTTGGCAAATTATCCACATCAATTTTCGGGTGGTATGCGCCAACGGGTGATGATTGCCATTGGGTTGTCGTGTAACCCCAAATTGTTGATTGCCGATGAACCGACCACCGCGCTCGATGTGACCATTCAGGCACAAATTATTGAACTGGTCAAAAAGTTGCGTGATGAACTCAAGATGGCAATGATTTGGATTACACATGACTTGGGTGTTGTGGCGGGTATTTCTGATAGTGTTCAGGTGATGTATGCGGGTCGTATTGTGGAGCGTGGTCCCATTCGGGCTGTATTCCAAAATCCCCGTAGCGCCTATACACTGGGTCTGCTCAATTCACTCCCGCGTGTAGATGCACAGGGCGATGGTGAGCGTCTCACCCAAATTGAAGGTTCACCACCCGATATGCGGATTGAGCCTGTCGGTGATTCGTTTGCCCCACGCAATCCGTTATACCGCACGGAACGCTGTTTTACAGAAATACCACCCCTGCGCCAAGTTGAAGATAGCGTCCCTGGTCATATGGTGGCGGCATGGTACGATTTGCCCGCCCTTCGCAAGAAACACGAAATGGAGAAAGCATAATATGGAAGCTAAAGTAGCCACTTCTTCACAAGAGACCAAGCAACAACGTGAAGTCATCTTGAGTGTGCGCGGATTAAAAAAATACTTCCCAATCACCTCTGGCATTGTCATACAACGGCAAGTCGGCGCGGTGAAGGCGGTAGATTCGGTAGATTTTGATGTGTATAAAGGCGAAACATTGGGGTTGGTGGGGGAATCTGGTTGTGGTAAAAGTACCACTGGCAGAACCGTATTGCAACTCTATCGCCCAACGGCTGGCTCGGTCATGTTTGAGGGTCAAGAACTCACCACCTTGCGCGGTGATGACCTGCGTGCGATTCGTCGCCGTATGCAAATTATCTTCCAAGACCCATTTGCATCGCTCAATCCTCGTATGACGGTAGGCAATATTGTCAGTGAACCACTTATCATCCACAATGTGATGAGCAAAAAAGACCGTCGTCAATTTGTCGAAGAATTGCTGGTCAAGGTGGGCTTAAATCCATTTTATATCAATCGTTACCCACATGAATTTTCGGGTGGGCAACGGCAACGCATTGGTATCGCCCGTGCGTTGGCGCTCAATCCATCGTTTATCGTTGCCGATGAGCCCATTTCTGCGCTGGATGTGTCCATTCAGGCGCAGGTGGTCAATTTGCTAGAAGACCTGCAAAAAGAACTCAACCTCACCTATTTATTCATCGCTCATGACCTGAGTATGGTGCGTCATATTTGTGACCGCGTGGCAGTGATGTATTTGGGCAAAATTGTCGAGCTGGGTCCCACCAATTTGGTGTATGATAACCCACTTCATCCCTATACCCAATCATTGCTCTCTGCTGTGCCTGTGCCAGACCCTAGTGTCGAAGAAAAACGCCAACGGATTATTTTGGGTGGTGATGTCCCAAGCCCTGCCAATCCCCCCAAAGGGTGTAATTTTAATACCCGTTGCCCAGTTGCGATGGATTATTGCTATCGTGAACCAGACCCCGAATTGGTCGAGATGGAACCCGGTCACTTTGTTGCCTGCCATCGCGTAACCGTATAGACAGACCAATCTCAATTTGAACCTATCGAAAAGGCGCACACTGTTGCGCCTTTTTGATTTTATATCCCCCAGAAAAAATTTCTAATACTTCTCTTATTCAACAAATGAGGTAATCTGGCGTATGATAAATAAAACGGACTAGAGTCCACTTATATGAAAAATAACGAGGAGATTCAAACATGGAATGGGTATTTGACCCCACACACAGCAACGCCGATTTTTCTGTTCGTCACATGATGATTAGCAACGTGCGCGGTGGCTTTAAGGATGTCAGTGGCAAATTGAACTTTGATGCACAAAACCCCGCCGCTTCTTATGTAGAAGCCAGCATCAAAACCGCTACCGTCTGGACTGGTATCAATGACCGCGATAATCACCTGCGTAGCGCCGATTTCTTTGATGCCGAAAATCACCCAGAAATCACCTTCAAAAGCACAAATGTGGAACTGGTCAATCCCACCCACGCCAAAGTCACTGGTGAATTGACCATCCGCGAAACCACCAAATCGGTTGTTTTGGAAGTGGAATTCATTGGGGAACAAAAGAACCCATTCACTGGCAAGACCAGCGCAGGTTTTTCTGCTACCACCACCATCAGCCGTGAAGAATTTGGACTCACATGGAACGTTGCACTCGAAGCAGGTGGCTGGCTTGTGGGCAAAGATATCAAGGTGAGCCTCGATATCGAAGCGGTGGCAGTCGAAGAAACTGCCACCGTCTAATTTTTTTGTAAAATTTGCCTACATGATAGGTATATATGGACGGGTAGGGTGATAGGCGCTCTGCCCGTTTTGATTTATACTCACTATATCGCTATATGACAGGAAATTTTATGTCCAGATATGCCATCCTTAACCAAGTGAAGCAACTCGACCCCATCACTGATAATCAACAAATTGTTTTTCTGACAGGTGCTTATGAATATCCGTGGCTCACACAACGCGCCCTCGAATTTGCCCTGTTTCGCACCTATGCCGTGCCGAGTATATCGGAGTTACTCGCAAAAACCGCCCAATTTGAGCATCATGGTCAACGGCGTTATGACGATACGGCGCTTATCATCGCTGAAATTGTCGAATATGGATATGACAGTGAGCGCGGACGCGTCGCCATTAAGCAGATGAATCGGCTACACGGGCGTTTTGATATTAGCAACGAAGATTTTTTATATGTGCTATCCACCTTCATCTATGAGCCGATTCGTTGGAATGAGCGTTATGGCTGGCGCGAGGTACACAACACAGAACGCCTTGCGAGTTATTATTTTTGGCGTGAGGTCGGCACGCGCATGAATATCAAACACATTCCCCCGACCTATGCCGAATTTGAGGCATTTAATATCGCTTATGAACGTGAGAATTTTCGCTATACGGCGACCAATCACCAAGTGGGAGAGGCGACTATGCGTGTTTTTTTGGGGTGGTATCCCAAACCGTTACATCCCATTATCCGACAAGTGATTTATAGCCTGCTCGATGAGCCTTTGCGTGAGGCGTTTGGCTATGAAAAACCCGCCAGCATCTTTCGGATGGGGTCACATTATGGGTTGCATTTGCTACGGCAGATAATACGGCTCACGCCACCACGAAAAACCCCGTATCGGCTGACCAATCGGGCAACACGCACCTATCCGTTTGGCTATCGGACGGCGCATATCGGTCCGATTGATGATAAATCATCAGACTAACGATCTTATAACCATACAAAATGCAAAGTGCGCTATACTAAATATCAACAAAGTAAAAATATTTTTTTAGAAAGGTTTACTATGCCCGATGAAATATTAAAACCAACCGATTTAGAGCCACTGAATACTCCCACCCTCAAAATTACTTATGATAGTCGCAATGAGCTGATATTGGTCTCATATCACAAAGAACTCACCGCACAAAGCACACTTAAAATGTATGCGTGGTTATTTCATTCTGTAGAAACACGCGGGACATCTGGTGTGCGCGGGGTGGTATACGATTTTTGCGATGTGCAAAAATTCACCCTGAGCAACCTCACTTCTACTCAAAAGGGGTCTATGGCGATTAATGCCCGAATTGATTTAAGCCGTATGCCTGTGGCAATGATTGTCAAATCGGTCAGCCAAGAACAACAAGTGAGCATCGCCATGAATATTACCCCTGGTGAACAACGCAAGCGCATTGTGCATAATATGGCGCAGGCATTGATGTTCATCAACGAATTTCATAGAAGTTTGGCGCAACAAGACAAATAATGGTGTGCGGGCATGGTGCGCGTCATGCCTTATGTACTTATAGCGAGTCATCGCCTGTTTGGTTGCGGATGGCTTGGTCACGAGGGTGTTTAGCCGTCCCCTGATAGCCTAGTTCACGCAGGCGCGTTTCTTCGAGATGTTCGAGTGTATCGGCTACCGCGCCATAATCGGCGGCAGGAATTTTTTTATCCATCCCATTGACCCGATAGACATAACCCACCCCATCACACCAATCACAATCACCTGCTTCGCCTGTAAATTCATCTTCAAACCAGCCATACCCCTCACAAGATTCACAACGTATAACTTCTTGCATCATATTTCCTCTCATTATGAGGGCGACACAGTTATCTATGTCGCCCGCAGGTGCTTTATATCCGATTATCTAACATGCCATATTTTTTGAGGGTCTGTGCCAAGACAAACTCTGCCATACGGAACACCGCTTCATTTTCTTCATTGCGCTCATTTTCACGCGCTTCGACCATCGTCCGCATCTCTTTCATGATGTCTGCCAGTTTTTCGTTTGGAAACAGCACTTGGTCGGTGACGATAATTCCGCCTAATATCAACGGCAAATAGGCATAGCTAAAATCCATCTCGCCTTTGGTCTTGAGCTTGGTGACGATAATCTCGGCAAATTCTGCCATATCTTCATCGGTCCCCAGATTTTCGCCACTATCGCGCTGAACAAGGCGAAAGGCATAGCTTAGGGCATCGGTGAGCAAATCATCAAACAAAAAGTGGGGGATGGCTTTGGGCGCAACCCCGCCCATGCGTTCATCTTGGACTAAAATTTTTAGATACCCCTGCAACCATTTTGGCAGGGCGATATGTATCTCGCTGGTATCGGTGAGTTGGGCTTTTTTATCTTTTTCGCGCATTTTGAACATACCCGACACATCAAATTCGCCCGCCACGATGCTCCCATATTTTGAACTGGGATGGGCAAATTCGAGGATGAGCGTCATCAGACGGGCGGTGCAACTCGCTTCAATCGGTGTGAGTGGATACCCTGCCTTGCGGAATGTCTCGATGGTTTTGGCGAGTAATGGCTCATATAGGCGTTCTTTTTTGAGCGATGGCAACACTTTGAGCTTGATAATTTCGCTGTATTTATCAAGCAAAATTTCGCTGTCCTCTTGATTTTCCAGTGTCCATAGGCTGACCCATTGGGCTTGTAGGCTAGGGGGTTTGCCAATTTTGCCTTCCATGACGGTGATGGGGGTCTCGATGGCGGTGGCACGCAAAAAACCACGTTTTTGGGTGGAAAATTTGAGTTTACGCAAGTCCTCAATTTTTTCTTTTATCTCATCAGTGACTTTTTGCGGATTAAAGGCTACCCCGCCACTATTGGGGCGCACACGGTTGGCTTTTGGATTGCTCACTTTGACAGAAATATCCATGCCAATCATATAATTTTCGCCCACCGCACAATCGGGCATGGTAGACATGGGCATCATGGCATAACCCACTTCTGCCGCCCCAAGCCCCACCACCAATTTATCTTGCCCCATAATAAAGCGCCCTTTTTTGCCTGCATGGTCTTTTTCTGGCAATTGGAGACTGACGGTAATCTCTGTGGGGGAATCGCTGGTATTTTGCATGAGCAAAATCACCTCAAATTGTCGTCCTGCTTGCACAATACGCGGACGGGTGGCAAGAGCTACTTGCACCATGCCTATAGTAACCCGTTCTGTATCGGTGATATGTCCAAATACATCGGGATATGAAATATTCGCTTTATCTGCCATGAGTTAATTGCTTTCTCTCAAAATATCAAATAATTTCACTCATTTTAACCCCGATTATCGGCATGTGCAAACAGGTATATAGTATGGGGATTATAATGCGCCTTTGGTCAATGACCCCACATAAATGCACGTTTCCCACGGGATTGCCACATCTTCAACATTAATGCGGTCATCGGTCATGATAACGTCTGTGTTGCGAACAATGGCAATCGGACGGGCTTCTGCTGTCTCTCCCATAACCATTTGGGCGCAGGTACAAATTTGGTCGGCAATACCGCGTTGTGTGACCATCATCGGATTGCCAAATAAATCGGGCTTGCCCCGTTCATCTTGTATGGGGTGAAAGCCTGCGGTAGAAATTGCCACACCTGTTGTCCCCCAACGACCGGGCATCAACCAGCTATCGGTCAAAATCACGCCGACTTTAATCCCCAGACGGTCAAAAATTGCCAGACGGATTTGTTCCGCGAGGGCATACGGCTCACTTGGCAATAAAACCACCTGCCCACTGGGGATATTAGAACGGTCTAACCCCGCATTAGGCGAGATAACCCCATTTTTATGGGTGAGCAAAAATCCCACTTGTACCCCATTAAATTCGTGGGTGATTCCCCCAAAAATATGGTCTGCTTCTTGTATGACCAATTGGGTGAGTTGCGGATTCATGTGATAGCGGGTGGCAATTTCTTGCGCCTGTGGGGTGATTTGCACCGCATCTAGCGCCACAATGCGCCCTTGACTGATGGCGGCATATTTACTGCTAATCGCCAACACATCGCCATGTTGCAAATTTTCGCCCTCATCGCTAATGGCATCGAGGATGGTATTCATCAGATTAAAGGTGGTTTGTTGCACAGGTGCAGAAACAGGTACGACAAGTAGAGATTTTGGGGTCACGATTATTTTTTCCTATAACAGATTGGTGGGGCGAGATATTTCTCGCCCGCCTAAACGATATGATTATAAAACCAATTCCGCCATCATACGGACAACATTGATGTCTAATGCGGGGATGGTTAGGGTGTTGATGGGGCTGGCTTGCCACAATTGGAGACGGTCTTTGATGCGGGCGCGTGTGCCACATAAGGCGACTTCATCCACCAACGCATCTGGGACAGCCATCATCGCCTCGCCTTTATCCCCTGCCAGATACAAATCTTGAATCTTGACGGCGGCTTCTTCAAATCCATAGCGACATGCGAGGTCAAAATAGAAATTTTTGCCCCGTGCGCCCATACCACCAATATACAGCGCCAACATGGGTTTTACTTGGTTAAACGCCGTCTCTAGGTCATCATCTACCACCACAGGCACAGTTGGGGCAATATCAAAATTGGCAATGCTTTTGCCATTGCCTGCCAACTTAAAGCCTTCTTCCAAAAAGGGCTTATAGGCAGTGTCATAGGCATTTGGCGAGAAGAAAATGGGCAACCAGCCATCGGCAATTTCGGCGGTGAGCGTCACATTTTTGGGTCCGATGGATGCTAAATAAATTGGCAAATCTGCCCGCCCGTGCAAAATACTCTTGAGGGGTTTGCCAAGACCTGTGGCATCTTCCCCCGCGTAGGGTATGCGATAATGTTCGCCTTCATGCACAAGGGCTTCCTTGCGCTCAAAGATTTTGCGGATAATAGCGACATATTCGCGGGTCTTGACCAACGGCTTGCCATACGATACCCCATGCCAGCCTTCCACCACCTGCGGTCCACTTAAGCCAAGCCCCAGTAACATGCGCCCACCCGATAATTGGTCTAGCGTCATGGCGGTCATGGCAGTGTTGGCGGGTGTGCGTCCGGGCATTTGCATAATCGCCGTCCCCAGATGGATATTTTTGGTCAATGCACCAATCCATGCGAGGGGCGATACCGCATCCGACCCATACGCCTCTGCCGACCACACCGCATAATACCCAAGTCTATCTGCCTCGTGGATGAGTTCCATTGGCAATTCCATTTTTGCACCAGAATAATTTAAGTTTAGCCCTAAGCGCATTATCACGACTCCTCATAAAAAAATATTTTTCACCACAGGCTATTTTACACTGTGAAGAATAAATATGGACTAAGGAATTTTGCCGAGTTTGCCGTAAGATAAGTGTTTATCCGTTATTCTAAAGGATAGCGTATCTCATGAGAGGGAAAATTATTTATGGAAAATGCCATTCAGTCAGATTCTGCTGATAATCTGCTCATCAAAGCGACACTGCTTGTCACCAGCACCTTTACGGTGATGGCAGGGGCGACGCTTTCGCCATCGTTACCCGCTATGCAAGCCCATTTTTCTGCGGTGGATGATGTTGCCTTTTGGGTACGTCTAGTTCTCACGTTGCCCGCGTTATTTATCGTCATTGGTGCGCCGATTTCGGGATATCTGATAGATAAATTGGGCAGAAAATCGTTGTTAATGCTCTCGGTGATGGTCTATGGCATGGCGGGGACATCGGGATTTTTTATAGATAGCTTGCCCCTGATTTTGGTGGGACGGGCATTTTTGGGGTTAGCGGTGGCAGGTATTATGACCTGTGTGAGTACGCTCATTTCCGATTATTATATCGGCAAGACTCGCGCCCAAATTTTGGGGTTTCAATCGGCATTTTCTGGGTTAGGTGGGACAGTTTTTCTCATATTGGGCGGTTTGCTGGCAGATACCAGTTGGCGTGCTCCGTTCCTCATCTATTTTATGGCGTTTGTTGTGTTGCCATTCATCCTGCTCATTTTATATGAGCCGTCCGATGAAATGACGCTGAACAAAGCCATGACCCAAGAAATTTTCATCACCAAAATGCCCATTGGGTTGATGATTTTTGTCTATGCGTGCTTATTTTTTATTCAAGCCATTTTTTACATTGTGCCAACCCAGTTGCCATTTCATCTGCAAACCCTCGTGCAAGCCTCATCATCACAAAGTGGGTTGACAATCGCATGGATGACCTTATTTTTCGCGTTGGCATCGTCGCTATCGGGGTGGTTTGCCGTGCGCTATGACCACCTCACATTGGTGATAGTGGCTTTTTTGATGACGGGTGTGGGCTATATTTTGGTAAGCATCGCCCAAGACTGGTTATTTGTTATCATCGGCTTGCCCATTAGTGGGTTTGGGATTGGCTTACTCATCCCCAATTTGAATGTGTGGTTGGCAGACCAAACGCCCATCGCCATACGCGGGCGCGTCTTTGGCGGATTTGCCACATCGGTGTTTTTGGGGCAATTTACATCCCCATTTATCTCGCAACCACTTATCAGCGCCACCAATATCCCTACAGGCTTTTTGGTTGGGGCAGGGTTATTGCTGGGGATTGGGGTGATGATAATGATTCGTAGACAAGCACTAGTCCAATTTACCCAGTGGACAAAATGAGTTAGTGTGTTTTCTATAGGACGATTGTTTGCTAAAATAGAGTCATTCAATCAGTTTGTCTATCAAAAGGATAGTTCATGGAATTTTTACGCGGTCTAAGTTTTATGCAAATGATAGCCCTGTTTGCCACAGTCTTTGTGATTATTATCATCGCTGTGGTGCTGACCACTAACGCCAACCAAGAAGTGGTGGTCAATTTTCGTGAGACCACACCCACCCCATTTATTGACCATAGCATACCCGCTATCGTGATTCCATTCGATACCAATCCAACCCTCGCCCCATAATACAATGATGCGATGGTTATATCGGCTTTCGGCGCGGGGATTTCGTCAATCATCCCCGCCGACTCATCCGCAAAAAATTGTCATCCTCAAGCCATGTTGTATCGGTGATGTGGTCATGACTACACCGTTACTTATGGCGATTCGGGCGACCTATCCACAGGCACATATTACCTTTGCGGTGGGGGAATGGTCAATGGGGGCGCTAGAGGGGCAGGTGGCAATAGACCATCTGCTCAATATTGGCGTATCTGCCAACCCCGCCAAAAGCCTGCGTGGGATAGGGCGCTTGGTCAGACAATTACGCCACGAAAAAGCCGATTTAGCCTTCATTCCAGACCGTTCCCCACTCTTAGGTCTGGCGATATGGTTGGCGGGAATTAAACACCGTGTTGGACTCGATAGTGATGGTCGTGGATTTGCCCATACGGTGCGGGTGGCTGTTCATCCAGACGAAGAAGTCAACGAAGGCGCGATTTATCTGCGTCTCGCGGAGGCGATTGGTATCACCACCGATAATATTTTTACCCATGTGGATATTCCCTCTCATGCCGAAAAAATGATTCAAGCCATGCTCATCGCACACGGCATTTCTGCGCCATATATCGTGATTCATGCGGGTGGTGGGGCAAACCCTGGGATGGTCATGAGCAGTAAACGCTGGTTGCCCGCGCATTTTGCCAAAGTCGCAGAAACCCTATGTGACGATAATATCTCCCTCATTCTTATCGGTGCAAAAACCGATATGCCAATTATCCAAGCGGTGATAGACCATCTGGCTATTCCCTATCACAATTGGGCGGGGGAACTCAGCCTGATGCAAATCGGCGCATTGGGGCGTATGGCGCGGGTGTATATTGGCAACGACACAGGGCTAACCCATTTGGTGGCGGGTGCTGGCGGAAAAACGGTGATGATTTTGGGTCCGTCATCGCCAAAACGCTATGCGCCTTATTCACCCAATGCGCTGGCAATATGGAAACCTGTCCCATTGCCCACACAGGGTGTAGCAGGGACAGGTGATGACTGGGACTGGGAACGCAATGGTGTGGGTGTGGATGAGGCACTCACCGCCATTGAGCAATTTTTAGATTTTACGGCGCACACGAATCGGTGAAAATCATATTTTGCATATTGGCTTCTTGGACAATCACCTCTATTGTTTCGATGGGCGACTCTGGATAGATGCTAAACACCGATGTAAATAATGCCTGTAGGGTGATTCTGGCTTGTGCGCTGGCTTCGGCTAATATGCCTTCATCAACGGCAAGGTCACGGAAATAAAATAATGCCCCAATCCGCGCTTCACTCTCGATATTGGGCGCGGGGCTGGCAAAAACGCCTGTATCCCGCGAGATAACACGGCTTGCACTTTCATCTATAAAACAATTGGTGAGCGTTGGTGGGGGTAAAATAATGGTGAGCGTTGAGCCATTGATGATAATATCATTTGCGCCAATCTGACCAATATCAATGCCCGCCTGAATACTGGTCACGGCAAAATAAACCAACCGGTCTGAATACAGCAATTGCAGGACTTCTGGCAATTCGCGGGTGGTGGTGATAGTACGCGAATAATTGCGCTCTACAGTGGTCAATTGGGATAATTGGCGGATACTCTCTAATACCGCAATGGTAGATACAGTGTCGTAGACGGGTGGGGGCGGGTTAAAAATTTGCCCAATGCTATTAAAAAAACCGCCGATAAGATTTGCCCCGCCGATGACGATGAAGGCGATGATGCCCACAGGAATCCCCAAACATCCCGCCAACCCCAATAATCCCCACCCACAACCAGAGCCATCGCGCCCTTCTGTCGTGACTTCGTATTCGTATTCATCCTCAACAATGCGCTTGGTGCGGGCATCGGCTTGGACAGGACTTTTATCGCTCATGGTCATATATCCTTGTCTATGAAATGTATAAGAACGCAAAATTATTCATCTAATGCCAATAAATTTTTGATAAGATGATGATAATAGAATGGTGTAGAATAGGCAAGCGATGTTAACAGCGATTTATGATGGTTATTGTGTGATATGTAACACGACCCGCCGTGTTGTCCGCGCCCTAGATTGGTTTGGACGGGTGGAATTTTTGGATTTGCACCAGCAAGAGGCGATGCAATCCCGTTTTCCACAACTGAATCATGAGCAGACAATGGGTGAAATTCATGTGATAGACCCCTCTGGGCGGATATTTGTGGGGTTTTATGGTACACGGCGGATGTTCCGCGCCATGCCCCTCACATTGCCCCTGTGGGCGATTTTACGCCTGCCAATCATTGGGGATTGGGTGGGTGTGCGCATGTATCGGTTTATCGCCAAAAATCGGTATGCCATTAACCGCCTATTCGGTGTGGATTTAGAAAAAATTGAGGCGGAAGAAGCGTTATGCGATGAGCAAGGCGTGTGCAAAATCCCGTGAGAGGGGCTTACCCCTCCCACGTCCCTAGCGCATCTATCAGGCGCAGGGTCTCTAGGCTCACCGCTACCACACGCCCCACCAACCCCACAATATAGCCTTCATCCTCACTATACAAATTGGGGTCTTTATCATCCTTCACCCGATATTGCTCAATCACCCATTCCAACGCGCTCCGACCACCTAATTGATAGTCTAAGGCACGCAACGGCACGCCCGCCAAGCGCAACGACTCATTCACCAACACATCGGCACTATCGGGTTTTTTCTCTAGGCGCATTTTGATCACCCGTTGCGAGACAGGCTTATTGGTGCGCCATTGCATTGCCAACGGATGCGGGTCTATTTGCTCATAATTGAGATGCACATAGCTCAATTCCTGCCCAATTTTTGCCCATGCCTTGAATGAGGGTACTTTGGGGATTCTGGGCAATTCGCGCTTGAGGACACCCGCGAATTTTTCTCGATAGGTGGGGTGATGCAACACGGCGTATGTGTAATAAAATATTTCCCATTTGGTGATGCTACTATCGTTATAATGCGTTTGGAATTGCTTTAATGCCCAATCGGTGATATTTTCGCGCCGATTCGTGCCATCTTCATCATAGACGTAGAAGGGGAAGCATTGCGAATCGCCTGTGAGATGCAAATCTGGAATGATATTCGTCATCAAAACATGAAATGGTTTAGTATTGCCCTTTAATGGCACACAAATAACACGATTTTCCACCTCAGTTTGTTGATTGGGGAAAATCTGTGGAAATAAACCTCTCCGATGTGTGAGAATCGTATCAAAATAGAGATATTTCTTGGTGAAGGGACGATATAACGAATAACGCACTTTTTCTTCTGCAAATTCGGCATAAACTAGCCGTTGGAGGGTTTCTTTGAGTCGGCTACTCCATTTGATTTTGTCGTATTTAACAAAATTATCAAGGTCTCTGCCTGTGGCATTTTTGCCAGTCCGTTTATATCTATCCACCTCTTGATTGTAGTTTTCGATAAATTCTTCTACACGCGGAATGAGTTCCCGTCGCGTAAAATCATACATGACATCATCACGATTGGTCTGGATGCCATTTGAGAATGTTTTGAAAATAGCATAAATCCCATTGCCATTCCCATTATTGGCGCGTTTGGTGGCTTTTGTGCCAAGTGGGATGAAAGAGGCATATTCATCATCTGTATCGGAAATAATCCATTCGTTTTTGGTATTCGGTTGCAATACTTGAAAAGGTATTGATTGGAATGGATTATTTAAGGCAGTTTGTAAAAAGCCTAATTTTTCTTCTTTGCGCCAAAATTCTGGCACACGATGGTAAAATAACCGACTTGCTTCATGTCTCGTAGAGCGGATAGCAATAGTGATACCCACTCCTACCTGAATCCCAAATACATTATGTGTTGTTCCACTTAGTTTGGGATTTTGGCGTACATTACCATGTAAATCCACATGATAAATAGTCGTAAAATCTTCAAGCAATTGTTTTCTCATGCCGTCAAAGGCAATTGCATCCACAAAACTATTGTTTGTCACATAACAGACAATGCCATCACGCCCATTGAGGCGGTCAGATGCCCACCGAAAAAACTTCACATACGCATCGTAGAGTTTATTTTTGTTGCCAGATTGCGATTCTTTGGCATAAGTGGCTTTAATTCTGCCATCAATCACGGGATAGGCACGATTTTTATTGTTGTCGTTTTCACTAAGTTGACCGATATTATAGGGTGGGTTGCCAATGATGACGGTAATCGGTGCATCTTTTTGGCGTTGCACCCGTTGGGCGTTTTGTTCGCTAAAGAGGCTCAATTGTTGCGCTTGGGCAATATCCAACGTATCTACAAAACATAACCCCTCAAACGGGTGATATTCGCCCCACAATTCATAAAATTTGTGTTCAATATTCAGGCTCGCCACATAATAGGGGAGCAACATTACCTCATTGGCATATAACCGATTGAGATAGACCTCTTCCAGTTTATCTGGGGTGGTCTTATGAATACGTTCCAACAAATGCACCATAAAATTACCCGTGCCTGTGCAAGGGTCTATGAGGTGTACGGTTTCGTCTGCTAATGACAACCCAAATTCGGTGTGTAATGCCTCTTCTACGGCAGAACACATATATTCCACAATCGGTTGTGGCGTATAGACGATGCCGTGTGTATCGGCGGTTTTGATGGCGTATCCCTGAAAAAATTGCTCATAGACGGTGTTCAGAAATGCCTGCTTATCGGCATAATCCAAACCCTTAGAGGCATCTTCTACGGCACGATAAATATATTCCAATTTGCCCAAATATTCATCGGCATTAAACGTCTTGGATGTGAAGGCATCAATCACGCCTTGTAGCTCTTTGCCAATGATGTTCCGTTGGGTGAAATAAGGGTTATCGAACACTTTGCGGATGAGGCGCTCGGTGAGCAAGTGTTGGATGAGCATTTCATCCACCGCTAGGCGGGTGATGGCGGGGTTGAGCGATGTCCGACACATTTCCATAAATTGGGCATGTGCGCTGATAAATTTGCTGTTGGATTTATGCGCCTCTTCTAATTTTCCGCGTAACCCCGATGCGAGTTCTGGCGTATCCTCACGAAAACGGGCGACTGCTGTCTTAAAATTGGCGATGACGACTTCTTCATAGTCAAAAAAGAGGGTTAATAGCCGTGCGAGTTCTTTGGGTTGGGTGATGTCAAATTCTGCCACCACCTTCCCCGCCTGATATAACACGGCGCGTTGGGTGTTCTCGAAAATGGTGTTTTTGAGGGGATATTGGCGCTCAATTTTGACATCAATTTGGGCGCTCAAATCGAGTTTGGGGTCTTTTGCCTCCCAATAGCCACGCGGAAAACTATTTTCATCGCGCAAGGTGGCATCGGGGCGAATAATACGGCTTGCCCCATCAACCGTTTTCTCTGCGATAAACTGCCATCCTTTCGGTTTGATGGCATCGAGTAAATTTTTGAATGGCTCGCGCAGGCTGATTACGGTAAGTCGGCGTACCCCGCGCAATTCCTCTAGTTTCTCATAATATGCAACAATATGCTTGTTTTTTTCGATGATTTTCATATTTATCCAATGACCTTTAGGGCTTTTCCGACAGATTCAAAGGCGTGTAGGGCTTCTTCTAAATCGGTTTGGGTGTGGGCGGCGGTATTCATGACGCGAATCCGCGCCTTGCCATGCGCCACAGTGGGAAAGGCTATCGCCATCGCAAATACGCCCCGCTCAAATAACTGCTTACTAAATTCCCGTGCCAGATGAGCATCACCCAACATCAGGGGGATAATCGGTGTGGCAGATTGACCAATATCAAACCCCATTGCCGATAATTCTCGCTTGAGCAAATCGGCATTTGCCCATAGGCGTGTGACCAATTCTTCCGATTCTTCCAAAATATCCACCGCTTCGAGGCACGCCGCCACATCGGGGACAGTCATGGCGCTGGAAAATAAAAAGGGTCTGCCCCGTTGCTTTATCCAGTCAATGAGTTCACGCTTGCCTGCGACAATTCCCCCGACCACACCAAATGCCTTGCTCATCGTCCCCACTTCAATATCCACTACACCATGTAACCCAAAATGGTCAACAATCCCGCGCCCGCCTCTGCCCAAAACACCCTCGCCATGAGCATCGTCTACCATGAGCAAAATATTGTGTTCTTGGGCGACCTGTACCAGTTCTGGCAGAGGGGCAATATCACCATCCATGCTAAAAACGCCATCGCTGATGATGAGCCTGCGCCCGTATTCGGTTGTTTCGGCAATTTTTAGGCGTAAATCGGCTATGTCGTTGTGTTCATAGGCGACAATCCGCGCACGACTAAGCCGACAGCCATCTATGATGCTGGCATGATTGAGCTTATCCGAAAAAATCACATCGCCTTGTCCGACTAATGCGGGAATCGTGGCGAGATTGGCGGTGAACCCACTCTGTAGGGTGACAACCGCCTCTGCCCCTTTGAATTGTGCGAGGCGTTCTTCGAGTTGGTCATGCAGGCTCATCGTGCCAGCGATACTCCGCACCGCCCCAGGTCCAATGCCATGTGTATCTATGGCGCGTTTGGCGGCTTCTTTGAGGCGCGGGTGATTTGCCAGCCCTAAATAATTATTGGCGCAAAAATTGAGTACAGGCTTGCCGTCTACGACAATACGCCCGTCCATTGGGCTATCTATTGTGCGGATGGTGTTGAATAACCCCTGTTGACGCAAATCGGCAAGTTGGTCGGCTAGATAGGCAATTTTATCGGGTGAGGTTTCCATAAAAGAAAAAATCCTTTCGGCTGATTGAGTCGCACACGGGGCTAAAAAAATAATCGTACTAAAGTTTGATATTCTATTATATCGCAATTGCCTGCGGGAATCTCTTAAAAATGTTATTGGGAATCTAATCTTGGGATACTACAATAACAAGATAAGGCTTTTTATTAAAGGAGATAGTCAACATGACCGATAAAAATATGATAACGCCAAATCTTGGGTTGGATGAAGAAGTTGTGAGCAGTGTGGTCAAAATTTTACTGACGGCTTTGTCTGATGAAATGGTACTCTATACCAAACTCCGCAATTATCACTGGAATGTGACCGGACAGAGTTTTGCACCGCTTCATGCCCTATTTGAAGCCCAATATACCCAATTAGAAGCGACCATTGATGAATTAGCAGAACGGGTGCGGATGTATGGCGCACCCGCACTCGGCACAATGAGCGCCTTTATCAAAACGGCACGCCTGCAAGAAGGTGATGGCACTTTGCCAGATACCAACGGCATGGTCGCCAATTTGCACAGTGACCATGAAGCGATGGTACGTAATTTGCGGAGCGATATTGACGCACTCGATGAATTGGATGATGTGGGCGCAGAAGATATGCTCACAGGCTTGTTGCAAGACCACCAAAAAATGGCGTGGTTCTTGCGGACATATCTCGAAAACGCATAAATCTGTGTGACCTAATATGGCGGATAAAATCGTATTTCCGCCATTGCCATTTTTTCCCGATGCACATAGGACGATGTGTTTATGCCCCATATAATCGCGCTAGATGACCATCATCTCACCCACATCCCCGCCGATATGCTCATATCCACGCTACAAAGCATGAGTATCCGCAAAAATCGGTTATCATCCTTGCCAGAAGCCCTATGGGAGTTGCCCCAGTTGCGTCTGTTATCGGTGGGCGACAATCAAATTACCGATATATCCCCAAAAATTGGCAGGCTCAAAACACTCACCCACCTGTTTATAGATACCAACCCCCTGACCACCATCCCCGATACTATTGGGGAACTGATTCACCTGCATACACTCGACATCGCGCATTGTCGGCTGACGGATATGCCCGCATCGCTCCAAAATTTAACCCAGATGGCATTTTTTTATGCCAGTGATAATGCGTTTACCGCGTGTCCAGAGTGGATTGGGGCGCTATTGAGTCTCACATATTTTGGCATGACCGATAATGCCCTGCGCGATTTACCGCCGACCATTGGGGATTTGGCGAATCTGGTGGAATTGCGTCTGTATCGCAATCACATCACCTATTTACCCCATACAATAGGGCAATTAACCCGCCTGCGCGAATTTTATCTGCATGATAATGCGCTGGTCGAATTGCCGAATACGATTGGAAATATGACCGATTTGCGGATTTTGGACCTGCGGAATAATGCGCTCATCACGGTTCCAGAGACAATCGGGGCATTGAGCAACCTGCTCTATCTGGATTTGCGTGGCAATCGGTTGAATCACCTGCCAGATAGCATCGCGGATTTACCCCATCTGCAAAAATTAGATGTGCGCTGGAACGGCTTTATCCAAAAATCGCCAGAGATGTTGCGCCTAGAAGCACAAGGGTGTCTGGTTTATATCTAATCGTTGACCAAGCGCCCCCATAACCCTGTATAGCGTTCTGACACCTTATTATTTTTCACTGCCATGCTCACCGCCTGCCGTGTCCCCACCAAGACCACAATCGCTTTGGCGCGGGTGATTGCCGTATACAACAAATTGCGCTGGAGCATCATATAATGTTGGGTGAGGATAGGCATCACCACCACAGGATATTCTGACCCCTGTGAGCGATGCGTGCTAATGCAATAGGCATGGAGCAGTTCTTCTGCCATCGAAAAATCGTAGGTGATAATGCGCCGGTCTATGCTCACTTCGATGAGGCTATCGTCAAAATCTATCCCACGCACATAACCAATATCGCCATTAAACACCTCTAAGTCATAATTATTTTTGGTTTGCATGACCTTATCGCCAATGCGGAAGGTGCGCCCACCGATAATTTTTTCGGCTTTGCGATAACTGCCGTTGAGGGTGGTCTGTAGGGCTTTGTTCAATGCCAAAACACCCGCCGCCCCGCGATACATCGGTGCTATCACCTGTACATCGGTCATGGGGTCATAGCCAAATTTGTTGGGAATCCGATTTTGCACAATATCCACAATCAACTCGGCACACTGGGCAGGGTCTTCTTCGCCAAAGAAATAAAAATCTTCGCTCTGGTTATCTAAAAAGGGCATTTCACCCGTATTGATACGATGGGCATTGGTGATGATATGACTTTGCTTATCTTGACGGAAAATCGTCTTAAGGCGTGTGACGGCAATCGGAAATTGGCTCTTTTCGCTGGCGCTGATGATGTCGTTTAGCACATTACCCGCACCCACACTCGGTAACTGGTCAATATCGCCCACTAACATCAGATGGGTATTGGGGGAAAGTCCGCCGAGTACACCGTAAAATAGCAAAATATCGAGCATAGAGGCTTCGTCTATGATAAGCATATCCACAGGGAGGGGATTATCTTGGTTGATGTTATATCCTTCACCGGGCTTAAATTTGAACAAGCGGTGAATGGTCTGCGCCTCTTGACCGGTGGCTTCTGCCAAACGTTTGGCGGCGCGTCCTGTGGGGGATGCCAGCGCATATTTGCACTCTAACGCCTCTAGCGCGTTAATAACCATGCGGAGGGTAGTCGTCTTACCCGTCCCTGGTCCGCCTGTGAGGATAGAGACCTTGCCCCGCAAAGCCGATTTGACCGCACCTTGTTGTTGTTCCGTGAGCGATACCGCATTGCTTTTTGCTAATTGCGATAAAAAGGTGTCCCAGTCGAGTTTTTCCGTTTTACCCAAAATGACCGATGGCGTGACCACTGTCCGTTTGAGATATTCTGATGCGCCTTTTTCTGAGCGGTGATACATCGGCAAATAGACACATTCTGTCAATATGCGGTTGATGCTGATATTTTCTTTATACAGATTTTCATCACGTAATTCGCTTTCTAAAATGCCCGTGATAACCGAGATTTCAGAGACACCAAGCAATTCTTGGGCGGTGGTGAGCAATAAGGCGCGTGGGGCGCAGGTATGCCCCTCTTGTGCCAGATGATTGAGGGCATAATATAACCCCGCCCGCAGGCGTTCTGGCGAATTAGCTGCCAATCCCATGCGTTGGGCAATTTGGTCGGCTTTGATAAACCCGATGCCCATCACCTCATCCGCCAAAATATAGGGGTCGCCTTTGACTTTGGCGATGGTGGCATTGCCCAATGTTTTATAGATATGATTTGACATGCGACTAGTCACGCCATAGGTTTGCAGAAAAATCATCGTGTCGCGTGCGCCGATGCTATTTTTCCACGCCTCAATGAGCGCATCCACTTTGGTGGCAGAAATTCCGGGGACATCTTTCATGCGTTCTGGCTCAGAATTCAGCACATCCAACGTCTTTTTGCCAAAATGGTCTACTATCATCTCGGCACGTCTGGGACCAATCCCTTTCACAAAGCCACTGCCCAAATAGCGCTTGAGTCCCTCAAGGCTGGTGGGGACAATCGGCGTGACCATCTCGGCACGAAATTGTGTGCCATATTTGGGGTCTTCTATCCACGCACCAGTAAATTTTACCTCTTCGCCCACGCCCATTTCGGGCATATTGCCGATGACCGTAATCGTGCCATCGCGGGCGCTCACACCAGAAATACGTTTTTCGGGCATAATTTTAAGGACACCATAGCCTGTTTCTTCGCTATAGAAGGTGATGCGTTCAATTGTACCAACGACAAATTCTTCTTCCATCAAATCCTCTATAAAGGTTACTATTGTTATATCATAGCACAAGCGGGCTATTTTTTCCTAATGAATTGCATCACCCGTGATAGGCTTTGCCGACGCATCCATAGCACGCTCATCAACACGGGTAAAAACATCAAATCACGGTTATCGGTGGGGATTATGCCACCCTCATTCACAACCACCTGTGTGAGTGGGCTAGGGACGAATACCAGTATAAATATCACCAGCGTAAAGCCTGCTATCCGTTGCCTGCGCGTGTCTAGGGGGGTAATATCATCCAATGGCACAGCATGAAGATTGCCGATGAACATGATGAGAATGGTGAATATGAGCAATTCTGGTGCAATAGTCACAGTGAGGAGCAACATCCCACCCACAATCGGATAATAAAATAAGCTACTGCGTTTGCCCAACAGGGCATATAACACATGCCCACCGTCCAATTGCCCCACAGGGATAAGATTCAGCCCTGTGATGAGTAGCCCCGTCCAACCCGCCCATGCGACTTGATTGACATACACATCTTGGTAGCCATCGGGCAAAAATCGCCCAAACACAATCACTTTCGATAGGGCATAGATGAATGAATTGCCTTCTACCATGCCCGATGACATAACATCCACTGTAGACGTGGCTAATCCGATGATGACAATCGGTATAGCAAAGACCAATCCCATGAGCGGACCTGCCGCGCCAATATCCAGCAACCCCTTGCGATTTCGCATCGGTTCACGCAAACGGATTGCCGCGCCAAATGTGCCGAATATGCCAAAGGGGAATGGCAGAAAATAGGGCAATGATGCCGATGTCTTATGAAACCTTGAGGCGAAATAATGCCCAAGCTCATGCGCCCCCAAAATGAGCAATAATGCCCCCGCATAGGGCGCACCTCGCCATAGATTGGGCAGTAGATTGTTGATAATCTCTAATGCCAATGGTTCATTGTTATTACTGGCAATTTCGTTAATCGCCATGAGTGTCCCGACATACAACACACTGAACACCGTAAGGATGAATAATATCACACTGAGGGCATTACCCCCCTCTGGCGGGGTGGCACGTCCTTGCAATACATGGATGATATGCACCGTTTCTGATGAATCGGCGTTCCGTTTTTCTTCGCGGAACATCGGCAATAATCCCGATGATGCAAAGGCACTATCCAACTGAGCATAGGCGGTCTCTGAATTTTGCGACAATTTCCCCTTAAACGACATCAACCAGCGTGCATCTGGCGAAAGGGCGACCAATTGCAAGCGTTGACGGGCAAGATTGTCTTCTAATGCAAATACTTCCTCTTCGATATGCAATATTTCTGCCACAGCAGTACGAATCGTCTCATAACGCGGGTCGTCTTGGGGCGACTCGGTGGGGAGGGCTTGCACTTTGCGCGTGATTACAAGGTCATCATCAAATGATGATGCAGGTTCATTAAACATAACTCATCCTGCCGTTGTTGTTCTATTCACAAAAAAAGAGGGCTGTGAAAAGCGTTCACATGCCCCTCTTTTATTTTACACCCGAATATCAGCTATGGCGCAGTGATAATTTGCCAGTCACTCCCTGTGCCTAATAATCGTAGGACAGTGGCATCGGTACTACTGATATACAAACTGATGACATTGTTAAAGGTGAAGGCGGTTTGAATAAAGCCGTCAAAGCTAATTTGGGCGTTTGTCCCCAATTGCAGGCGATTGCGTACCGTGTCGTTGCCACGCCACACATAGCCCAAAATGCCGATAGGTTGATAGAAATTGGGCGGTGGCACAAAATTTTCTTGGCTCTCCGGATGAATTTCTGGATTATAGCGATTTTCAAATTGCAACCATTTGGGCGATTCACCATCGTTAAAGAGGATATAAACCGTGTTGGTGATGCCAATATACACCATGCGCCCACTCTGAAATTGTTGCTCAATGATGAGTGTTTGTTGGGCATCGGTTTCTGGACATTCTTCTGGTGGTGGACCAAAAAACCACTGTACAGGACATGCCAATGGGATATTCAGGGTTTGTTCGGTGGTGAGGGTGGAATTGCTCACACTCAGCATGAGGAGCAATTGACCTCTGTCGCGGGTGCGGGTGGTGATGGTCAGGTTGCCCGCCGTCTCCACATTCCATAGCCGTTCACGCTCCCCTGTCCGACTAAGCTGATAAATGACGGCTCTATCACCACCCCTAGTAGACCAAAACACGGTCAATTGTTCACCAGGGGCAACTGCCACCGAATCGGATGTAAAAAATTCCACACGCGGGGCATTGGGATTGAGAGAACGGGTGGGTGTCGGCTCATTTGGGGCAGGTGTGCGCGTTGCACCAAATAGCGGGGTGGGGGTTGCACCGCCCAATGGCGTGGGACGTGGGGTATTGGTCAGTGTTACGACAA
Source organism: Anaerolineae bacterium (assembly GCA_034436595.1). Lineage (GTDB taxonomy): Bacteria > Chloroflexota > Anaerolineae > Aggregatilineales > Phototrophicaceae. Next base: position 65,897 of record DAOTUO010000005.1, on the reverse strand, counting down.
ATTCGGGTGTGTCGGTGGGTTCTACAGTGAATGTTGGGGTGATGGTCGGTGGGTCTGTGGGGATAATTTGGGTAGTGGTGGCGGCACAGCCACTAACGAATAGGGTAGCGAACATAAGCCCCATGATAGATACAAACAACATTCTGGGGTGCATTAGCATGACCTCACCCGTAAGAACGCGATATGTTGCGCCCCCATAAGCATCGAATTGACAACCAACCCGCCTCCATCCCTACCGAGTGGGGATGAAGGATGAAAACCTGCGAAACGGGTGTGTAGGGACAGGATATATCCTGTCCATTTGATAGGTAGGGATAAAAATCTTAAAAGGGTGTGAGTCACAATCATCACCATCACCGAGTAGGTGCAGAGCCAATATTATTGCCACGAATATTTTTCACATAGGGTGCATAAATCCAGCCTGTGATGCCATCATAACGAATGTGCATCCAATAACTTGCCCCATTACGGATGGTTCTCCCCAAAATGGTCACACGTCCGCCCCATGGCACTTCTCCAATAATCGTGGAGCGCGTGCTTGGTCTGCGCCGAATATTCATATAGGCGTTGGGTTCACCTGTGATACCTGTATCGGGTAGCAGGTCAATTTGCTCAAAGACGGTGGTGGCATAGGGTGGTGTGCCATTGTTGACCACCAGATAGCGCCCACTTGCCCAGCCGATTCGGTCACCATTTTGGACTTGATACCATGTATAGCCCCCACCTTCATCGGTGTTTTGTGCCAATACGGGGTAGGCAATACCGGGTACCAATACGCCGATGAGCGATGCCCCCAAATAGGGACCTGTGCGGAGTGATAAACCGCGTACATTGACCACATTGCCGATGGGTCCCACTGGACCCGCAAAAGTGGGTGTGCCGATAGGCGTGCTAACGCCCACAGCGCCAGATAATGTCCATGTAACCGAGAGCGAAGCATTGCCCGAAAAATCGGTGAAGAACACTTCCATCAACACATTGCCACCTGGGACCGATACTTGTACCGATTGGCTACTGGGGGTTAGGATTTGGATGATTTGCGTGCCATTTAAATTGAGACGCACGGCATCGTCCCCTGTGACACTAAACGTATATGTCCCCGCCGTAAATGCTTGGGTGGATGAAAATTGCACCGAAAAATTATCGGGTGGCAAATTACACGGCACAGGGGTTGCGCCATCGGCTTGGGTGGGAACGCCCCCCCAGGTGAAGTTGAGGATGGTATAGGTGCTGGTGGCGGTGCAGACTGAAGGGTCGGTGAAATCGGGACGATTATAAAATGTTGCTGACCAGGGTCCCGTGCCAAAAGTTTGCGCGTCTACGGTGGCAATTGGCGAAAAAGTGAGCATCGTCAATCCCAATAAGAGTACCAGTAGCGTACTCGATAGACCAAAAAAAATGCGTTTTCCCATGATGTCCCGTCCTTATATCTGGACACGATATGCCGTGTCTCTACAAATGATGCTGGGATGTTTGGATGGCGATGATGCCATCCGTGATTATTACCATATCAATCCTACTATTATCGCTATTTTTTGTCACCTTTGCCATAGTGTTTGATAACTTGGCGGGCTACTACCATACGATGTACCTCTGATGCACCGTCATAAATGCGAAATGCACGAGCGGCTTCGTACCATGTGCTAATGGGGATATACCGTGATATACCCATGCCACCACAAATTTGGATGGCGCGGTCTAATACGCGGTTCACTGTTTCTGCCACATGAATTTTTGCCATAGACGTTTCTCGGCGGGCATGGTCGCCTTGTGCCAGTAACCATGCGGCATGATTCATCAACAAGCGCCCCATGTGCAATTCTGTGTCGGAATCGGCAAGCATCCACTGGATAGATTGATGTTCAGACAACGTTTTGCCAAAGGCTTCGCGCTCGGTGGCATATTCGGTGGCGAGTTCCATTGCCCGTTGGGCTATACCTGTCCAGCGCATACAATGGGTGAGGCGTGCGGGTCCAAGACGGGCTTGCACAAGCGCAAATCCCTGACCGACTTCGCCCAAAACGGCACTATCTGGCAGTCTTAGGTCATGAAACTTGACCTCATAATGCCCACCTAAATCGGGTTCACCCATGTGCGGAATGGCTTTGACCCGTTCAATGCCTAGCGCATCTATGGGCGCAATAAAGAGGGTGGCGGCATTTTTGGCATGTGGGTCGGTATCTGTCCGCGCCATGATGATGATAAAACTGGCAATACCCGCGCCTGTCGTCCACCATTTATGCCCATTAATCACCCAATGGTCGCCATCGCGCACGGCACTTGTACGAAGCATGGTGGGGTCACTGCCTGCACCTGGGGCGGGTTCTGTCATCCCAAAACACGAAAAGGCTTCGCCTGCGATGAGTGGCTTGAGGTATTGCTCGGTTTGTTCGGTGTTGGCATACATCTTGAGTAGGTGCATATTGCCTTCATCGGGCGCAGAGGCATTGATAGACGCGGGTCCCAACAGACTCCGCCCTGCGGCTTCAAAGACGGGGATAATTTCTTGCAAACTAAGCCCCATGCCACCGAGTTCTATGGGCATGGTCGGACACCAAATGCCCCACTGCTTGGCTTTTTGGCGGACAGTATGAAGCATTTCGAGCGGTAAACCAGTATGTGGGTCATCAAAGGCGTGTGCTTCTAGTGGGATGACTTCTTCATCTAAAAAACGGCGCACTTTGCTGGTGATTTGTTGCACATGAGCAGGGACTGTAAATTCCATTTTTAGGGTATCCTTTTGTGTGAATAAAAAATAATTAAATTTCTTGACTTGTGATTTTACTGGCTAACCGCCCAAAATCACCGAGTCGCGGGTCATCGCTAAGGCGTTTATTTTGAGATTTGATAGCTAGGGCATGACTTTGGGCTAATTTGATTAACTCTTCTTTTAAAATATCAATAGGCTCTTTAGTTGTTTCATTAGATTTTTTCACCTGCTTTAAGTGCCATTTCTGAATCAACATTTTTAAGAGGCGTTTTCCAGAGAAAAATCTTAAAGTCGTATCAAGATTTTTTGAGGCGTTGCTATAAATTTGTTGATATTCACCAAATTTATCCCAAATATTGATATTTTTTACGACTAAATCCAATTTTTGAGGACTATTGAGCAAATCGTTTTCAAATTCTTGAAACAACACATTCCACACATCTAAATTGCTCGATTCTGCCCCGCCTTTGATGAGTTGACGATTTATCGGAAATTGCGGGGTTAATTTATTAATCTCTTGAGTTAACCATTCGGTTGTCTTTCTACCAGCATGGTCAATAATGAGGGTATTGGCTATCTCATATAATTGATTTTCTATGACATTAGGGGTACTTGGCAAGTTTTTTAAGAGGTAGTCTGGCTTTTTTTGTAATTGTTGAAGTGTATCAAAAAGCCAATCTGGATAGATAAGATAGGCTTCAATATCATGCCTTGACCAATATGATTCTGGTTTTTTATCAAAACGGGTTTTTACCTCATCAGGCAAATAGTTAAAATCACGGTCAACTATTGATACAGATGGTTGCAATATACCACGCAATTTCGCAACATTTTCTTTTCCCTCTGCATAGAAAATTGAAAAATTACTCATGAATGGGCTTAAAACACCATTTAGCAAACTAACATCCTCTTTCCCTTCACAAACCAAGACATACCCACCTGTGGGGCGTAATGGATGAAAATTGTTATTCATCATTATTTTCGCCTACATTTTCATATTGCCATGCAGGAATTTCTTCTAACTTGCCGAGATTGATAATATGTTCATTTGGGACATACATGGCTAATGTTGGGGAGTGTGTTGCGATGATGAATTGATTACCATCGTCACGATTACGTAAATAATTGAGAATATTCCGTTGCCATGTTGGATGAAGGTGCATTTCGAGTTCATCAATCAATACAATTGAATTGAACATCTGCTTATACATATAGTGAACTAAAAAATTTAATATGGACCGTTGCCCACTACTTAAACCGTCAAATCCATAACTGTTACCCTTAGCATCACGAAAATCTATTTCAAATTCGCTATCAGACGATTGTGTGTATATATTTCCCATTGTATGGGGCGCACAAATTTCGTTAAATCCCTGTTGAATTTTCCAATACCAACTTTGTTCTTTAGGAAATTTTCCAAAAGAATCTCTAACTCCAAACCCTATCAATAGAGAGCGAATATCTAGTTCACTAGATTCATTTGTCATATCATCTTCTTTTGAAATCTCATAACTTTTGACTGGGGCGCTTAAAATACGGCGCTCTTGCTCAAAGAAATAAACACCCCCAACCGTTTCACGCCCTCTAATTGTTTTTGCAGATAATTTAGATAGTTTTCTATGGTAATAGCGACCTTGTAGCAAAACCCACCCATTGGCAATATTATACTGATACCCTCCATAATACCTTTCTCGCTTTACCTTACGATAATTTGCTTGTGCTGGATAAGTCCATGTAACAGTCACTTCATTTGCATTTATATCATGCTCTGGTTTCGCGTTTAGTTGGCGCTTCCACAGATTAATGTTATAAAGTTCAGACTCACCTATTGCGATGATTAACTCGACTTTTGTAAAATTTTCTCCTGTTTTGACAATAAACTCTTTCTCTGGGCGAAAATTTTCACGCTGTAAATCATACCCCATTTCCGACATCAGGCTAAACCAAATGGCATCTAAAATGCTCGTTTTGCCACTGCTATTGGGACCGACTAGCAATATCACTTTGGCAGGATTGCCAAAATCATCTACAAAATCCCGCTCAAATTTTTCTATGCCACGAAAGTTTTCGATTAGCAATTTTTTGATTTGCATTGTATACCACCTATTTGGTTGCCAAGCATCCTCACAACCATCTATAATCTGCCTATATGCTTATATTGTACCGCTAAAAAAATAATCACCCAAAAGAGACTTATGATGACCAATCCCTTACAACCTCAATTAGAAGCCTATTTATCGGCACAGACCAGCACACCTGTTACTATCACCGACATGATACCACTCGCGGGTGGGGCATCGCGGGAGAGCTGGTCGCTCATCGCGCATATCAATGGCATTGCACAACGCATGGTACTCCGCAAAGATTATCCCACCCAGATGAACGAATCGGCACTCACGCGCCAGCAGGAATATCATCTCATGGCACGGGCGCACGAACACGGCGTGCGTGTGGCAAAAATGCGCTTTATTTGCGATGACCCCGATGTGCTAGGATTGCCATTTTTCCTCATGGATTATGTAGACGGTATTAGTGTCGGTAGACAGGTGATGAAAGCACCGGAACTCACGATTGCCCGCGAAAAATTGCCAGAGCAACTCGCGGAGCAACTCGCCCTTATCCACCAAATTCGCGCCGATGACTTGGCATTTTTGCCCCGTCCGTCCCAAAATACATCGCCCACACACGCCGTTGTGGATGAGGTGTATGCCGTGTTGGATATGCTGGGGGTAAAATCGCCCACATTTGAATTTTGCCTGCGCTGGGCGCTTAATCATGCGCCATCGGTTGACCGCATCACCTTTGTGCATGGCGATTTTCGGATTGGCAATATGTTGGTGGCAGAAAATGGTTTATCTGCCGTAATAGATTGGGAATTTGGGCATATCGGAGACCCGCGTGAGGAACTCGGTTATATCTGTATGCGCGATTGGCGTTTTGGCAATGACCACCTGCACATGGGCGGATTATCGGCGCGTGAGCCATTCATCCGCGCCTATGAGGGATTTAGCGGGGTGACGATTGACCGTTCTGCAGTGGATTGGTGGGAGATTGTCGGCAATATCCGATGGGGCGTGATATGCCTTGCACAGGCACAGCGTCATCTGAGTGGGGCAGACTCTAGTGTGGAATTGGCGAGTTTGGGCAGGCGCTCCGCCGAAATGCAATTAGAGGCGTTGCGCCTCATCGAAAAAATTGGGATATAATCTTTCATCACCAGTCGCTATCCTATCCCCTTTGCCAACACCCTCAAAGTTCACGAGACAGCTATTCGGTTAGATGAAGGGCTACCATTGCCCGATGCGATTCAATTTTTGCGCGAAATGGACAAAAAATCGGTATTGCCACCGACTGATTCCCATTTGCAAGTGTGGGCAGAAAAGGTCGGTGGCTATCCACGCGGATTAGAGGCACTGGTCGGCTATTTGAACGGTGGCGACACCCGCCATATTGATGATTTGCTCAAAGATAAATCGCTATTTGAGGGGAAGTCTTGAGCAATGTGGTGTATGGGGCATACAGACGATTCGATTGAGATTTTTCAAAGAACGCTACAAATCACCGATGAACAATTGGTTTTAATAGCCGATAATTTTGAAGTGTTATATAGTCGGGCATTGGCATTGGTTGGGTTATGGATAGCCAAAGACGATGCGACCTATTATCAACAAGCCTTTGTCGCTTATCAAACCGCGATAAAAATTGGTCATGCAAAAGGTATCTTGTTAGAAAAATACCAATTGCTCAATGCCTTACTTGCCTGTACCGATAAAGATGGCACAGAATTATTGGCACTACTCGCCTAATTCATAGCTCACATCGGTTGCACCTTCGGCTTCTAACCATGCCAAAATTGCGGGCAACCCACTGGCAATTTCGCCAAAATGCAGATTTTTGAGCAGTAATTGGTCTTTATCGGCAGAAATCTTGGTGGGGTAGGGGGGCATATTGGGCAGTTTATCCCAATTTGGGATAACCGCGCACGCCTCGCGCATATCGTCTAAAAGGTCGGCATCTTCTTCTGCCAACGTTAGCAATTGCTTAAAAACGTCTGCGAGGAGCGCATCGTATCGTTTTTGATAGATAGGCATCCCGCGCAACGGTATAAGATTGGGGTGATGGTCAAGCGATTCTAGCGCAATCAGGTGTTGGCAATAGATTTTATCTAATGACAATAATTTGTCACCTTCTGGGTCTTTTTCGCCGTCCATATACACCATCCATGGGCAGGGCGCAACGCCATTTTGGGTGATATAAGTGTTGAGTGCATTCACAATTTTTTGTGGGCTGGGCATAGTGGCGGTGATAGTCACACGCAGGCGGTTGGTATCCATATCTACCAACGATTTTGCGCCGAGTGCTTTGATGATAGATTCAAATGGCTTGGGTGGGGCAATGGTATCGCCACTGGTGATGAATACCAACTCTTCATACACTGTTACCGTCTCAGATACATCTTCTATATCTTCCACAGCCAACCAATCGTGTCCGATTTCCCACTTAATTTTATATTTTTCGGCAAGTTCTAATTCTGGGGGAGAAGCCGTTTTTTTTAATTTTTGCGATTGAAACGGATGATTGACATGCCATTGGGCAATGGTCTCGATATGACTATAGAGCGTTTGTGCTAACGATTCGGCTTGTTCGGGCGCATCGCAGAGGGCGATGATGGTGAAATTGGGCATATTGTTTTTTCTCCTGTGTATATTAAAGAGGATGATAGTGCATGGTACTGCTTTCTCACAACGGGCAAAATAGAGTGTATGCTTAATAAATTACCAATAACCTCCATTTTAGACTATAATCAAATCAATATTTAGTTTTTTTGAAAGGAATAGTGCCTTGTTAAAACTATTGCGTTACAGTGTACTTTTAATGATTGTTTTTGGGGCGTTTACTGCGCTTGCCCAAGAAGATGATTTTGTTTATGGGGATTTAACCCCAGATGCACCACAACTCGCCACCCGTGGGGAATATGGGGTGGGTGTTCAGACTCTCAACTTGGTTAATCCAGACCAAGTAGATATTCTCAATGAAGCGGTTTATGACCGCCCTATCACCGTTGATGTGTGGTATCCCGCCGTCATTGGTGAGGGTGAAGCCGAAATGACCAGCTATACCAGCCAATTGGGACGCGCCGACCAAAACGATGTCGAAGATTTTAGCTTCATGGGACGTGCCCTACGCGATGCAACTCCAGATAACGCCTCTGCGCCCTATCCGTTGGTGATTGTGTCGCATGGCTATCCTGGGTCACGATATATGATGACTTATCTCACCGAAAATCTCGCATCAAAGGGGTATGTGGTGGTCGCCATTGACCATACCGATTCCACCTTTGCCGATACCGCCAGTTTCTTTAGCACACTATATCATCGGTCACTTGACCAAGTATTTGTATTAAACGAAATGGCACGCCTTAGCGCGGAAGATGGTTTCCTCAATGGGTTGGTCAATGCCGATACCACCGCCATCATTGGGTATTCGATGGGTGGTTATGGCGCATTAAATTCGGCAGGTGCAGGCTATAATGCGACTTTGGCAGGCTTCTTGCCGATTATTGCCTCCCGTACCGCAGGCAATGAAGACTATGCCTCGTTTGTAGACCCACGCATTAAGGCGATTGTCGTGCTTGCCCCTTGGGGTGGCGACTTATCTGCCTTTGGCATGGCTGGACAAGGTTTTTGGGATGCAGAGGCACTTGGTGGCATCACCATCCCCTCATTGTGGATAGCAGGCGATTTGGATGATGTGGCGGGCTATGATGCCATTGTCGGGTTGTTTGATAATGCGGTCAATTCTGAACGTTATTTGCTCACCTATGCCAATGCCCTGCACAACGTTGCACCAAACCCACCACCCGCCGTTATTCGCAATTTTGGCGATTATGAACGCTATTCAGAACCCGCATGGGACGAAAGACGTATCAACAACATCAATCAACATTTTGTGAGTGCGTTCCTAGACCAATATCTCATGGGTGAAGATAATAGTGCCTATTTATCGCCAATGGTCGAAAATGCCAATGATGGCGTGGTCGCATTGGATGAAGAAGGCAATCCAACCGATGCACATACCTATTGGGCAGGATTTTTGCCTCGTACCGCCACAGGCATGAGCCTACGTGTTGGTGAATAAGTAACCCGTCCTACTTTTTCTGAAATAGCAACAAAAAAACACCGTCATTATCGCATGGCGGTGTTTTTTTGTTGGGTGCTGTGTAAATTATTCCTGATTCCGTCTCACGAACACCACCAATAAGATGACCAAAAAGGCGAGTATTGCCAAGCCCGCGCATATCAACGGCAAAAAGTCGGTGATAGCTTGCGGGGGAATAGGTGCATCTGGCGCGGTGATTTCTGTCAGTTCGGTGATGGGTGTGAGTGTCGGTTGTAGCGTGCTGGTGGGTTGTGCCAACGCGGTTTGAGTGGCATTATCGTTATTTGCTTGCGCCGTTAATGTAGCAGACTCAATAATCGCTGTGGCAGTCAGCAGGAGCGATGCCTCATATGTGGCAGTGACATTGGCAATTTGCGTGCTTTCGGATTCTGCCGTTTGGGTGATAAGTTCATTTGCTTGTGCGGTTTGTGTAGCAGATTCGATAACCGCCGTAGCAGTCGCTTCAATTTGTGCCGTATTGGTTAGCTCAAAATTGGCTGTGCTGGTGGCTTCAATGCTTTGTGCCTGTGCGACTAATTCTGCTTGGGCAGTCGCGGCTGTAGCTGTCGCTAGTTGCCATAATTCGGTCTCTACCGCTTGGGCGGTGCTGGTCATATTGGCTTGTGCGACAACGGCGGTTTCTGTGACATAAGCGCCAACGGTGGCTGTCTGCTCAATTTCGGCTTGTGCGGTTTGTGTGGCGATAGAGGCGGTTTCGGTTGCCAAAACCATCACCGTTGCCAGTTCTGCTTCTCTGGTGGCGGTCATATCCGCTTGTGCGGTTTGTGTAGCGACAGATGCCGTTTCGGTTGCCAAAACCATCACAGTCGCTAGTTCTGCTTCTCTGGTGGCATTATTATTGACTTCTGCGGTTGCAGTCCGATTTGCGCCCGCAGTCGCGGTAATTTCTTGTTGGCGTGCTTCTCTGGTGGTGATAATGGCGGTTTGGGTTGCTAGTGCTAATGCGCTGGCAGTGGCGGCTTCTACGGTAGCGGTATTATTAGCGATACGGGTGGCACGAATATCTCGCACACCCTGTAGGGCAGTCGCACGCGCAGTCTGTGTAGATACCATATTCAAAGCCGATTGTGTGGCTTGTTGGGCGATAAAGGTCGCTGTGGCAAACACATCAATTTCTTCTGTGGGGGTGGCAGAAGGGGTTTCTGTCACCGTTGGCGATGGTGTGACAGTTGGTGTTTCTGTCGCTGTTGGTGATGGCGTAACTGTCAGTGTTTCGGTTGCTGTTGGCGATGGCGTAACTGTCAGTGTTTCGGTTGCCGTTGGTGTTGGGGATGGGGTTTCGGTTGGCGGGAGCGTGGGCGTGGGTGATGGAATGGATGTGATGAAAAATTCTACTGCCACAACATCTAACTGTCCACTTGCCGTCTCTACAAATGCCTCTAATAACCAGCGTTTTGTGCCGAGTGCCGATGGTGATAATATGAGGGTATAGGGTGCTTCTGTGAGGGTTATTTGTTCATTCCCATCTAAGAAAAATACGACTCGCGTCACAGGGGTTTGGCTATAAGCCACAAGCGCTTCTACAGATAAAACTTCATCTAGGGCAAACATCCCCTCAAATCGTTGCCCGCCTGTGATACCAGTGAGGGTAACATCAGACGGAATATTGGCAATACTGAACGGCGTATCGAGCGTTGCACTATCGCCATTGCTATCGGTGACGGTGATGGTGGACAGATAATCGCCAGGGGCTAGGTCGCGTGGGGTGATATTGACCACATAGGTGCTATCGGATAGTGTGAGTTCAATCGGTGTGACCACACCATTGGTTGTGAAGGTCGTCTCGACAGTGAGTGGGCGGTCATCTGCCGTGACCAAATATGACAATTGAACATCTTCTGTGAGTGGGGTATCCAAATTCACATCATCCACACGGGTAATTACGGGGATGGGGACAGGTGTCACCAAAACACTGGTGGCGCGATTAGTTACTTCGCCTTGTATATTGGCTTGTAAACCAAATTCATAAGCCGTGCCATCTAATGGCACAGCGGCTTCGATGGTGATGATATATTCATTTCGCAAATTTTCTGCGATGGTGGTGTAAATCCCCGTCAATTGGTCTGGATTGGGCGACTCGAAAAATACGCCATTGGTGCCAGCCGCCAATTCTTCCAGATAGGTGCGGTCTGCGCCAAATCCCAAGCCAATGGTATAAAACGATGCACCCCGTAGACGGGCAAGCGCGAGGGCTTCGGCGCGGTCATTGGTGCTTGCGCCACCAAATTCTGAGCCATCACTGAGCAATATCACCACACGGCGATTGCTTGGGGCGTTGATAACGGTCTCTACACCCACCACACCCGCCGAATACAGGGCGGTGCGTCCTGCGGTTTGTAGCCCGTCTATGATGCCGATGAGTTGTGCTTTGTCGGTGGTATAGTCTTGTGCCACCCGCACATCACTGGCAAAGGTGACAATCGCCACCGAATCGTTTTCGCCAAGACCGTTGATAAAGGCGGTGGCGGCGGCTTTGGCGCTATCCAACGGAAAACCACTCATGCTATCGCTAATATCTATGACCAATACAGCAGAAATGGGTAGGTTGCCGTCTGAGACACTTTCGACACGGACAATTTGCCCCTCTGCGGCGAGTTCCCCCGATAGGACAAAATCGCCTGTACGGAGTCCCACAAGGGGTTGACCCAATATATCAAAGACATTGGCAGTAATAACGGCGGTGGGCAATGCAGAGGCATTTACACCCGTAATTTCGAGGAGTGGGGCGGGTGGAGGTGGGGTTTCCTCTTGGGTGATCACTGTCATCACTGGGAATATCAGCACCAGACCAATCAGTAGGAGCAATAAGATTTTTTTGTTCATACGCAAATCACCTTCACAAAAAATGAATATTTGTAACGATGATACCCCTAAATAGCGAATAGTCCAAATGGTTGCCGATGAAATTTAACATCCCGTACCAATTTGTAATAATTTGATAGCGAAGTCTTTATATATGGCAAATTCAGGCTTGCAAAAAAGTGATAATTCACGTATATTATATGAGTCAATGCGGGCGTAATTCAGTGGTAGAATGTTTCCTTGCCAAGGAAAATGTCGTGAGTTCGAATCTCACCGCCCGCTATCAAAAAAGAGACTGATTCAGTCTCTTTTTTGTTGCCTATTGGTCATAGATGGTCACATCCAACGGAATCCGCCTCAACCACATCTCCAACACCTGTTTAATCTCTCCCCATTCATACGGATTGCCCATCGGTGCAATCGCTAGGCTTTTGATGCCGAGTAGCGAATATTCCCGTGCAATACGGATGGCATTGGCTTGGACATAGCGCAGACGGGTCGCCCCCACAGACGAATCGCGCACGGTCATAAACATGAGGTTGGGCTTATTTTCGCGCCATAGCCATAAATCCCCCGCTTTGATGCGTCCCACACGGCATTGTTTTTGATACGCCGCAAATGCGGTTGGGTATTTCTGAAATAGCCGTGTTTCAATATCACCGAGTTCTGTCCGCCCTCGCACATTATGCCCAAATGCCAGCACTTGTGCCGATGTGGTCAATGGGTCGCCTATGATAAATTGAACGGGCATATTAGGGTGTCACCTCAATCCCCAACGCTTCGGGGTCTATAGGCGGTGGTAGTGTGCTATTGCAATAGGGGTCGTTGCTATTGCCATTGGGGTCTACTGTACGGGTTAAATAACAGACATCCCATGTCGCTTGTTGCCATGGATACCAGGTCACACTGGGTATGGGGAAATTATTATTGGCATTGACGGGGTGTGTCGCCCCAGACACAGGCGCGGTTGATGTGAGTGTTGGGGCGGCTGTGGATGTGGGGAATGCCGTCCATGTGGGTGTGGCGGTTGGGATAGGTGTCCCCAATCGGTTGTTGGTGGCTGTGATGGTTGGGGTGGTGGTGCGCGTTGGGGTGGATGGAATACGCGAAGTCGCGCTAGGGGTCGCTGTGACCACCTGCGTTGGTTGTGATGTTGAAGATGCAGTTGCGGTGACGGTGGGAGATAACACCATGCGAGGCGCAACTGTGGCGGTTGGTGTAGGGGTTATCGGAGTGTCCGATAACGTGTCAGAGGCTGGGGGTTGCTCTGTCTGACTGTTTAACACGGGTATGATAGTCGTGAGCAATTGTTGGGCAAGGGGCATATCAACCAAGTCTGAGGTGATTAAGAACCGATGCGTTGCCTGTAAAAAATCATACTCTCGTGATGTTAGGTCATTATTATAGCGCAAAACACTCTCTATTGCAGAGGCTAAATCTGGTAAATTTTGTGATGAATTCTTTCCAATCGCAGACATACGCGCCATTTCATCGAGGCGTGTTTCTGCCAACTGTATCCATACTGTTTCGGCATTGCCGATAATGTTGGCGATAAACACCACCACCGACTCCCACCACCGTTTGACCCCATATAATGTATCTCCGGGTAGTGTATCGGCAGAAGCGGTGACTGTCCCTGCTGTGCCAGCAAATATCACCAGAAAAGCAAATAATATCGTCGCCGCTTGTCGCCTAATACCCCCAAATGAAGGTCTTAGCACCGTTTTATGGGGGATATTTTGCATCAGGCGGGCTTCGATGGCATCCACTTGTGCATCGGATAGAGTGGGCGGTTTGAGTTTGGTAGTGAGCATGGCGATGGTGAGGTCTTGCCGAAGCGCGGTTGCATAGTGTGGATAGCGTAGCGCACACGCTTCGATGGTGGCGTGTTTGCTCATCACCATATCCAAACAGGTGGCAAGAACCTCTGCATAATCTGGTTGGTCATCGGGTGTGAGCATGTTTATAACCCCGCCAAAAATTCATCGTGGTTAAATCCCATCTGCGCCAAAATATGGGCGAGTGTCTTAATCGCGCGGTGCTGTAGTGCTTTGATAGCATTAACTTTTTTATCCATGATGCGTGCAGTTTCTTCCAAACTTTTTTCTTCTATGAATCGCAACACCACGACTTGTTGTTGCGATGGGATGAGTTGGGCAATGGCGGTATGCAAGGCTTGAGCAACTTGTTTGCGTAATAGGGCGCTATCTACAGATTCATCGGCAATGGGCGCGATGACCGTTTCATTGAGTTCATCTTCTGTGCCACGTCGCCCTGCTTTGCGATAATAATCTATCAGGCGTGCATGGGCAATACGATAGAGCCATGCGATGAATGGCTTGCCCATATCTTGATATTTGGGCAAATCTTTAAGTGCATGGGCAAAGACATCGGCGGTAAAATCTTCTGCCAATGGGGTATCGTTGAGCCGATAGTAGATATATCGAAAAATACTTTGCACATGCGCTCGATAAAGCTGTGCAAAGGCTTCTGGATGCCCCGCTTGCGCCAATTTTATAGTGCGCTGTTCTTCAACGCGATTCACAACAACCTCTTTGATAGGCGGAATCTGGTTGATAGTAAGATTACCGCACACAGATGAATAAGGTTACGCTATTGCTAGATTCATCATAACCCAAACTTGCGTTTATCGCATAGCAAAAATTGGCTTTATCAAAAGTTGTGACAATCATGTGCGGTTCTTTCAAACTTGTGGTATCATCATTAAATGTCAGGTTAAAAACAGCAGATAGAATCTATGATTGGACACAAATTACGCAACCGTTATGAAATCCGTGAGCATCTTGGTGATGGGTCTACGGCAACCGTTTATAAAGCCTTTGATGAGCGCCTAGAGCGTGACGTTGCTATTAAGATGTTGTTGCCTCATGTGCGCGAAAGTACCCGCAAGCGGTTTTTTCAGGAAGCGACTTCGGCGGCAAAACTCAATCATCCCAACATCATGGCAATTTTTGATATTGACCAAGAAGGCGACCGTCACTTTTTGGTGGTGGAGTATGTGGATGGCTTATCTCTATCGGCGTATGTGCCGTCATCCCCAGAGGTCATTGTGGATTTGGGTAGCCAAATTGCCAATGCCTTGCAATATGCCCATGAACGCCAAATTATTCACCGTGATATTAAACCCGCCAACATCAAAGTGACCCCAACAGGTCAGGTTAAACTGATGGATTTGGGCTTGGCATTGCCTCATGATGCCAAACGGGTGACAGCACATGGCATGGTTATTGGCACACCCGCCTATTTATCTCCAGAACAAGCACAGGGGATGAAACTCGATAACCGCACCGATATTTATTCGTTGGGGATTGTTTTGTATGAAATGGCGACTGGGCAATTGCCCTTCAATGCCGATGATATTGGCGCGTTACTGCTTCAACAGGTCAAGCAACCCCCGCCACCCTTGCGGAATATTGCCCCTGCTGTGCCTGTGGCATTAGAGAATGTCATCCTCAAATCATTAGAAAAAAATGCCAATCGGCGCTATCAATCGGGCGCAGCCTTGGCGAGTGCGCTGGAATCTGCAATCAACCCCATTGCGGATGAAACATCTCACTTGGATATGGATACGGCACACAAGCGCCCTGCATGGGCAGATACACTCCAAACCGCCGCCCAAAACCGTGAGAATAGCAATCGCAAACGCACCCTACGCCTTATTTTGGCGGATGACCACACCATCTTACGCAAGTCGCTGGCAAATTTGCTCGAAACACACGAGGAATTTGTGGTTGTGGCAGAAGCAGGCGATGGCGAATCGGCTTTGCAACTCACTGTTTCGATTGTGCCAGATGTATTGTTGCTCGATTTGAATATGCCCATTCGTGGTGGGTTGGATATTTTGCCAGAAATCCGCAAAACGGTGCCGAGTGTGAAGGTACTTATCCTCACAGGACGCGAAGAAGATGCTTATATCGTCCGCGCACTCCGCGCAGGGGCGCATGGCTATATCCTAAAATCTGCCGATGAAAATGATTTGGTAGAAGGTCTGAAAAAAGTTGCACAGGGACAATTGGTGCTGGGGCGCGGTGTGGCAGAAAAAATCGTGGGTGGGGTACTCTCTGACCAAGCCCCAGATACGATTCGGCTCACCGAAGGTGACCAGCGCATTTTGTTGCACATTGCCACGGGCAAAGATAATGAGCAAATTTCTAAAGAACTCAAAATCCCTCTCATTGAACTCATTGAGCAGATTGCCAATATCATGAAAAAATTGGGGAGCAAAGACCGTTATGCCACCGCACTCAAAGCCTTGCGTGAGGGGTATATTTTGCTCGATGATTTGCACGATTTAGACCGTCTGGCATAGAAACATACCAACGCTTATGCTATTTCCACCGATATTCATATAGGGCGCGACCAGTTGCGCCCTATATCCATATATACAACCCGATTTCTTGACATAAAAACCCAATTCTTATATGATTATGATAGAACGCCTGTACGATTCTTATCGTCAAAATGCTGAATTTATGCTATAGTTAGAGTGGGTCATATATGACCACACCACATGTTATTTTTATTCCTAATTGGAATAAAAAGTGAAGGAATTGACAAATGGCTTTTTATAACAATGATGATTATGATGAAGATGATGACTACGATGAAGAGGAAGAAGATGGCGACCCGCGCCGATTAAGCGGGGCAATCAATCCATTTTCTGGAAGCGGAAGCGGTGGCGGATTGCCCGGTAGCAGTGGCTCACGCTTTGGCGGTGGTGGCTCTGGCACAAGCGAGTCATCTTCTGGGTCTGGTAGTGGCACGGGTGGATCGCGCTTTGGCGGTGGCGGCTCTGGTAGCACATCTGGCTCTGGGTCTGGTAGTGGTGGCTCATCTGGCGATAGTGGCTCACGCTTTGGTGGGAGTGGCACAAGCGGGTCATCTTCTGGGTCTGGTAGCGGTTCATCTCCATCGCCCTTTGGTGGCGGTGGCACGGGTGGATCGCGCTTTGGCGGTGGTGGCTCTGGTAGCACATCTGGCTCTGGGTCTGGGTCTGGTAGCGGTGGGACATCGGGTGATAGTGGCTCACGCTTTGGTGGTGGCTCTGGAGGCACATCGGGTTCTGGGTCTGGCACGGGTGGCTCGCGCTTTGGTGGCGGTGGCGGTGGTGGGACAGGTGGGTCGTCTGGGTCTGGCAGTGGTGGCACATCAGGTTCTGGTTCTGGAGGCACGTCAGGTTCTGGTTCTGGAGGCACGTCAGGTTCTGGGTCTGGCACAGGTGGTTCGCGCTTTGGTGGTGGGACAGGTGGGTCGTCTGGGTCTGGCAGTGGTGGCACATCAGGTTCTGGTTCTGGAGGCACATCGGGTTCTGGGTCTGGCACAGGTGGTTCGCGCTTTGGTGGCGGTGGCGGTGGTGGGACAGGGGGGTCGTCTGGGTCTGGCAGTGGAGGCACGTCAGGTTCTGGTTCTGGCACGGGTGGCTCGCGCTTTGGTGGCGGTGGTGGGACAGGTGGGTCGTCTGGTTCTGGCAGTGGTGGCTCATCGGGCGATAGTGGCTCACGTTTCGGTGGCGGTGGTTCTGGTGGCACGAGTGGCGGAACATCGGGTTCTGGCAGTGGTGGCTCATTTGGTGGCACTCGCCCATCCACCTCTACTAGCACCGGCACCGTCCCTGCTGTAAAACCTGATGATAAAAAGGACGACAAAGGTGGTGGAAGAAACATCTTTGGTCGTGGCGGTGGCGATGATAAAAAAGACGATAAATCCAAAAATGCTGATGCCGATAAAAAAGGTGGCGCTGGTGGATTTTTGAATCGTGGTAAAAAAGAAGATGAGGGCAAAAAGCCCGATGTCAAAGCCCAAACTGCCTCTAAAAATGCCGATGCCGATAAAAAAGGTGCATTAGGCGGTCTTGCCAGCAGATTGGGGCTGGGTGGTGGTGATAAACCCAAAGAGGGTGATAAAAAGTCCACCGATAGCAAAAGTTCTTCACCTAGCCCATCGCCATTTGGGGCAAAGTCGGGTGGGGTCGGTAGTGCGACTAAGACCGATGCGGGAAAAACACCCGCCAAAGGCAAAGCAGTCGCCTCTGCCGATACTGGTGGTGTGTTGGGTAACCTCAGAAGCCGAATTCCATTTTTGGGGGGTTCGGCAGAGACTAAAAAAGCCCCTGCCAGCAAAACCCGTGCGAACAAGGTGCCACAACCTGTTAATGAAGGGTTATCGCTCGACCAGAAATTAGATATTTTGGGCGTGGCGTTGATGTTTTCGGCGGTGGCGATTTTCTTTAGCAGTCTATCGGGTCAACAAGGCTCGTTGACGGGGACAATCAACAATTTCTTCTCGCAATTGGTTGGACAAGGGTCTGTAGTTGTGCCATTGGTGTTTGGTGGCGCTGGATTTTGGCTCATCATTCGCCATTTTGGTGAAGAAGCACCACGCATAGACCCTGTGCGGGTGAGTGGCTTGGTGATGTTGTTTATCGGTGGGTTAATGTTGTTGATGTTCATCGAGACATTTAGCTATACCACCGCCACCGCCGAAACTTTTCCGCTTTATATTGAACAATCCATCGCGCAGGGACGTGGCGGTGGTCAAGTTGGGGCATATTTATATAACCTATTGGTGGTCAATCTGGGCGAATTACCCGCAGTGGTGTTCGTCTTTGGTTGGTTGGTGGTGGGTGTCATGGTCTTAACACGCACAAGTGCGGCAGAATTGACTGTGTATATTATGAGCATTTGGCGCAGTTTGCGTGTGGCGGGTCAGCGACGGTCACAAAAACGCACAGCGATGCGGACGGCACTCTTAGAAGCGCGTGCCAAAGAAGCCTCAGAACGCGAAAAAGCCAAGCCTGTTATCACCAAGCCACAACCCGCAGAACTTTCTCCCGCGCCTGTGATGGGGGTATTGCCAGAGACCACTCCCACCGCCGAATCGCTCCGCGCCATTCCGATTCGTATGGGAAATCAGACAGTGACGGCAGAAGTGGATGCAGAAGGCAATATCACCGCACCACAACCACCCAAGCCAATGGATATGCCCAATACGCCCGTTGGCGTACCTGTGGCACAATCGGTAGAAAAAACCGATGCGGGCGCAAAACCGCGTTTCTTGCCATCTTTTGGGCGTAGCAAAACATCCACAGGGACAGAATCTACCGAAAAAGTGGCGAATGCCAAGCCTGTTGAACAGCCAGCTGCCGAAAATAAACCAGATACAACCGAAAAAGCGGGTGGGTTTAATCGATTCCGCAGAAATACACCTGCCAATACTTCGCCAGAGGATATGCTCACGGCAAAACCGCCGACTGCAACGACACCGACCCCATCGCCAGATGTTTTGCCCAAGCCACCACTCAGGGCATCGGCAAAAGCGACCACTACAGGCGAAGTGAGTACACTCAAACCGCCCGTCAATTATGATATGGATGATGACGATGATGAGGTGGAAGAAACACCCAAACGCATTCCTCTCATGCCAATGGGTGAGCCTACGAGTCGTTTTGGGTCACAATCAAGCACACCACCACCATCAACAACATCAGAAACATCTCCGCGTTTTGGTGGCTCAAGTGGGGGTACGGTTAGCCCGTTTGGTAAACCATCCACCAGCACCCCTCCCTCATCATCACCATTGGGTGGATTCAAACCTGCCCCCATGCCACCCATTCGTGATGAAGATGATGATGAGGACGATGACGAATCTGTATCTACCGCATTTATGGTAGATGACGATATTTTTGGGCGTTTAGAATCGAATAAGCCTGCAGATATGCCATCCACGATCAGCACACCCGCATCAACTCCGCCCACATCGCCATTTGGAGCGCCACCACCACGTTTTGGTGGGAGTAGTGCAAGTCCGTTTGGGACACCATCTTCAAAACCGCCTTTATCGGCAGATGACGATGAGGATAGTGACGATGATGAGGATGAAAAACCATCAGACCGCAATTCGCGCCTAGACCAAATTCGTACAGGCAATATCAATAAGCCAACGGCTTTTACCCGTCCATCTGCCACATTGCCTGTGGATGACGATGAAGACGATGATGATGATGAAGACGACTACGATGAAGATGATGAGGACGATGTGACAAGTGTGGCACGGAAGCCGATGGGCAATCCTTTTGGCGATAACAAGCCAACCCCGTTTGGGGCATCACCCACACCAACACCCGCGCCAAAACCATTTAGTCCGTTTGGTAAGCCAGAGGATAAAGCAGGGTCAATGGGTGATGTGACCCGTACACCGAGTTTTACACCGCCAACCTTTGCGGCATCCACGCAACCGAAACAAACCGAAGTACCAGAACCGACCACGTTGAATAAACCACCGATATTTGCGAGTGGCGCGAGTAATAGTGGTAGTGGGTCTGGTGCAAGTGCCGAAAAACCAACCAGCACATTCGGCTCTAGCGCACCGAAAAAAGTGTGGCGCTTGCCCGATTATCGTACTCTGCTCGCATCGGGGTCTGAGGGTGATATTGACCGTGAACAATTGGTACGCCGTGCCAAAATGATTGAGGAGACACTCGGTAGTTTTGGCGCACCCGGTCGCGTTGTGGAGATTAACACGGGTCCTGTCATCACCCAATTTGGCATTGAACCCGATTACCTCACGGTGCGCGGTGGCAAAAAAGTCCGTGTGAAGGTCGGTCAGATTGCCCAATTGGATAAAGATATTCAATTGGCACTCGGCGCAAAATCCATCCGTATCGAAGCCCCTGTCCCTGGAAAGGGTTATGTGGGTATCGAAGTTCCTAATGAAGAAGCGGCGCTGGTGAGCCTGCGTGATGTGATGGAGAGCAAGCAATTCAATAAATTGGGCGAAAAATCGCCATTGACCATCGCATTAGGTCAAAGTGTGGATGGAGCGCCTATCTCTGCCGATTTAGCATCCATGCCCCATTTGCTGATTGCAGGGACAACTGGGTCTGGTAAATCGGTGTGCGTCAATGCGATTATCGCCAGCATACTCGTGCGGAATACCCCCGATAAGGTCAAATTTATCATGGTAGACCCGAAACGGGTGGAATTGACAGGTTATAACGGCATTCCACATCTGATAGCCCCTGTGGTGGTGGAATTGGAGCGTATCGTGGGTGTCCTCAAATGGGTCACACGCGAGATGGATGACCGCTATAAGAAATTTAGCAACGCGGGCGCACGGAATATCGAAGATTATAACCAACATGCAGAAGGTGTAGAACCACTGCCCTATATCATCGTCATCATTGACGAATTAGCCGATTTGATGATGCTCGCCCCAGACGAAACAGAGCGCGTTATCACCCGTATTGCGGCGTTGGCGCGTGCGACTGGTATCCACTTGGTTATCGCCACACAACGTCCATCGGTGGATGTTGTCACGGGGTTGATTAAAGCCAACTTCCCTGCACGTATCGCGTTTGCGGTGGCAGGTGGTGTGGATAGCCGTGTTATCCTCGACCAACCGGGCGCAGAAAAATTGCTTGGACGCGGGGATATGTTGTATCTCAGTGGCGATTCGCCCTCTGCATTACGTTTGCAAGGGGTGTATGTGTCGGATATGGAAATCAACAACATCAACCGTTTTTGGCGCACACAACAACCCGATGCAGTGGCACAAAAGAGTATCAATGCGCTGGTCGGAGAAGAATCCCCCACCGTAACCACGAATAAGGGGAATATCCCTATCAATAAATTGGATGCACCGCCTAGAGTCCATTCATCCACCCCAACCTCGTGGGATGAAGAGACATCACCATCGAATCCGAATAATCACTCGGCGGGATTTGGCAGTGGCTCACGCGATGAAAACGCGCATGAGGATGAATTGTATGAAGAGGCAGTCGAGATGGTCAGACGGCTGAATAAAGCATCGGTGTCATTGCTACAGCGTCGTCTGCGGATTGGTTACACCCGCGCCGCCCGTCTGATAGATATTATGGAGGCGCAAGGGGTGGTGGGTCCCGCCACAGAGGGCAGTAAGCCCCGCGAGGTGATTCCGCCCGCAAAATAAAATCGTCACAATAATAAAGAGGGTGCATACGATAAATATGCACCCTCTTTTTTATTCGCGGGGTTTTGCCCGTTGCGCCACTTCATAAATGGCATCTAGTTTTTCGATAATTTCGGGATGAATTTGCTTCTCTTGTAGATACTCTACTAGAATATAATAATCTCTTTTTCTAAAGTCATTATATTGATTTATTGTTTTGAAATAGGTTTCAAATAAGGGAGCAAGAAAATCATCACTCATCTTAATGTTTTCCCACCAAAGATGGTTTTGATCATCTTTAGCATTTGCTGGCATCTCTCCGTCAATAAACTTATTGATGATATTAATTGTTTTATCTAATTCTTCTTGATTATCAATATCTCTAGTAAGATATGATATGACTGCTTTAGTATCGAATATATAATTTTCTATCTCATTCCGACGCCACATTAATTTTCTTAAACCATCTTTTTCACTGAATTCATTTTCTAATCTATCCATTATTAAAACTCCCAGTGCCTGAGGTTCTGCTTCTTTCAATCCATTAAAGTGACGAGTAGCTGGTCTTGGATCATCATTTCTTAAATAATATACAAAGGTATTTTCAAGTTTGGAAAGGACAGTATGATTTATTTTTTTTGCAAAGGCTTTTAAAATTTCGTAATCGCTTGGGGCTTCTAAATATAAGATCCAACCTGTTTGACTAATAAGATAATAATCACTGAATGGTATTTCTCCTAATGCCTTTACTAAATCATCTTTTTTTCTAAAAAGATGTGGGCGGTTTATAAAAGTTATAACCTTGTCTTTTCTATTGATTGCTTCATCTAAAACAGTTTCTGAATGACTAGCGATTATGATTTTTGAATTTTGTCTTTTTGCTAAATCTGTAATGATAGTATAAATATTTCTTTGGCGTAAAATTTCTAAATGCGAATCAGGTTCATCTAATAATAAAACTACATTTTGATTAAGGTATAAATGTGTTAAAATATATAAAACTTGCCTCATCCCACTGCCAGATGAAAGTAAATCTAATACAATATTTTGTTGCTTATATTCAAGGGTAATAGTGCCACGCTCTAATATAGGTTCTTGGATTATAATCCCAAATTGTTTTTTGATGGTATCAACCAATTCTTCCCAATGGGGGGTCTGATAAACCAGATAACACATATTGCGAAGCACTTCCGCTGTCCGACCTTCGCCTATCATCATTTCAATATATTCAGCATCCACTCTAGGCTCAGTTATTGCTAAACCCGACATAACATGCAAAAATACGAATTTGAGATTTTTTGCTTCTTCAGGAATGAATGGTTCTTGTTGTTTAATGGGTTGGCAATATAAGGCTTCGTCATTATTAAATCGGAATTCCATACCACAGCGCCATAATTTGTTGTCTGTGATGCCTTCTATGGTGATAATAATATCAAATTCACCCTTTGTCGTTTTTTGTTTTTGTGTGGTTAAGTTACGCCATAACATCCGCGCACTTGTATTTGGTATTGAAAATAAATCTTTGCGATTAATCGGTACGCGAGTGCGTTTTGTGGTTGTTTTATCCCCTTTTTCAGCAATCCATTTTTGTATGCCGAAATACCATAAACTCAATGCCTGTAATGCGGTTGTTTTGCCACTATTGTTGGGTCCAATAAAGACAACTGTATCGCCTAATTCGATTTCGACATCATCAAATTGTTTAAAATTACGTATAGTAAGTTTTTGTAAGGTGGTGGACATGGTTGCGTTCCTTTTTTATCATGAATGGGCGGACATACGCACTTTTTGGCGCTAGTACCGCCCTTACAAGTCCAGTTGGGTGGGTTGTAGGGGCGGATTAACCAAAGGCGTATATCCGCCTGCTATTGAACGAGATTTCTATGCCTTCTCTGGTTCACTTGTGCCAAGAATTTGCTCGCTACGGTCTATATTGCCCACGCTATAATATTTTGCATCGGGGTGATGGGCAAAGATGGCGGCGGTGCTTTGCTCTGGAACAAGTTGGTAACTTTCTTCTGTGAGTACGAGGTTGATTTCTGCCGTTTGGGGCAACAACCGCCACACAATTTGATGGTCTTGTAAATCTGGGCAGGCGGGGTATCCCCAGCTATAGCGTTTGCCCCGCCCTTCTGCGATGCCCAATTCTTTGCGGATATGCTGGGTCATATAATTGGCGGTGGCTTCTGCCGCTTGCACAGCAAGTCCATGAAAGAAGTATGCCTCGCTATAATTATCTGCCTTCTGCAACACCTCAAAGGCTTCACTGGCGACTTCACCCACCGTCACGGCTTGCAATGCGACCACATCCACACCGGCTTCGATGGGGGCATAATAATCGCTGATGCACAAAAACTCGCCTGTGGATTGGCGTGGGAAGGTGAAGCGTTCTTTTTCGACCTTTTTGCCCGATTTTACAAATTCATCCACATCCCAAATAATGAGGCTATCGCCATCGCTATTGGCAGGCAGATAACCATATACGGCTTGTGGCAACAACGATTTGTCGCGCAATGCCGCACGGCTCATTTTTCCCAGACGGGCTTCAAATTCGGCTTCCAACTTTATCCATTCGTCACCGCGTGAATTTTTCGCGCCCCAACTCAGGCGGAATAATTCGGGCTTATGCAGGTGTTGTAAGACCACCTCTAGGGGCATGTAATTGACCAATTTTGACCCCCAGAAGGGCGGTGTGGGCAAATCTGGCGCGGGTAGCACCGTCTTAACCGCATCGCCACCAGCACGACCTCTACGGGCGGGTTTGTTGAGTTCTTCTTCTGCTTCGGTGATGACCTGTTGTAAGAATTCGGCCCGTTCTGGGCTGACCAACTTGTCCATCACGGCGAGTCCTTCAAAGGCATCGGTGCAATAAAACACGCCAGGGGCATAAGGGGCTTTGCTGTCTTCTAGGAACAAAATCCGCCGACCAAAGCGCCGATTAATCGCCGCGCCACCAATCAACACAGGGAATTTTAGTCCTCTGCGACCCAATTCGTTGATGATGAGGGGCATTTGCTTGGATGTGCTGACGAGTAGCGCCGAAAGTCCGATGGCATCGGCATTATATTCCACCGCTTTTTCGATGATGGTATTGGCGGGGACTTGCTTGCCCAAATCGTGGACGGTATAGCCGTTGTTGGTCAAAATGGTCTTGACCAAATTTTTGCCAATATCATGCACATCGCCATATACGGTTGCGAGGATGACTGTCCCTTTGGATGAACCTTCCACCTTATCCATGAATTGTTCCAGATAGGCAACTGTCTTTTTCATCACCTCTGCCGATTGCAATACAAACGGCAAAATCAGTTCCCCAGCGCCAAATTTATCGCCCACTTCTTTCATGGCGGGCAATAATACGCTGTTCAAAACCGTCACGGGGTCATGGCGGGTGAGCGCCGTGTCTATCAATTTTTCTACACCGTCTTTTTTGCGGTGGACAATTTGCCAATGCAATGCCTCTTCTGCGGTCATATCGGCAGTGGGGTCTACGGCTTCTTGTCCACCAAATTTGACCTCGTTTTGCTCAAAATATTGAATAAAACGCGGTAGGGCATCTTGGTCGGTATTAAAGATGAGGTCATTCGCCAATTTGCGTTGGTCATCTGGAATTTCTGAATAAGGTGTGATATGGGCAGGATTCACAATCGCCATATCCAAACCCGCTTGCACAGCATGATACAAAAACACGCTGTTCAACACGCCACGCGCCGCAGGGGTCACACCAAAGCTGACATTGCTCACACCGAGCGCCGTCATGACACCCGGTAGGTGTGCTTTGATGAGGCGCAACGCCTCGATGGTCTCTACGGCATCATTTCGCAAATCTTCTTGCCCTGTGGTGAGGGGGAAGGTGAGTGTATCGTAGATTAAATCTTCTGGCGACAAGCCAAATTCATTCACAGCGATTTCGGTGATGCGCTTGGCAATCTCGAATTTTTTGTCGCGGGTGTGCGCCATACCTTCTTCGTCAATGGTCATCGAAAGCACGCCAGCGCCATATTTTTTGACGATGGGCAAGATGACATCAATACGTTCACGCCCGTTTTCGAGATTATTGCCGTTTACAATCGCCCGTCCGGGATAGAGTGCCAATGCCGCCTCGACCACATTGACTTCGGTGGTATCTATGATGAGGGGAACTTCTACCGACATCGCCAATTTCTTGATGACTTTTTCCATCTGATATTTTTCGTCATCGCGTTCTGTGAGCGCCACACATACATCGAGCATGTGCGCCCCGCTATTGACCTGTTCCACCGCAATTTGCACGATACTGTCGTAATCATCTTCTAGCAGAAGGCGTTTGACCTTACGGCTACCCTGACTATTCACCCGTTCCCCGATGAGCGTGGGTCCCGGACTTTGCATCATGCGCGTGGCAGTCATGCCCGATGATGCTTGTGCTTCGTGTTGGATTTCGCGCTGTTTGGGCGCTTGGCGCTTGAGAGGATTGCCCGTCTTGAGCGCATCCACATAAGCGGTATAGGTGTAGCCATTGATTTTTTCGTACAATTTGGCGAGATGCTCTGGACGTGTGCCACAGCACCCGCCGACCACATTCACACCCCAACGGGTAAATTCCGATACCATGTCGCTGAATGGCTCTGGGGTCATGGGATACACGGCTTCGCCATCCACATTAATCGGCAAACCTGCGTTGGGCAATACACTGATGGGGAAGCGTGTCCGTTCTATGAGGTATTGAATCGGTTGGCGCATATATTCTGGACCTGTGGAACAATTCATACCAATGACATCAATCGGCAACGCCTCTAGGGTGACGGTTGCACCCGCAATATCTGTCCCAAACAACATGCGTCCGCTAATATCCAGTGTGATTTGTACCTGTAGCGGGATGCGATTGCCAGAATCTGCAAAATATTGATTGATGCCATAGACGGCGGCTTTGACCTCCAAAATATCTTGGCTGGTCTCTATGAGCAGTAAATCTGCGCCACCCTCCACCAAGCCTTGTGCTTGTTCGTAGAAGAGGGTTGCGAGTTGGTCAAACGACACATTGCTGAGGTCTGGGTCATCGCCAGAGGGTAATTTACCACTGGGACCAATGCTACCTGCCACAAAACGGGGGATGCCTGTCTCTTTTTCATATTGGTCACAGACCGCACGGGCAAGTTTGGCGGCGGTACGATTGACCTCTAGCACCCTATCACCAAGCCCATATTCGCCCAGTGTCCAGCGATTGCTACGGAAGGTGTTGGTCTCTACCACTTCGCTCCCCACTGCGAGGAATGAGCCGTGAATGGCGCTGATGACATCGGGGCGGGTGATGACCAAATAGTCCACACAGCCATTGAGATGTTCGCCACCATAATCTTCTGCGGTGAGGTTGTAGTTTTGGATACTTGTCCCCATCGCGCCATCAAAAATGACCACATGGTCTGCGATTGCATCGAGATAACGACGATTGGTATAGGTACGATTGTTCGACATCAGTTAGGGGTCTCTTTCTGTATATACAAATACTGACGGATTATTTCACAAATTGGGATATGATTGGGATATATAACAGGTGTGTTACCATGTTTTCCGCTTCAGGGTATCCACATGGTTAAAATCGTTATCTTGTGTGAGCAAGATGAGGTCATATTGTAGCGCAAGTGAGGCAATCCACATATCGTTATGTTGAATGGGTCTGCCTTTGGTGCTTAATTGGGCGCTGATTTCGCCATAGAGACGTGCCGTTTTATCATCACAATACAAGATTGTATAGCTTTTGTGTGTTTCTTCTACTCTTGCTAAATTATTTTCCACACGCCCCGAATTTTGCGCTCCAAAATATAATTCGCCAATAGTAATAATTGGCAAATAAATCGTTGCCTCTTTTATAAGCGGTGTAATGTCGGATTTGCCATTCATCATAGCAATAATGGCATTGGTATCTAGTAGATAGGCATCATTCATCCAGATTCACATCCTCTATAATTGTTTCACCTTCAAACATGTCATCAATGGATTGTTCCATTTCATGCAATGCTTCTGGGTCAAAATTAATTTTCTGGGCGATGCGAATGGCATCCTCTCCTCGTGTCCCCTCTGGTCTGACAACCAGTTGGCTCACATACTCCAAGACTTGTTGTTGGGCAGATTCGTCTAACAGGTGTATTCTTTGGATGAGAGTCTCTTCTAAGATTGAATTGGGTTGGCTCATGATATATATCCTCCATCACAACGACTTATCTATTATTTAACGCGGTTTCGAGCCGATTGGCTATATCCAACCAATAGGCAACATCACCATCTGCTACGTGCTTATCCATCCAAAAATTGAATTGAAGGCGCTCTCGTTCTTCTAATGGAGTCAATTCATCGCGCAGTGTGGCATAAGAATCTGGGCGATAGCGGAAATGGTCATACTGCAAGTGCGCCAAAATGGTATTGGCAACGGTGTTGGTGATATGGCTATATTTCTCAAAATGAGTATATTGTGTCTGAACAGACCGCGCCAAATCGAATACCCCCAGCAAAAAATGAGCGCACCCTGCTGTTGGAAATTGGGGGATGCTATTCACAGGCAAATCATCGGATGCCGAGCCATAGACAATGACGGTCAACAAAACATCGCGTACCCAACGGGCTTGTGGATATGCCACCTCAAATTTTGGCAAAAAGGTCTCTAGGAGTGGGGCGGCGATGGAGACTGCGATAAGCGGGTCTAGGTGTGCCAGCAACCGCTTGAGGGTATCTTGCGATGTTCCCCACTCGCGTTGTTGGGCAGAAATACGTAACTGTGCTAAATCGGTTTGAATATTTGCGTCCATTTATCCTATGCTGTAGAAGCTAAATCTGAGGATGTAGTATCGGTGTTGGTGGTGGGTAAGGGTAGGGTGAATATAAAATTTGCCCCTTTTCCCATATTGCTCTCAACCCAAATTTTGCCATTATGTGCCATAATTGCCATACGACAAAACGTGAGTCCCAAGCCGATGCTCTTATGGGTGGTCGTCTGTTGATGAGCGCGACTAAATTTCTCGAAGATGGTCTCTTGTAGTTCTTTGGGGATTCCCCCGCCAGAATCTTGGACATTAACCCATATCATGCCCTCTTTAATTTTTGCGCCGATGGTAATCAGACCGCCTTGTGGGGTGTATTTGAGGGCATTTTCGATGAGATTGACAATCACCCGCAAAATCATATCGGTATCCACCGACAATATTGGCAAATCATCAGCGACCACAAACCGAAAATGCTGGCTTGCCTCCACCGCCAATGGTTGCACCAACTCGACAGCATCGCTCATAATATCGTGCAGGTTTGCATCGCGCTTTTGAATGAAAGATGTGCCACTATCGAGCCGTTCTATATCCAACAAATTATCTACCAAACGGCGCAATTGGCGCACACTACGAATATTAACCTGTAGCAAATTGAGGACGGATACATCATCATAATTGGCGAGCATTTCTGCTAATTTTCCGCTACTGGCGCGTAAAATTTGGAGTGGCACGCGCAAATCGTGATAAATCATGGTGCTAAGGTCGCGTTGAAGCTGAGATTGAGCCAATTGGTCGCGGACATCTTTGCTATTTGCCCAAGTCAGCAAACTGGCTTTATGGATATGCCCCGCGCATAACTGACCTATTTCATCGGCAAATGGTGATATGTCCGATTCAAATTGTCCTGTATCTGGGTGTAAAAAGACCATCACACCTATAATTTTATCGTCATATTGCATGGGTAATCCAAGCGCAGACCCTTTGGTGGGAAAATGATTGGCAATCCGCAAATTTCCCCACCGCGGGTCTACGGCGATATTGGGCAACACCACCATCCGTTGGGTATGATAAACCAGTCCCACGATGCCCGAATAGAGCCATATCTCCCATGCTTCTTTATCGGTATCGGATATGACGGGCAATTCCCAAAACGTGGTCTCGGTTGGGAGTCCTTCTGGGTTAAATAGTACCATAAACCTATATGGCGCATTTAACAAAGTGCCTGCTTGTTTTAATATTAACTGCATAAGAGGCGCTAGATAGGTTTCTTGATTGAGTTGTTTGGCGAGCAGATAAAGTGCCTCTATCGCTTTTGGCATACTATCCCTTTTTTAGCGCCCGTAGAACCGATGAATCTCGGTGGCGAGCTGGCGAAATGCCATTTCTGGCACAGCAGGATTAAATTGAAATCTGGGCAGGTTATTGGATTCGGCGGGCATACGGTCTATTGGTTCGCTGATGAGCAAGAAAATCGGCTTGTCGCGGTTTTGAAAATGTCGCCAATTTTTCATCACATTTTCGTTGCGGAGCGCCGCTACCGATAAAATAACAACCATCACAGGACATTCTAGCCGTGCTTGTTGGGTCATGGCTTCCCATTCGGGTGAGCCTTCTGCCCATTCTTGGTCTGCCCACACAGGCAAGCCTTCATCGCTGAGGGTATTGAGTAATGGCGCAACCACCCGTTCCCAATCGGCACGGGCATAACTGACCAAAATATTATTGGTCAACGACACCAAATTGCTGGTATCGGTCATTTTGCTAGGGTGCATCCAAATCGTATCAAATTCGCTGGTTTTGCGCTTGGCTTTGGGTCCGATTTTTGTCTCATCTACCAAGTTATCGGTGATGATGTCGGATGTAAAACGCTGTGGGGTGTTGGTGAATTGAAAGCGTAAACTGCGTCCCACTTGAATAATATCGCCGTTTTTGAGCGGGCGGGTATCTTCTAAAATTTCGTTATTGAGGACTGTCCCATTGGTAGACCCCAAATCGCTGATGGAGTAGGTGCGTCCCACTAGCGATAACCGAAAATGCTCACGGCTGAGTTCTGGCTCGATGATGACGATATTACAGCCTGTGGAGCGTCCGATGGTAATATTCATGCCACTCAGGGGATAGACGGCGGGTTGTGCGCCTTCTTCTCGCCCCAAATAGACGAGGTAAGATTGCAAAAATTGGGTATCGTCAAAAGCATTTTGTACCGTGCGATTGCTACGCAATTCATCGGTACCCGGTTCACCCGGACGAAATTCTAAAGTGATGCTATCACCCAATTCGATGATGCAATTGGTCTGTAATTGCCATTTGCCACCCTCTAATGCCTGCCCGTTGATGAATGTGCCATTGCTCGAATTCAAATCATGAATTTCGTAGCCATCATCTATGAGAACTAACCGCACATGGTCACGGCTCACTTCATTGTCGTGGATAATAATCGTGTTCCGATTGCCGCGACCAATGGTGACGACTGGTGTGTTTAACCGATAAATTGTTCCCGGTTCGGGACCTCTACGCATTATTAAATGAGCCATGCTTGTATACCATCTCGTTATCAACATCCGTTAACATTTATTATAGCAGATTAACGCCTATTGAATAGAATTTATCCACGCAGAAATGTACGAATTTCGTTAATAATAGCCATCATTTCTTCTTCGTCTACTTTATAAAACGACACGAGTGGGATATGCTCTCCGCTTTTCATCACCAAGAACACCCCATAGGTAGCCATTTCGGTATTTTTTTGGATTTCGATATGGTCTATGGCATAGATAGCATAGGTTGTTGTGATGGGGCAAAAAACCCCAATATGTTGAATGGTCAGGGTTTCTGCGATGCGGTCAAAATGACAATGAATCCCATAACCAAAATGCCATGTGGCAAGCCCGCCAATCACGACCAGCGCACCTATCAACAGAAAAAAGATGATTGTGACCATCACCCACAACATGCCATCGCGTGCATAGCGACTTTCGATGATAGGAGCAATTTGCGAGACGAATAGCACCAGCGCCCCAATGCTGATGAGCGTGAATATCCCTGCAAACAGGCTCGCCCATCGGCGTTGGTCTTTGAGGATGAGGTGAGTTTTAGATGTGTGGACAATTTTTAGCATTTGTTACCTTTTTGTGTCGAAATGGATTATAATCCGCATGGATTAAGACAATTTGAGATAATGATAATGAAAAAACAATCAATACGTGTACTCCATTTTGCCGATACCCATATCGGTATGGAAAACTATGGGCGCATTGACCCCGAAAATGGGCTAAATAGCCGTGTGGTAGATTATTTGCGCCGTATGGATGATATTGTGACCTATGCCACTGAGCATGAAGCCGATTTAATCATCTTTGCGGGGGATGCCTTTAAGACCCGCACCCCAAACCCGACTTATCAGCGTGAATTTGCCTATCGCATACGTGAATTATCGCAACTCGCGCCGATTGTGATGCTCATCGGCAATCACGATATTGCCCCTGCGATTTTACGTGCCAGTAGCATCGAGATTTATGATACGCTCGGTGTGCCAAATGTGTGGGTTGCCAATGAATATACCACACAACGCATTTCTACAAAAAATGGCGATGTGGTCATTGGCACAGCACCGTATCCCATGCGGGCGCGGATTTTGGAGCGCATGAAAGACACGGCAGGCATGAGCATTGCCGATACCGAAAAGGCGCTAGAGGGCGAATTGGTCAATATCTTAAATGAACTTGCCACCGAAGCCCATGAAAAAGCCAATGGCGATGATATTCCCCGTTTGCTGGTGGGGCATTTTACTGTTGGTGGGGCGGTGGTGGGCAGTGAGCGCCAAATCATGTTGGGGCGCGATGTGAGCATCCCCAAATCGGTGCTGGCAGATAATGGGTGGGATTATGTGGCGCTGGGACATATCCACAAATACCAAAATTTGACGCATGGGCAAGCCGATAAACCGCCTGTGGTGTATAGCGGGAGTATTGAGCGCATAGACTTTGGCGAAGAAGGCGATGAAAAAGGTTTCTGCTGGATAGAATTGGCACGTAACGAAACCGAATGGCGTTTTGTCAAACTAGAGGCTCGCCAATTTGTGACCATCAAAGCCGATTTGCGCCAAGATGCCATGCCCACCGAGACGATTATCACCAAAATTAGCCAGTATGACCTGCGCGGGGCGGTGGTGCGCGTGTTGCTCCAATTTAAGCCAGAGACCGAAGCCCGATTCAACGAAAAAGCGGTGTTCGATGCGCTCAAACGGGCGGGTGTGGTGTTTGTGGCGGCAATCCGCAAAGAGGTCGAATCGCCTGCACGCCAACGCTTAGGCGAAAATCCAGAGGGACTCACTCCGTTGGAATTGCTAGACCGTTATCTGGAAAAAGTGAAGGCGGTCAGCGCAGAACGGCGCGAAGAACTCATAGACGCGGCACAAAGTATTTTTGATGAGGTAAAAAATAAGGGTGGGGGATGAGATGTCCACAAATGATAGTCAAGATACAGATAATGCCATGCAGATATTCATTAGCTACAAACGTCATGAAATAGATAGCAAAATTGCTCAAAAATTGTATGAAAAGTTTAAATCGTGGAGCTATAAGGTATGGATGGATGTTCGTAGTATCCTTCCTTTGACTAATGATGAAATTGATGGCTGGGATACAGAAATAGATAAAGGGTTAAGAGCATCTCATGTTTTACTTGCATTGATAAGCCCTGAAAGCCTTGCAAGTGAGAATGTCCAGCGTGAATGGCGTTGGGCGCGTGAAAACAAATTGACTATCGTTTGGATAAAGTTACGAGATTTCGATTCAAAAATGCTGTCGCATCGCTTTGTAGGCGCTAATTGGTTAAATTATGATGATAAGGATATTATAACCCAGCTAGATGATACATTGGATTTTATTAGCCTTACCAGAAAAGATGACTCAGCCAAAAGCACATCATCGAGTCCTATACCAGACTCAGATATACAAGAAGATAGTAGCCCTTCTCAAAAAAAAAGTACCAATGAAGACACATTAGCAAAAATTGTGCAACTCAAAACATTATTTAACGATAAGTTAAATGGGAAGATGGTATTTGGCAGAGGATTCGACCGCGACGATGGAAAAATACTTCTGGCACGAATTGTCCAGCGATGGCTGATTGATATCTTCAAGCCTGCCTTAGATGAGGTGAATGAAATCAGATCTGTTGCTCGTGATAATCAATCACCCGTGAGTATGAGTTCAGAAATACAACCAAGTTTATCTGTTCAATATAAAAAAACTAGTAAAAATGTTAATATTTCATATCCACCAGAAGGTGTAGACATCCTCAAATTATATGATGAATTGGGGGCGTTTGTAATTCTTGGTGCTGAAGGTGCAGGGAAGAGTATTCTTCTGTTTCAGTTGGCAACCCTCCTTCTATACAGAAATCACCAACAACCTTCTGAAAAAATTCCATTAATTCTCAATTTATCATCATGGGGGCGGGATGAATATGATAAGGTATCGCTAGAAAGCTGGATAGCACTTGAAGCACAACAAGTCTATAAGATGTATCATGAAAAATTTACGATAGGATTAAGTGCCAATCGATTTATTTTATTATTAGATGGGCTAGATGAAATTAGCCCAAAAAAACTTGCAGATAGAATTTCTAAAATCAATAAGTATCTTAAAAATAAACCCAATCCATTTATTGTGATATGTAGGCGTATCAATGACGATGATGAACAGATGAACACAGACCGTAATCAACAACACCCACTTAATTTTTCACATGCTATCTACATGAAAGGTGTTCAAGAAGAACAAATCAAGGCTTATCTAGAAAAAGTCCCGCATAGTTATTTTGGTGAATTATATCATTCTGAAGACTATGTCAAAGAACTCACTAAGACCCCGTTATTTTTTGTGATGTTGGCTAAGGCGTATTTTAACCCAAAACCAGACGCACATCGAAGACAGATAGATGAACCTAGAGAGCGTATTAAAGATATTGTGAATCACTATATAGAGTTTAAATCGGATGAGGCGGAAAAATTGCCTTATGACACAGGTAAACTCGATAAAATCTTAATCTGGCTCACCAAGAGAAGCCTTACCAATGGGGTGATTCTTCAATTAAACCGTATGACTGCGGCATGGTTTGAACGTCGACCTTATGGCAATTGGCATGATGGATGCCTCTTTACTTTGATTTGGATAATACCAATTCTTTTATGGGCAGGTCTAGGTTTGACTTTAGGGGGAGTATTGGGTGCAAGTGTGTTGGCAGGGTCAACCGCCGTATTTTCATGGCTCATTTGGAAGAATTTTTTCAAAGACCAATATTACTATTATAACCCTAAATGGGAAAATATTGCTTCAAAATTTAATAAAATATCACGGTATACTCCCTTAAAAAAAGGTGTTTACTCAAATATTCCCGTGCTTATTGGTATTATTTTTTTGGGTATAGGGATACTCTTTGGTATACCACATCTCATTTTTGAGCACCTCAGCACCTCTATGATTACTTTGGCGGGTTTATTTGGAGTTGGAACAATTACTGGTGTTGGTGTGGGGTATTTTATATCTCCCAAAGATAAGTTGTCATGGCGCAATATTGCTGGTATAGCGGCTATTTTGAGTATTTGGTGGGTATTGATGCTCTATTTATTCGACCAAGTCTTCACACAATCGGTATGGTTAAAGGCTGGCATGAGTAGCTTCTCCATGATTGTTATGACCCTATCTATATTGATAATTACGCCAGAAGGTGAAACATCTGCCTCGTTTATAGCTAAAGCATTTAGGCTTTTAATTGGCACATTTGTGGTTGGTAGTATGCTTACGATATTGTTGCCACAAACATGGTTATTGGTATTGCCCTCACTGTTGATTATCTCTGTTTTATTGGTGGGTGGTGCTAGAATTTTACAGCTATGGCTGTTCACAGTATTTTTTAGGATGATGTTTCAGTTGCCTTATAGACCCGTGATGGATTATCTGGTGAAACAAAATGTGTTACGCCATTTTGCAGATGGGTATACCTATCGCCATGAATCTTTTCAACAACACTGGAAGGATGATAATCATGAAAAGACTATTCAGGAGAAATTTAATGATTTATTTGACCAACTTCTTGATACTAATGAGTTAAATATTAGAAAGGTGAATCTTGAGGATGTTACACCAATTATAGACAAGATAGTGGAACTTGGACACGAGGTAGTCCCGTTATTGATAAAGAAAATGAATGAGAGTAAAGATGAAATTAGAAAATTTATTGTGGTTGCTCTTGCTAATGATAAATTGATACGAATAGCTGTCCCTAAATTAATAGAAAATTGGAAATTAATAGAAAATTTGAAGTGGGAAAAGAAAAGGGATGTGATTCATTATACGCTAGTTGTTTTTAGTAAGGCTAAAAATCCTGATCTAATAAATTATTTAAGTCAGTATAGTGACCATAGTGACAAATTAATTAGATTAACGGCAATAGAAGCATTGGGAAATATTGGTAATCAAAAATCAACCATCATTTTGAGATCCAGGTTATCAGAAGAACAAGATGACGATGTAAAACGTAAGATTACTGACTTACTCCCCAAATAAAAACACAGAACTATGGAAATTCGACAACTTTTGGGCGATGATTCTGAACCCAAATAAATAAAAATGGCGGATAGACCCCTATCCGCTAAAGCCGTTATTTCTTCAGTTCTGCGAAGAATTTTGAGCGGAATTTTGCCACTTTTGGCGCGATGACCACTTGGCAATACCCTGCATTGGGATTATTTTCAAAATATTCTTGATGATAATCTTCTGCGGTGTAAAATGTGTCTAGGGAGGTGATTTCGGTCACGATGCGGTCTGCCCACATCTGATTTTGGGTCAATTCGGCAATGGTTTCTTCTGTGATACGTTTTTGGTCATCAGTATGATAAAACACCGCCGAGCGATATTGTGTGCCAACATCCGCCCCTTGCCGATTGAGGGTGGTGGGGTCGTGGATGGTGAAGAACACATCCAAAATTTGGCGTGTGCTGATGATGGTGGGGTCGTATGTCAACTGCACCACTTCGGCATGACCCGATGTGCCAGTGGTAATTTGTTTGTAGCTAGGATTGGTGGTGATGCCACCTGTATAACCCGATACGACATCGGTCACACCGCGTAATTCGTCATAAACGGCTTCTAGGCACCAAAAACAGCCACCACCGAGTGTTATTTTTTCCATGTGATTTTATATCCTTATCTATATAAAAAACGCCTCACTTATCCGAAGCGATAGTGAGGCGCTGTCTTACATGAATAATTGATGAATCGGGACTATCGTCTTATGTCGCAACGTAACTACTGCTACCCGATGGCACCGCAATCAAAAATAGGATAGACAGGATTGCCAATATCAAGGGGACGATAAATGCCAATGCAAACGCACGGCTATCGGTTTTGAGGTGCATATAAAACATCACCACCAATGTTCCTTTTGCCACAGCAATGCCGAGTAGCAACGGGATTTTGATGTCGCCGTCAATGATTTCTGCCAGCAATACCTCGATGATGGTCAATGCACCCAAAATGAAAAATACGGCGGTATACAACGGCACAGGGAAGGTCATCCCCAAGATGGTTGTGGTCGGCGCGAGTGTCTCGGCATGGGCATCATGCGCGTGTTCGGTATGTTCGATTGGCATCATTTCTTCTGACATGAGTAGCCCTCCTAGACCAAATAAATGAGTGTAAATAGCAAAATCCAGACCACATCCACAAAATGCCAATATAACCCAAAGAGTTCGACCATGATGACGTTATCTTTGCTATAGTGACCTTTTCTGGCGCGACGGATGACTTCTAGGCACAACAATACGCCCACAAACACATGGAAGCCATGAAAGAAGGTGGGGGCATAAAAGTACATCCCAAAGCCTTCATAGGCATCGGTGGCAAACCCTAGTGTGATACTTTTTTCGGCAAGCTGGCTATATTCATAATATTGTAGTACGAGAAATATCACCCCTAGCAGGGCAGTGATACCCAACCAGCGAATCCCGCCTTTGACATTATCCAACTGAATCGAGCGCAAGCCCATGACCATCGCCCAACTGCTGGTGAGGAGCAAAAAGGTGTTTAAGGTAACGATTAATATCCCGCCAAAGCCTAATGCCTCATGTACTGCATGGACAATATCTTTGTTTTGAAAACGGAACACCGCATATATGCCAATGAACACCGAAAAAATGATGGTCTCGCTGGCGATAAAAAGCCACATGGCAAATTTGGTATTTTCGCTCACAAGGGCGTGGTTCTCTAGTGCGTGTGCATCATGATGATGCGCGGTTAATTCGCTCATAGGTTAGTTTCCCTCTGATGATTGTGGCACAATGGCGGTGGATTCCGATTCTGCGCGGGGCGACTCTGGCTCTGCCATGCGGAGCAAATTACGCGCTGTTTTCCCCACCCACAGGTTGACCTTTTTGGGATAGATAAGGTAGAAAATGAGCGAGCCAAGTGCCACCGCATTGCCCAACGAGGCAAAAATCTTTATCAATTCCCAATCGGGGCTATAGAGGACAAATCCCACAAGGATATGATAAGAGATGATGTAGGTCATGAAGATAGAAGTAAATAGCACACCCACCATGACCAAATTTTTGGAGAGGTCTGTTTGGAAGA
The DNA here is from genome assembly GCA_034436595.1 of Anaerolineae bacterium. Classification (GTDB taxonomy): domain Bacteria; phylum Chloroflexota; class Anaerolineae; order Aggregatilineales; family Phototrophicaceae. The sequence goes on along the minus strand of DAOTUO010000005.1, from coordinate 27,888 downwards.
TGGCATAATAGACCAGTGAGCCACCCAGCAGGGTGAACGAAACCGTCAGCATGATACGCAAAATATCGGGGTCGCTAAAGAACGATAAAAAGTCGCCAAACACAAAGTTATAGCCAACCACGATGAATATCCCATATACCACCACCAACGCAATCAGTTGGATAGGCAAGGGTACTTGGCGACTTTTTACGCCTTCTGGGGCAAAGGTATAGCGACCAACGGCATTGGGGGCGGTGCGGGCTTCGTTGACATTTTTCGATAATGAGAGGAACATCCGACCAATTGCCCACGAAACCGCAAACAACGATGCCAATGTAAAAAAGACAAAAAACGCAAACAGGGTGAATTGGCTCACTTGCACAGGGGTCTCTGTGAAGGGAATATAAAATTCAAAATAGCCAATGGCGGCAGTATTGCCACCTGCTTCGCCCGTTATTTGCAAATTTAAGCCTGTGGGCAGGGTTGCAAAGGCGAATAACCCGACAAATAATAAAATTTGCCAATAGGTAACTTGCCAAATATTGAAGCTCAATACCCGACCGGGGGGTGTTTGCTCAAATTCTGCTTCTTCATCGGCATGTTCTTCATGAGGTTCATAGAGAACTAAGCCTGTTTCTGTATCTACTTCTGGCTCATGAGGATGTTGGCTCATCCGCTTATCGTTTGCGCCCATTCCCCATACAAAAGCAAATGAGGCGCTGAATGCACCAACCACAAAACCTATTTGCGAATCCCACACGGGGTCTACCCCTTGCAAACCTCGCAACACGATTACAAAGAGTAATCCAGCAATTAAACCGATTATGCCCATCGGCACGGCACGCGCTAATCCGGGTTTCATCATCGAAATGTCAGGCGCGGAAACCTCTGCCTTTAGGCATGAGGAGGAGCGCCCTTTCTCCTTTCGTATAGGTATAGGTAGGTATAACTGACTAAATATCCCCGAAGGGAGAGAACTTTGCTGTAAAGCGGGTGTCCTCTTGACCCACACCGCTTGCACGGGTTACTTTCAGCGCGTCACTGTTATCGGGTGGTTTTGTATGTGAACGACACTGGCTGAGATTGGTAAGCATTGGGGCTACCAAAAGCCCTGCCTTTAGGCATGAGGATGCTTACGCCAACTCCTTCACTCTACAAAAGCCTAAATCCAATAGATGACGACATAGAATAAAAGCCACGCCACCAAGACAAAATACCATAATTTTGCCCCAGCTTCTACAGCCCATAAATAATCATTTGCATTATACACGCGCTTGCGCCCATTCACATAGACAAGACCTAAATAAATCCCGATGCACACCGCATGAAAAATATGAAAGCCTGTCATCAGACGAAATACTTGCGCGTATTGTGTGCCTGTTGGGACAATTACCCACTCATAGCCGATGAGTCCCACAAATACCACACCCAAACCAATTACCATGAGCCATAAGCGTAAAAATCGGCTCAGATGGTGGTTGTTGACCACCATCACACTCCGCCGTATCAATAAGGCGCTTGCACCTAACACACCTGTCGCAATGCTGGCGATAATCACCCCCAGACGGTCATCGGGGTTGGGCATCCAATTGGAAGAAAAGCGCATTTGCCAATTGACGATTGCCAAACAGACGAAGGTCAGAATCCAACTTACCTGAAAAATAAAAATGCCTGTACGTCTATTTTGTAAGGCTTGTTCTTCTGCTTTTGTTAATCCAAGTTCTAATAAATCACGTTGCATCGTTTTTTATCTACCAATAAGCCATCATCACAAGAATTTTTCAGATTTAACCGTATGCAAGGGCGCAATATGTCACGCCCTTGCATGATATGATTGTGTTCTAATCGCCCGCCGATGGTTCTAGTGCGGGGGTTGAGGTGGTGGGTGGCAATGCCTTTGGTTTTTCTGGATTATACGATGCGCCAAAGCGGGCTTCCATCGCATCGAGATAGGCTTTAGAAGCATCTGTACCATAGCCGTATGGGTCTTCAAAGGGAATGGGGTCGCCCACAAAATTATAGGCAGGTGGGGGAGAACTGGTTTGCCATTCCAATGTGAGCGCACGCCAAGGATTTGCACCTGCGACCTTGCCCCGAACCACGCTAACGAGCATGTTGTAGATAATCACAAAGGTCGAAATGCCTAGCACAAATGCCGATAGCCCCACGAGGATGTTCAGATTTTGGAATTGTGGGTCATATTCGGCAACACGGCGGGGCATCCCTTGCATCCCTAAGATGTGCATTGGGAAGAAGGTGAACAAAAAGCCGAAATAAGTGAGGACAAAGTGAATTTTGCCCAGACGTTCATTCAACATGCGCCCTGTAATTTTTGGAAACCAGTGATAAATCCCGCCGTAGATGGCAAAAACACTCCCGCCATATAACACAAAGTGGAAATGGCTCACCACGAAATATGTGTCGTGCATGTGAATATCTACAGGGATAGCGCCCAACATCACCCCGCTAATCCCGCCGATGACGAACAGTGACAAAAAGCCGAGTGCGAATAGCATAGCGCTATTGAGGCGGATTTTTCCACCGAATATCGTCCCAATCCAGCTAAAGATTTTGATACCAGTTGGCACAGCGATGATGAAAGAGGTAATCATGAACGGAATCCGCAATTCTGGTTGCAGACTGGTGAACATATGATGCGCCCACACAGTAAACCCAACGATAGCAATAGCCATGCTGGATAGGGCAACCATACGATAGCCAAAAATGGGTTTGCGGGAGTGTACCGAGAGGATTTCTGAGAGGATGCCAAACCCGGGCAAGACCATGATATACACGGCAGGGTGACTATAGAACCAGAACACATTTTGCCATAGCAACACATCACCACCTGCAACAGGGTTGAAGAAGGTTGTGCCAGCCACACGGTCTAGGATGAGCAATGTGAGTGCGCCAGCCAAGAAGGGAGTTGCCAAGACTACGATAATAGATGTGGCAAGTGTCGCCCATGCGAATAGGGGCATCTGAAACCATCCCATACCGGGCGGGCGCATATTTTTGATGGTGACGATGAAATTAATCCCGCCCAAAATGGATGATAGACCCAACAAGTGGATAGACAACGCCCAGAGGGTTTGTCCATCGGGGCTATAAATGGTACTCAATGGGGGGTAGCTTGTCCAACCTGCTTCTGCGGGTCCCACAAAATATCCTGCCAAGAGCAAAAGCCCTGCGGGTGGGATGAGCCAAAAGGCAAACGCATTGAGCCATGGGAACGCCATATCTTTTGCGCCCAACATGAGGGGGATGAGGTAATTGCCAAATCCGGCGAACATCGGCACAATCCATGTAAAAATCATCATGGTGCCGTGTAGCGTAAATAGGGTGTTATACGATGAGCCATTTGCCATTAAATCAATCGTTGGGGTGAGCAATTCCCATCGGATGAGCATCGCCATCGTGCCTGCGATAATAAAAAATATCAACGATGTGACCATATATTGCACACCGATGATTTTATGGTCAATTGACCAGCGTAAATACTCACTCAAAGCGGGTCGCTTGGTAGGTGCTAATGCACCTCCTAACGGATATGTTGCTGTTGCCATACAAAAACCCTTTCACTTTTTACATTACGTCACATTTTTATTTTTAAGAGGGTCATACGCCCACATATTGTTAGGTAGGGACGCGCTATATTATAGTGCGTCCCCCAGATTAGTTATCGTCTGTAAAATTCTCTGCATACGCATCGAGATTATCTAAATCGCATACCGATTCGCCCGTGTCGTTGACCGCACACAAATAGGCAACAATGGCTTTGGCATCGTCTTTGGGCATGTAATTGGGTGCGGTTGGGTCTGAAAATTGGAAATTGTTCATCAGATTCCCAAATCCGGGTACAAGATAGCTACCAGGGACATATAGCGAATGGAAGAGATATTCCTCTGCGGTTTCGCCAGTGGATGAAGCGCGGGCGTTGGTGGCTCTATCACCAATTCCCTCTAAACTGGGACCAGTCACACCTGCCCATTCGATGTTATAGATGTTGCCAGCGTCGTCTGTGGGCGATTCTTGGAGAATATGACAGCCCGCACACGCATACGCGCCCGATGCGAGGATTTGTGCGCCACGAATAACAGGGTTATCTGGCGGATTAATCGCTTGACTGACAGCAGGGTCTATAAAACTGCGGAGATAGGCATCTTCGCTGTCGTATACACGGATGAAGGCATACATATTGCCATGACCGCTACCGCACAATTCGGTACACACCACACGATATTGGCTATAGTTGATGACAAAGGTTTCTGCAAACAACTGTAGGGTGGCATCATCTACCAATGCGCGTATATCGTCATTGGGAAGGGAAAGTCGCGCCGATTCTAAAAATTGAGTGGCGTATGGCTCGATGGTGGGGTATTGGGTGCGGGTACTGCGGACTGCTTGCACCGCCGCATCAAATGTGGCTTGGTCATAGGTGGTGCTGAGGGCGATAACACCCACCGCCCGCCGTCCAAATACATCGTTTAACCCGCGTGTATCGCCATCGGCACGATACGCAGAAAGGGCGCTATCGGCACGGCTGGTAAATGTGCGCTGACGTGCCACATCATCTACCGCGATGGGGGTAAACAGCGCTTCAGTGATGCGACCGGGCAATAAATCTTGTTTGATACGCATTTCTGGCACCCAAAAGGCATGAATTACATCTTGGGTGGTCATGCTCATCCGTACCGAATCGCCGACATAGGTGTAGAGGATATTGGATGTGACGGTCAAAATATAGCCACCGTCATCGGTAGTTTTGAGGGTGCTCATGCGCTCGCCTTCTTCAAAGGCGGTTAGGGTATCGCCTGTGATGGGGACATCATAACTAAATGTCCATGCAAAACGTGCGCCTACCGCCGTAACGACCAATTCGTTGTCTTTTGGGGCGCGAATATCTTGCCACACAGTGAAGCTATAGATGGCTAAAAAGACAACAATCACGGCGGGGATACCTGTCCACACCAATTCGAGCGTGGTGTTGCCATGTATGGTCGGTCCATCGCCTGTTTCACCAGGTTTGATGCGGAAACGCAAAATCGAATAGAGTAATGCGCCTTCTACCAACAAGAAAATTGCGCCACCGATGCCGAGTAAGACGGCAAAAAGCTGGTCAATTTGCAAAGATTCGGCAGAGGCTTGAGTGGGGAACAGTACGGGCGTAAACTGGGCAATTAAAAACCCCCCAATTACCAACAAAACTGCGACTATCCCTACGGTTGCGATGAGCGTTCCAGAAACGCCACCTTCAGGCTTATTTGAATGTCCATAATCCATAAGTATTATTCCTGTAGAATCGTGATTTGTGCTAATTTACACAAGACTTATTTCGATTTTACATGAGCCGTTAGGGTTTTACAAGCAACGGTGGACTAATTGGCATGACCTGTATCAAATTTTTTCTTTTTATGCTGTTTAAGGGTAAAATTAATCTATGAGCCTATGGATAAAGTGACATGATATGCGAACATCTGACGAAAAATATACAACGGTTATTCAAAAAAACACATTTTATTTTTTTGATGCCGACTTTGAAGTACAAAATGAGGCACAGAATATTGGTGTTCTCTCCAACCTACTTCATAATCTTTATGAAAAAATTCAACAACAGGGTGTGCAAAAAGGGCTGTTTGATGACCTCATGCAAAAACCACATGGGCTACAGGCTATTTTGGCATTAAATGGGCTATCTGATGAAACACTCAAACGAATTATCACCATTATTCGCATTATAGATGATAAATCCTTAAATATTTTGACGAAAAAAGCGGAATGGGGACAATTATTAGATACAACCGATGAATTAAAAGAATGGAGCAGTATCAAAATTAGTAGACTTGTTCAAACAAATGAAACTTTTCGGCATGGGGTCATTAACCTATTTTTTGAGGGGGCATCTAACCCAACCTTAGCCAAGATTTTGCGTCCCTTTGAACTGCATAAATTGACCATTCTCAAACTTAAATTTGAGATGTCTGCCATAATAGACACACTGGTGCGCTATAAGCAAAAGGGTGCAAATCAGGCATCTGGTAAGAATAACGCCGAAAACCTTAACAGAGAAATACTCAAAAATGGAAATATTCCCTATGAACAAGGTGATTTGCCACTTTTACAAACACACAGCAATGATGAAAAACGCACACTAGACTTTATTATCCCCAATAAACATGACCCCAAAATCATCATTGAGAGTTCATTTTTAAGCACCACAGGCTCTGGTCAGGGGGATAAATCGAAAACGGAGATTAACATCCGCCGATTATTAAAAACCCACTATCCCAATGCAAAGTTTATAGGCTTTGTAGATGGCATTGGGTGGTATGTTCGTAAAAAAGACTTAAGACGGATGATAACCGCATACGATGATGTATTCACATTTCATGAAGATGAACTTGCACGCTTTCGACAATTGTTAGGTGAGGTATTGTTATAATGAGATGGGATGAGATTTTAGAAGGTGATTGTTTAGCACTTTTGCGAAATATGCCAGATGATAGCGTGGATGTCACTTTTGCAGACCCACCATTCAATTTGGGCAAAAAGTATAACAGCTATAAAGACCAACGCGGGCTAGAGGCTTATTTAGATTGGTGTCGTGAGTGGATTAGTGAACTTGTTCGTGTGACTAAACCCACAGGGAGCATATTTATTCACAATATCCCCAAATGGCTCACGTATTATGCGACCTACCTCAACCAAATGGCAGATTTTAAGCATTGGATTGCGTGGGATGCGATGAGTACCCCATTGGGTAAAAGCCTTATGCCGTCTCATTATGGCATTTTGTATTATGCCAAATCTAAGCCACAAAATAAATTTTATGAATTGCGCTATCCACATAAACGATGCCGTAAATGTGGTTATTTGCATAAAGATTATGGTGGCAAAAAAGCGGGATTACACCCGTTTGGACCCATTGTCTCGGATGTATGGACAGATTTGCATCGCATCAAACACAATACTCGCCGTGATGAGCATCCATGCCAATTGCCGATTCACCTTTTAGAACGGGTTATCCTCATGTCGAGCGATGAAGGCGATGTGGTGCTTGACCCATTTAGTGGCACTGGTACAACGGCAATTGCCGCAAAAAGGCTTGGACGACGCTATCTTGGGCTTGAATTAGACCCACAATATGTACAAATATCTCGCCAAAAACTAAATAATACCCCATCAGACTCGCATGTAAATGAGGTATGGGTGAGCCAATATTTAGGTCGTATTGTCACCCTGCGCGATACCGATTGGGAACAATTGTACCCTTGCTTTCATATCCCAGAAATCATTGAGCAAATTGATTTTACCAGCATCCAATTTGATAAATCGTGTGATTGTCACCCCAAACACCAACTGGTAGATGACCGCCAACTGTCGTTATTTGAATAACACTTTTAGGAGATTCTAATGACCTTTAACCCCACCGACCAACCCCACAGACGGTATAACCCACTTATTGGTGAGTATGTCCTCGTCTCACCACACCGCATGAAACGCCCATGGCAGGGTAAAGTGGAGCGTATTTCGCAAGAACAACGCCCTCCTCACGACCCCACTTGTTATTTATGCGCCAGAAATACCCGTGCCAACGGCGAAAAAAATCCCAATTACACCAGCACCTATGTGTTTACCAACGATTTTGCTTCTATATTGCCAGATACCCCGCCCTCGCCTGCGCCAGATAATCCGTTGTTGCGGGTAGAAAGTGTGCGCGGGACAAGCCGTGTGATTTGTTTTTCACCACGCCACGATTGGACTTTGCCAGAAATGCCTGTGGGTGATATTCGCACAGTGGTGAATGTATGGGCAGAACAAACCGCCGAATTGGGTGCAATGTATCAATCGGTGCAAGTATTTGAGAATAAAGGCGAAATTATGGGATGCTCTAATCCCCATCCACACGGGCAAATTTGGGCGCAAAATAGCCTCCCCAATGAAATACACAAAGAAGATTTATATCAGGCAACTTATTTTATGGCACATGACCAACCCTTATTACTTGATTATGCCCAATTAGAACTAGAACGTGATGAACGTGTGGTGATTGCCAACGATGATTGGGTCGTGGTTGTGCCATTTTGGGCGATGTGGCCCTTCGAGACATTGCTCATGCCCCGCCGCCATGTATTGCGCCTGCCCGATTTGACCGATGCAGAACGCAATAGCCTTGCCGATATTCTCAAACGATTTTTGAGCAAGTATGATAATCTGTTTGAGGTGTCATTTCCCTATTCAATGGGATGGCATGGTGCGCCATTTAATGGGGAAGCCAATCATCATTGGCAACTGCACGCCCATTTTTATCCGCCGTTATTGCGCTCTGCCACTGTGAAAAAGTTCATGGTGGGCTATGAAATGTTGGCAGAAGCCCAACGCGACCTCACCGCAGAACAAGCCGCAGACCGTTTGCGGGCGCTTTCTGATATTCACTATAAACAAGCCTAATGTTGAAGGATGGTCAAAAATGTCTCCGCATGAAATTGTTAGAACTACTTTTAATGAACGGTACGGCACAAATCCATCGGTGATTGTCCGCGCACCCGGTCGGGTGAACCTCATTGGCGAACATACCGATTATAACGATGGATTTGTGATGCCCATGGCAATCGAATATGCTGTCTGGATTGCCCTTCGTCCCAGACAAGACCGCAAAGTGAGTGTCCATGCGCTTGATTTTGATAGCACGATTGAATTTGACTTAGATAATTTTTCAAAAGAGGCGACCAGCCCCGCCGAATATATTAAAGGCATGGCGTGGGCGCTGATGGGTGCAGATTATCCGCTCAATGGGTGGGAAGGCGTGATGAAAGGCGATATTCCCATCGGCGCGGGGTTATCGTCATCGGCGGCATTAGAGTTGGCGGTAGCACGGGCATTTGTGGAAGTTTCTGATTTTGAGTGGAATCCAACGCAAATAGCACTCCTCGCGCAGAAAGCCGAAAACGAGTGGGTTGGGGTGAAATGTGGCATCATGGATCAGATGATTTCTGCCAATGGCAAAGCCAACCATGCCCTATTGATAGATTGCCGTAGCCTAGAGACACGACTCGCGCCTTTGCCACCCAATACCCGTATTGTGGTGATGGACACCATGACGCGCCGTGAATTGGTGGATTCGCTCTATAATGAGCGCAGAGAACAATGCGAGACTGCCGCCCGTTTGTTGGGTGTGACAGCATTGCGCGATATATCCACCGCAGAGCTCAAAGCCAATGCCAAAAAATTAGACCCGACCACGCTTAAACGTGCCACGCACATCGTCTCTGAAAATGAGCGTACCCTAGAGGCATTAGACGCGATGATGCTGGGGGATGCCAAACGGCTGGGAAATTTGATGTATAAAAGTCATATGAGCCTGCGTGATTATTTTGAAGTCACCAAAATGCCACATCGCCCCATAGATGCGCTGGATATTATGGTGCAATGCGCCCGCAAGCACACGGGTTGTTATGGCGCTCGCATGACGGGCGCGGGATTTGGTGGGTGTGCGGTGGCATTGGTAGATAGCGATGCTGTGGACGATTTTTGCCAATCCGTAGCGAGTGCCTATACCGAACAAACGCATATCGTCCCACAAATTTATGTGTGTTCGGCGGTGAATGGTGCAGGGTGGGCAGAACAATTTGTCAGTTGAGCCAATAGCAGAAATTATGATACGGCTATTTTTGCTGATAATGGGCGGATGGTTGGCAATATGGACAATTTTCCAAGCCATCCGCACTTTTGTCATGCCGAGGAGCGATAATGCCCCCCTCACACGGGTGATTTTTATCAATATTGCCCGTCTTCAACGAATATGGATGAAGCGCATGGTCAATTATGCCCAGCGTGACCGTATCTTAGCTTATTTTGCACCCGTGGCGTTGCTTACTACCCCGTTGGTATGGCTATTTCTGATGTGGATTGGATTTGCCTTCATGGATTTTGCCCTATCTGCCCAATTAGATTTGCGCGAGTCGTTCATTATGAGTGGCTCATCGCTCATGACACTCGGCTTTAAGTTTACCGATGAACTGCCCATTATCATCTTGGGATTTGTCGAGGCGGCGTTGGGGATGATGCTCACCGCCATTCTCATTGGCTATTTACCAACCATCTATAGCGCGTTTTCTGCCCGTGAGAAATTTGTCTCTAAGCTCGAAACACGCGCTGGCTCACCACCCTCACCTGTAGAGATGATTTTACGCCTCAATCGGGTGCGAGTATTGATGAACGAGGGACAGATGCAGGCATTTGGTGCGGAATGGGAAGATTGGTTTGCACAATTAGAAGAAAATCACACCTCTATTGGCGCACTCAATTTTTTCCGTTCTCCCAAGCCAAATCGTTCATGGGTGACGGCATCTGGTGTGGTGATGGATAGCTTTGCGCTCATGATATCGTGCATTGATGCTCCCCATTTTCGGTCATTGGCGGTGTCTGTTCGGGCGGGCTATATTGCTTTGCGGAGCATTGCCGATTTTTTTGGGATGGATTATGCGCCAGACCCCTATTCCACCGACCCGATTACCATTGACCGTTATGATTTTAATCTAGCCTATGACCAGTTGCAGGAGGCGGGTATTCTGTTATATGCCGACCGTGAGCAATGCTGGCGCGATTTTTCTGGTTGGCGGGTGAATTACGATTCGGTGGTGCGTCAATTGGCAGAAATTACTTATGCGCCCTATGCCATGTGGGTCAGTGACCATATCCTCAACCCTGATGGCACAGATAAGCGTGTCCTTGCACAATTGGCACAGGCAAAAAACCGCCGTCGCTCATAATCGGCGGATATGACGTGTATGGGTTGAATGGCAATGAGTAAAAAGGCGATGAAAATGGCAAAATGGGCATGACGATTCATGCCCATAAAATCTAAATCGGGGAGTTTAACTCGTCCTACTACGCTACACCTTACGCGCCACACGGTAATTGATGGGAATCCCCAACATCAGGCGGGTTTGTGCTTCTAGCGCAGGTAAAATGGACAAAATGAGCGTGGTGACGGGCATAATAAAAAAGCTGATGGCGGTGAAAATGACTTCATCTATGCGCCATGATTTTTTCTGTGGACGCATCCGCATATCCACCACCCAAAATAGCACACTGGTGAGGATAATCACTTGTATCACACCTTGCAAAATGGTCATCTGTGTGAGAATTGTGCCTTTGCTGATGAGGTTGGGATAGAGCAACAATGCCAATTGCACACCCAAATTGGTGATGACCCAGCCTGTTGTGGATAGTGCATGATTATGGACGACACGCCATAAAATGGTCAGTTTTCGGATTGGACTCATCATAGTGTGTTTGCTCGATTGGTCAATGATATAGCCCACATCTTCCGCACCCCACATATGGCGTACACTTTGGGCGTATTGACTGCGGAATGCCGAGACAAAATTTTCACCGACTGCTGCCGAATAGCCAGAAAATGGCAGATAAATCGGCTCTAATTGCAAATTACCTTTGCGCTTAAAGTAGCATTTGATATACATGTGCCAATCTTCTGGAATCACATCGGTATCCCAATAATCCACCTCATGCGCCAGCCGAAAACTGAGCGAATAGGTCGAGAGGGGCATGGGGTGTTTGCCAGAGAGTCCCGCCAAATACCACACGGTGGAATAGGCATGGAGGAAGGTAAAAAACGGATGCACCTTCCAAATATTGTTATCATAGCGGATGGGCGCTTGCCACATGCGATGAAAACGGTCTTTTTTCCGTGTGGTGGCAAAACGCGATGTCACGGCTTCTAAATAACGTGGATGAATGAGCGAATCGGCATCGAGGATGGTGATTACCATCTTGTCTATGTCGTAGCCTTGCCCCACCACGAGGGTTTTATAGGCTTCACGCGCCGCCCATGCTTCATTAGACGATTTTCCCGCCACTTCTCCCACAAGGTCTTTGGGGTGAAAGGTGGTAAGGATATATAAAAAGCGCGATTGAAATTCCGCCACCAATGATTTGGCTTTGATATGGGCATCTTTTTCGCGTTCTTCCATACCCAACACCACACACACCTGTGTTTTGGCGAGTGGCGACTGGGCAATGCGTTCTAGGGTATCTTGCAACACCCCATAATCTTCTTTGTAGTTTGGGATGACCATCACATGGATAATTTCTTCCCATTCGAGGCTATCGGCACGACGCAGACGGGTATATTCTCCGCGCCAATCTATTTTTTCGGTCGCTTTGATAAACGACAATCCACGGACTGCATTGAAGCTCGCAATGGCAAACCGCCCCGCCATATAAATCCCTGCAATCGAGGCGATACTAAAGACTAATGGTGGTGAAATGACGGTCGCAACCAACACAAATATAATAGAGACCCAAGCCATCCACCCTGTGATGCCGTCTAATGCCAATTTTCGGTTTTTTCGTTGATTTTCCAACACACGTTGTTGTGGTTGGCGGTGATGTTTTTGCTTATCCGATATTTCTAACGGAAATGATTCTTCCAACAGCGTTTCGTAACTCAATAGGTCGAGATTGCCCATGAATTTCCCTCAGATAATACATATTCAGATAAAAGTTTGGCATGGAATGAAAAAAATAATCTAATGCCTATTCAAGAATACAATTTATCAAAATTTAAGTATAGTTCCAGCCATTTACTTTTTTCGTGAATATGCTTTATCGCAAAACACCATTCACTAGCATACTCTCATTTATGATGATTACGCAAGTGGACGTACAAAGGTTTCAGACGTTTATACATCTTTTGATAAACATTTTGGTACATTTCTTCATATATCGCCCGATGTTGGGAATTTGGCATAAATGTACGCTCAATACGTGTCATGCTACTAACCGCTGTCACAAAATCGCTATGCCATCCTAGCCCGACTGCGCCATCAATTGCCGCACCCAATCCTGATGTTTCGTAGATGTGTGGACGCGAAGCGGGCAGATTAAATATATCGGCGGTGAGTTGCATGGCTTCATCACTTTGTGAGCCACCCCCAGAAATGCGTAATTCGGTGATAGGCACACCGCTACGTTTGACAGTGCGTTCTGCCGCATCACGCAATGCAAAAGCAAGTCCCTCCAAAATGGCACGATAGATATGCGCCCGTGTGTGAATATCGCTAAAGCCGATGATTGCCCCGCGTGCCTCTGGTCCCGGATAGCGTACCCCAGGTGTCCAATAGGGTTGTAATAACAAGCCATCGCTCCCCGCAGGCACTTGGCGCACCAATTCATCAAATAATACTTCTGGGGCGATACCCCGTTCTTCTGCGATTCGTTGCTCATGTTGACCAAATTGCCCCTTAAACCAGCTCACCATCCAAAACCCCCGAAAAATTTGTACCTCTAGGCTATAGTGGTTGGGGATAGCCGATGGATAGGGTGGGATGAGGGGAATCACCTCGACATAACGCTCATGGGTGGTGTTGATAGTAGCGGTTGTGCCATAACTCAGACACCCGATATGCGGTTTTAGCGCCCCAGAGCCAATAATCTCACACGCTTTGTCTGCCGCCGCCGAAATAAGCGGTAGCCCTTGTGGAATACCTGTGGCTTCGCTGGCATGGGCGCTAATTTGCCCGATGGTCTGTGCGGGTGGCACAAGATCATAGAGTTGGTCACGGGCGGCGGGCATGGTCTCCCATTTCCAGTCGCTATCACTCGCCCAATCGTGCTTTTTATAATCGAATGGCAAATAGGCGACTTGGGCGGCGGTGCTATCGGCATAGCGCCCACATAGCTTGTAGGTCAGATACCCAGAGAGCAATAACACTTTGTGGGTTTTTGCCCAAATATCGGGTTCATAGGTCTTTATCCAATTGACTTCTGCCTCTGCCTGAACATGGGCAACGGTGGCGGTGGCACGGGCTAGTTTGAATAAAAATCCCCACTTGCCACCAACTGGTTTAAGATTTTCGGTGCGCCGTTGGTCTAGCCAGCTAATAGCCGGGCGTAGGGCTTCACCATTTTTGTCTACCACGACAATCGTCCCGCGTTGGGTGGTGAGTGCCACCGCCGCGATGCGCTCCTTGCTAATTTTATCCCACAACAACCGACACGCTCCGCCGATGGCATCCCAAAACACGCTCACATGCTGTTCTGCCCAACCGGGTTTATCGGAAAAATAGGGTTGAATATGAATTTGTGTCTTGGCAACGAGGTCGCCATTCGCATCAAATACCAATGCGCGGACGCTTTGTGTGCCGACATCAATGGTGAGTACAAGGTCTTTTGTCATCGAAATATTGTCCGTCCATTAAGAATTTCGCAAAAAGTTGCATCTCTTATTATAATGGTGAAAACAAAATGGATGCAACCAAATCGTTGAACGGATGTGGGTCAGATGAGAGTCTTAGCATGGGTCATATTATGGATAGTGGTGGGATGCACATCACAAACTGCCTCTATTCTCACGCCAACCGCCACCAGCACCCGCCAATTGACAATTTATAATTGGGGGACATATATTGCCCCGCAATTGCTCACATTGTTTGAACAACAATATGGCGTGACCATTCGTTATGATGAATTTGATAACGATGATGCCTTGCTCGCAGAGTTACGCGCTGGGGCGGCGTATGACCTTGTTATCCCAAGTGATACCCTCATCCCACTCATGCGGAATGAACGACTGATTGCGCCCATCAACCACGCCAATATCCCCAATTTTGTCAATATCGCCCCCGAATTTATCAACCCCACTTATGACCCACAAAATCGGTATAGTGTACCCTATCAATGGGCAACGGTGGGAATTGGGTATAATATTAGTGCAACAGGACGTGAATTGACCAGTTGGCAAGATTTATTTGATCCTATGTTTGCGGGGCGGGTGGGTGTTTTTGATGACCATAATTTGATGATAGGGGCGATTTTGTTGATGCTTGGATATTCGCCAAATTCTACCAATGTGGTGGAATTAGATGAAGTGCGTGATTTTTTGATGAGTCAGCCGAATCAAGTGGTTGTGGCGGGCGATTTGGGGCAAGATTATCTGGCGAATGGCGATTTGGCTGTGGTAGTCGAATTTAATGGCGATATTGCCCAGCTTATGCGCGATAACCCTGATATACGCTTCATTATCCCCGATGAAGGGGGGTATATTTTGATGGATAGCATGGTTATCCCCACCAGCTCATCCAACCGTAACCTTGCCGAATTATTCATCAATTTTATCTTAGATGCCCAAAACGGGGCAACGTTATCCAACGAAATCCGTTATGCCTCGCCAAACTTGGCATCACGTCCCTTTTTGAACGCATCTGACCTCATTGACCCCGTGATTTATCCGCCAGAAGATGTCCAAAAACGCCTATTTTATCAAGCCTTTGTAGATGCCCAAACCGATGCTCTCTATGCCGATATTTGGGAAAATTTTCGCCAGATAAGTATCCAACTACCGAGTGAGCAAACACAAGAATGAATAATATAGGAAAAAAACGTCAATTACGCTCCATCCGATTTTTCTTGTTGCTCGGATTTGCGGTGATATTGGGCTTATCATTGTTGATTGCGGTTATTGGCTATATTAGCCTGCGAAATTTGCAGACGAGTAGCGAGTCTGCGCTCAATGAGGCGGTACGCATCCGCGATTTTAGCCTGCAATTGGAAAATGATTTTTTGAGTGCACGCCAATATGAAGCCAATTTTTTGGATAATTGGCGACTGCTAGGCTTTGATGAGGCAGAAAACCAGTTTGTCTCTAGGCATACTATGGCGATTGCCTCTGCACAGACCCATTTGATTGAATTGACGGCGCTTATTGCCCAAATTAACACCCCACAACTTAAATCGGTTAGCCCAACGGTAAACGAGATTGCCCCACTGCTCGATATATATGTCATGACATTTTTAGATACCCGTGAGGCGGTGCGGGCGCGGAGTGAATCGGGCGGGATGGAGCAGAATCTACAACGCTATTGGGATGGGGTGCGCCGTTATACCGATGAATTGGTCAATGGCGATTTATATGAGTTACTTCTGCTTATCAAAGTGAATGAGCAAGCCTATTTTAATACCCGCCAACAAGCCTTTTTGGATAATATCCGCCTGTTGGCATTGCAATTTGAGCGCCTCGCCCCCAATTATTTTGAAGCATTGACCATGAGCGCCCTCTTGCCCGATTTGGAGACGGTATTATCTGGCTTGGCAAATTATCAGACCACACTGAATGAATTGGTTATTCTCGACCAAGATATCCTCGCCAACAGCGAATTGGGGCGTGATGTGGCGTTTGATATAAACACGTATACCGCTCAATTAAACCAAGTCGCACAAGTATCGCTATCGCAAACGCGCCTAGACCAACAACGAATTAATAACGAGAGCCTATTGGCGCTGGTGGGGACATCGTTAGTGGCGTTATTAATGGGCTTGCTCATCGCCTATGCCTTATTGCGACGCATCCTTATCCCACTTAATCGGCTCACGGTTGCGGCACAACGGTTGGATGGGGGTAATTTAGACCATCCGCCCGTCACCGTCCCTAATCCAGACGAATTTGCCACGCTTGCCGATGGCTTTAACCAAATGACAGGGCGTTTACGTGTGTTTGTGAGTGACCTCGAAAATATCGTTGAAGCCCGCACACACGATTTATCGCTGGCAAAATCCGAAGCGGAACGTGCCAATAAAATAAAATCGCAGTTTTTAGCCAATATGAGCCATGAACTGCGTACCCCACTCAACGCTATCCTCAATTTTAGTCAATTTGTATCGAATGGTATGTTTGGCGCGGTGAATTCCAAACAAGTTGAGATGCTCGAAATTGTCGTGAGCAACGGACGGCACTTATTGGCGCTTATTAATGATGTGTTGGATATTTCTAAAATTGAATCGGGTGCATTGGAATTATTCATAGAAGAAAATATTGATGTGACCAAAGAGATAGAAGAGGCGATTCTTTCTGGACAATCTTTTCTCAATGAGCGTGATGTGGATGTGACCATTATCCGCGATTTTGCGCCCAATTTGCCCCATATAACAGGCGATAGGCGCAGGATACGCCAAATTATGATGAATCTTATCACCAATGCGTGTAAATTTACCGATGAAGGCAGTGTGACCATTCGCACACAAACCGATGGCGATAAATATATTCTGCTCACGGTCAAAGATACGGGCGCGGGGATTCCCTCAGAAGATTTTGATAAAATATTTGAGAATTTCCGTCAGACGGATGCGGGCAAGCAACATGGGGCTGGCACGGGGTTGGGATTGCCCATTTCACGGAATTTGGTTGTGGCGCATGGTGGCAAAATTTGGCTTGAAAGTGTCATTGATAGTGGCACAACTTTTTTTGTGCGGTTGCCCATAATGGCGCTGGGTACGACATAGCTTATAATAGATAATCATGGGTGTAATCGGGAGGTTTTGACGATGCTATTGACAGACAAACGGATTTATGTGATAGAGGACGAAAAATATAATTATATCGTATTTAAGGTGTTGCTAGAAGAACACGGGGCAGATGTGATTTTTGGTGGCTGGAGCAAAAATACGCTACGGCGCATCAAAGAAACACCCCCCAATATTATTTTGCTCGATTTGATGTTCCCCAATGGTATTAGCGGGTTTGATATTTTCACCGAATTACGCCAAGAAGAATTGCTAGGGAGTGTGCCGATTATCGCCGTTTCTGCGTCTAATGCGTCTACATCAATGGGCAAAGCGCGTCAGATGGGCTTTTCTGGGTATATCAGCAAGCCCATCAATTTTCAGTTATTTCCCAATCAAATCCTCACGGTATTGAATGGTGAATCTGTGTGGTATGCCGATTAAGCCACAAACCCAACTGATAGCGGGATGGCATACACAATGAGCATTTGCGCGGGTCCATAAGTCAGCCAGACGACATCACCAATCCCCTTAAAATGCACGCCATTAAATAGTTGTGTGGCGAGGATGAGGTCGCTTATCAAAAATAACACTGCGCCAATTGCCATTAGGATGAAGGCGCTATTGGTGAGCGCCACCCCGCCAGCGAATCCCGCCGTACTTGCCAATAATAAGGCGTATGGTAATGCCGCATAATGCAACACACTGATTTCTTTGGCGGTGCGATACACCACCACATACCATAGGGCAACCGCGACCATCAACATCCCCACCAAAACGGCGATATTGACCGAGTTCATGCCTAAAATGCCGATGATATAGCACACATGCCCAAGCCCAAACGCGCTCATCCCGCCTAATACCGATTTTTCGCCCTTGATGACCAATCCCGCCATGAACAAATCGCCCAAAAATCCAAACGACATGCCTAATGCAATCCACATCGCCAAATTTCCGCCATGCCCAACCATCCATAGCCAACCTGCTATTACCAGTGTGACCGATGACCCCATGCGTCGCCATGTGGCAACTTTGTGGGTTTGTGCGGGGTTATATGACCCCATAACCCATCCGCCGAGTAGTAAAAATGCCCATAGTACCAATAATCCTAACATCAAAAAATTCATATTTTTTCCTACTTTGCTCGATTTAAGTATGCCAAAATGCGTTGCGAGGCTTGGATGCCCATCCGTAGACGCTCATCGAGGCGTGGTGGTCGGTTGGTGGGGATATAATCACTGCCCGCGAGTGCCACACCATCGGGGAGTAGGTGTTGGATGGTGGTCTGTGTGGTGGGGTGTTTATCCTCGCGCCACATGCACGGGTCGGATGTTTCCCATGTGGTGATATGGTCGGCATCGGGGTTAATCTGCCAGCCCATCGCCATCGCTACTTCGCCAATGGGGTCTTGGGGGAGGTCATGCTCTGCCATACGGAGCGCGACTTGGGCGATTTGTCCCCCAATCGGCAGGCGTTCCCCCTGTGAGATATGTTGCACCGTGCTGATCGGGCTTTCATCGGGCGGGGTGGTGGTTATGGGGGGGTGATGGGCATAACCAAATGACAGGCGGGTGATGGTATCGTAGCGATAATCGAGGAGCAGATGCGATATGGGGGGTGTTAGCGGATAAAATAGGCGTTCTGCGTGTTTGGCAGAGGCGGTCACAATCACGGCTTTGGCATCGAGCAACAAGCCGTTTTCCATGCAAATCCCAAAACGGTTTTTGTCCAACATCCCCAACGTACTCACTGCCATACGGTGCATGACGGGCGCGGTGATTTGATTTGCCAGCGCATCCGCCAGCGCCCCTGTGCCACGATGAAAGACCAACTGGTCATCATCGGTGAAAAAATAACCATCAGACAAGCCGATATGCGCCAGATAACTGGTCATCCACGCCTTATCAGTGAGGGTGTGAGTCATCTCCCCGCTATCGAATAAAAAGTCATTGCAACGGATGGTTTCGATACCCCCACCAAGCCGTTTTTTTACCTCTATTAATGTGTAGGGGATGTTGTGCTTTTCGAGTTCATAGGCGGCGGCAAGCCCTGTGATGCCACCGCCAATAACCACCACATGCGCCATAATCAGATGCCTATCTGTTGCAGAATATCCTCGCTATATGACCACAGGCTTGTCCAATTTTCTGGATTCAGCGCAAATTCGTTGGGTTTTTTGGGGTAGAATTTGATGAAATATTCACCGCTCACACCCTCGACTTTTGGGGAACTGGCGAGATAGATAGAGTTACTCGCGCCTTGTTCTGCACTTAACCCAAATCGTCCTAAGACCTGTGTCACAAACTTCATGATACCCCGATTATTCTGTCCAAATCCAGTGCGTACCGTCCCTGGATGCAGGGAATTGACGGTGATATGTGCGCCGTCTGCGGATAAGCGCCGATGCAATTCATAGGCGTGCATGATATTCATCGCTTTGCTTTGACCATACACCCGCACCCCAAAAAACCCTTTTTCGTGTTGTAAATCGTCAAAATTGAGTTTCCATGGGCGGTGTGCCTCTGATGCCACATTGATAATGCGCGATTTTTGCGCGGGTGTGCCACTGGCTTTGAGCATATCCAGCAACAAATGGGTCAGATAAAAATAATTCATGTGGTTGAGCGCAAAGGTCATCTCTAATCCCTCTGCGGTGATGATACGTTTTTCATAAATCATCCCTGCGTTGTTGAGCAATACATCCAAGCGGGAATATTTTTCACGAAATTCTTCTGCGACCTTTTTCACATCGCGCATGAGTGATAAATCGGCAATCAGATAATTCACATCAGCGGTTGCCACAGCCGATTTAATTTTGTCGAGTGTCGCTTTTGCTCGTGCCTCATTGCGCCCAATAATCACGAGTGTTGCGCCTAATTTTGCCAATTCCAACGCAGATACTTCGCCAATCCCGTTGGTTGCACCCGTTACAATACATACACGACCTTGCATATCACAATACCTCCATAGTTGATTTTTTGTATTGTATCAAACAATGTTGGCAGTATCAACATTTGCGCGGGTATTTTTATTCTGCCTCTAATCCTAGTTTTTGGATTATCGCCTCGCTATACGCCCAGAGTTGTGACCAGTAGGTGGTATTATCGGCATGTTTGTTGGTTCTGGCTGGCTTAGATTTAGCGAAATATTCTCCAGAGACCCCTTCTACCTCTGGAGAACTCGCCAGATAAATTTGGGTCTGTGCGCCTTTTTCTGGTGTGGTAAAAAATGGTTTTATGAGCGATAGCACGATGCCATTCATGTCTTTAACCCCCGCCCCAAAATTGGTGCGGACTGTCCCCGGATGGAGCGAATTGGTGGTGACATTGGCATTTTCTGATGCTAACCTGCGGGCGAGTTCATTGGTGAACCAAATATTCATCATCTTGCTTTGCCGATATGCCTTAAATGAGTTGTATCCGTGTTCTAGCTGTATGGCATCAAGACCAAATTTCCCGATTTGATGTATGCCAGATGATACATTGACCACCCGCGATTTTTGTGAGGGTGTGCCACTAGCTTTGAGCGTATTTAGCAACAAGTGGGTGAGATAGAAATAGCTCATGTGGTTAACGGCAAAGGTCATTTCTAATCCCTCTGCGGTGAGGATGCGTTTTTCTACCATGAGACCCGCGTTGTTGACCAACACATCCAAACGGGCATAGCTGGCAAAAAACGCCTCTGCTATTTTTTTCACATCACGCATGAGCGATAAATCGGCAATCAGATAATCCACATCGGCAGTTGCCACCGCCGATTTTATTTTGGCAATGGTCGCGTGTGCCTTTGCTTCATTGCGCCCGATAATCACCACGGTTGCGCCCATGCGAGCGAGTTCCAACGCGGTAATTTCGCCAATGCCGTTGGTTGCCCCAGTCACCATACAAACTCGCTCATGCATCATTATTATGCCTCTAATCCCAATTTTTTGAGGGTATCTTGGCTGTATGCCCATAATTGCGTTTGTAAAGCAGTATTATCGGCATTTTTATGTGTTTTGGTAGGCTTTGATTTGGAAAAATATTTACCAGAGACCCCTTCAACTTCTGGGGAACTCGCCAGATAAATAGATGTTTGTGCGCCTTGTTCGGGTGTGAGAAAAAATGGACGCACCAACGAAATCAGGGAGCGCATGATGCCTGAACTATTAGCACCAAAACCCGTTTTTACTGCCCCTGGATGAAGTGAATTGGCGGTGACATTCGCATTTTCTGATGTCAATTGGCGTGAAAGTTCATTGGTGAACAAAATGTTCATCATCTTGCTTTGACCATACGCCCGAAATGAGCTGTATTTTTTCTCGAATTGCAAATCGTCAAAATTGGGTGTGCCGAGTTGGTGCGCCCCCGATGAGACACTCACCACCCGCGATTTTTGCGATGATGTGCCACTGGCTTTGAGCATATCCAGCAACAAGGTTGTGAGATAAAAATAATTCATGTGATTGAGCGCAAAGGTTATCTCTAATCCTTCTGCGCTGGCGATGCGTTTATCAAACACCATTCCTGCGTTGTTGACCAAGACATCCAAACGGGAATATTTGGCACGAAACGCCTCTGCCACTCGTTTGACATCACGCATGAGCGATAAATCGGCAATCAGATAATCCACATCCGCATTTGCTACCGCCGATTTTATTTTGGCTATAGTCGCTTTTGCCTTATCTTCATTGCGTCCAATAATCACCACTGTTGCGCCCATACGAGCGAGTTCCAACGCGGTTACTTCACCGATGCCGTTGGTTGCACCTGTTACGAGGCAAATCCGCCCCGATAAATTGTCCATAGTTGCTCCTTATATTAGGGTAAATGTGTTTGCATGATATAGTACCACTCCCATAACTCATTATGCTGATAGTTCTGCTTGTTTGCCAATGAGTTTTTTGTGAGCATTTTCACTATTTTATGATAAACGAAAAATAACCCTCAATTGGAACATGGCACATATCACAAGTGGGGATAAATGAGGTAAAATCGGAGACGATATTTTAGATATAGATAACCGCGTAAACGGAAAGAATTCGTTATTATGGTCATTAGCAATCAAAAAGACCTGATGGGAATCATGGCGATTGGTCGCATTTGTGGACTCACCCTTCAGCACATGATAGAACACGCCGAAGTCGGTATGTCTACGGCGGAACTCGATACGATTGGGGCTAGTTTTTTGGCAAAGCACAAAGCCCGTTCTGCCCCCATCTTGGCATATCGTTTCCCTGGTCATACGTGCATTAGTATCAACGATGAGGCGGCGCATGGCATCCCTAGCAAGGATAAAATTATCCAAGCAGGTGATTTGGTCAATATAGATGTATCAGCAGAAAAAGACGGCTATTGGGCAGATTGTGGCATGAGTATTTGTATGCCCCCGATTGCCCCAGAACGCCAAAAAATGTTAGATACTACCCGTGCGGCGTTTGATGTGGCATTCGAGACGGCAAAGGCGGGTATGTTTGTCTTTGAGGTGGGGCGTGCGGTGGAAAAATTCATCGTCCGCAACGGCTATCAGGTACTCGACCAACTTGGCGGGCATGGTGTTGGGCGTGGGATTCATGAAGCACCATCTATCCCCAACTGGTATAACCGCACCATGCGCCAAAAATTAGAAGAAAATGGCGTGGTGACATTAGAGCCGTTTTTATCCACACGCACACGGGTGGTTATGACGATGCCCGATGGCTGGACACTTAAGACCAGTGATGGCAGTTTGGCGACTCAATACGAACACACCGTGATTATCACCAAAAATAAGCCGATTTTGGTCACGGCGATAGATGCTTAGGCAATGCCACCTCAATATCATTTATAGGAGAAAATTTTATGCGTAGCACACACCTTTTTAATCATGATTGGTTGTTTATCCCCCAAAAAGTGGCAGGCAATATGCCAGATAGCGCCTTTGAGCGGGTGATTTTGCCCCATACCAACAAACTTGTCCCACATCGGAATTTTGATGATGCAGACTATCAGTTTATTAGCACCTATCGCAAACATTTTACCCTGCCAGAACCCCTCAATGGCAGACGGTTGCTGTTGGATTTTGACGGCGCGATGATGGGGACAACGGTCACACTCAATGGACACACCTTCCCAGAACACAAAGGCGGGTATGTGCCATTTTCGTTTGATATAACCGATTATGTGCAAGAAAATGGCGATAATCTGTTAGAAGTATCGCTAGATTCTACCGAGCGCCCCGATATTCCCCCATTTGGGTTTATGGTGGATTATTTGGCATTTGGTGGGATTTATCGGGATGTGCATCTGCGTTATGTCGCGCCGTGCTATATCGAAAAAACACGGATTCGCACGCATGATGCCCTCACCGCCCATGCCTACGCAGAGGTGGATGTGTGGATAAAAAATACTACCGATATACCCCATAAAGTGTATATTAGCGCCGAATTTGATGGTGAATGGGATACCGAATTTGCCAGTAGCACCGAATTGGTTATACCCGCCAAAAGCCTGATGAAAAGGACACTCACACTCCCCAAAGGCACATTTGATTTGTGGTCAATGGACAACCCTGTTTTATATACCTGTGTGGTGGATTTAGGGGTAGAAGCACCCAATACCCCAATGGTGTTGGTAGACCAAATCCGCACCCGCTTTGGATTCCGCGAGGCACAATTCCGAGCCGATGGATTTTTTCTCAATGGGGAACGGGTCAAATTGCGCGGGCTAAATCGGCATCAGACCTACCCGTATATTGGGGCGGCGGCATCGGCACGGTTGCAACAAAAAGATGCCGATATTGTGAAATATGAGCTAGGATGCAATATCGTCCGCACATCGCACTATCCACAAAGCACGTATTTTTTGAATCGGTGTGACGAAATTGGCTTGCTGGTGTTTGAAGAAATTCCCGGTTGGCAACATATCGGTGATGACGCATGGAAATTGGTGGCTAAAAACGATTTGCGCGTGATGATAGAACGCGATTGGAATCATCCATCCATCATTATCTGGGGTGTGCGTATCAACGAAAGCCAAGACGACCACGATTTTTATTGTGATACCAACACATTGGCGCGTGAACTGGATAATACCCGCCCAACGGGTGGTGTGCGCTATTTGAGCGATAGTGAATTTTTAGAAGATGTCTATACCATGAACGATTTTTCCAACGGTATTATAGAACCGACTTATTCCCCATGGCTCGTGACCGAGTTTAACGGACATATGTACCCCACCAAGTCGTATGATGGTGAGGAACGCAAAATCGAACATGCTATGCGCCATGTGAAAGTGCAAAATTTGGCGGGTGCGAATGAAAAAGTGTCTGGGGCGATTGGCTGGTGTGCCTTTGATTATAACACCCATGTGCAATTCGGTGCTGGCGATAGAATTTGTTATCACGGCGTGATGGATATTTTCCGTTTGCCAAAATATGCCGCCCATTTTTATGCCAGTCAAATTAGTCCTGCGGTGCGGGTGGTACTCCAAGCCTGTTCCAGCTGGCAACCGGGGGATATTAGCGAGGGATTGCTCAATGCGATATGGGTATTTAGCAATTGTGAGCAAATAACCGCGTATGTAGGTGATGAAAAAATCGGCACATTTTATCCAGATACCCAAAAATTCCCACACCTACCGCATCCCCCGTTTAATATAGATGGATTGGGTGTGGCGGTGGCGCGTCCCAACGGTGATTTGCGCCTAGAGGGGTTAATCGGTGGGCAAATTGTGGCGACCCAACGCATTAGCACCGATGCCCTCCCCAAGAAATTGACTATCACCCCTGATGACACAGAACTCACCGCAGACGGCATAGATATGACTCGTGTGGTGATTCAGATAGAAGATAATTTCGGCAATCCATTGCCGTTTGCGACTTATGCCGTGGCGTTTGAGGTGCATGGCGAAGCGACCCTCTACGGCGAAAATCCGTTGGTGCTGATGGGCGGGCAGGGCGCGGTGTATGTGCGCTCAAAACAAACCGCAGGGACGGTGAAATTGGTGGCAAAAGCCGATAAATTCACAGCAGAATGTGGTATTATATTAAAATAGTTATGTTTTAATATTCCAGTTAAAAGGGGCAGGATATAATGCGACTCAAAGCAATCATATTAGAAAATTTTCGGGCTTATCACCAACAAGTTTATATACCATTAGGCAATCTTACAGCCTTTATAGGGCGTAATGATATTGGAAAATCGACCATCTTAGAAGCACTTGATATTTTCTTTGAAGGTGGGACTATAAAAATAGATAAAAATGATGCTTGTATACATGGGGATACGGGTAATGTTGTGATTGGATGTGTATTTGACGAATTACCTGATGAATTGATTTTAGATACGACATCTGAAACAAATCTTAGAGATGAATATCTTTTAAATCAGGATGGAGATTTAGAAATCCATAAGATTTTTGATTGTACAAAAGGTAAAATTTCAGCTTCAATATTTGCTATAGCATATCATCCAACTACTAACGAATATCATGATTTATTGTCTCTGAAACAATCTGCTTTAAGAGAAAGGTGTAAAAGACTCAGTATTAATCTTGACAATTTAGACCAAAGAAAGAATTCTGAACTTCGCCGTGCAATTTGGAAAAATCTTAATCAAGATGACTTACAACTGAAAGTTAGAAAAATTTCATTAGATAAAGATGATAGCAAGGATATATGGGGGAAAATTAGTGAGAATCTCCCTCTCTATGCTTTATTTCAATCTGACCGTTCTAGTAACGATGGCGATTCAGAAGTTCAAGATCCCATGAAAATTGCAATTAAACAAGCAATTGCAAAAGTCCAAGAAAAGATTGACGAAATTAAAAAAATTGTAGAAGAAGAAGTTACAGACGTTGCTACAAGAACCTTAGATAAACTAGCCGAGATGGACTCTGATTTGGCAAAATCTTTAAAACCAATATTCACCACAGAACCACAATGGGATAGATTCGTATTCAAATTAGAAGGTGATGATGGTATTCCTATTAATAAACGCGGAAGTGGTATTCGCCGTCTTATCTTGCTTAATTTCTTTCGAGCAGAGGCAGAGCGCAAGGCTAACACCGACAATAAACAATCTGTTATTTATGCCATTGAAGAACCTGAAACATCTCAGCATCCAGATTACCAAAAAATGTTAATTGAGGCACTTTTGGATTTGGTTGAAAAACCAAACTGTCAAATTATTATCACTACACATGTTCCAGCATTAGCAGGTATGGTGCCAATAGAATATCTACGTTATATTGAGCGGGTAGATGATCAGATTAAGATTGAGCATGGTACTATAAGAAACAATTCTGATGTTTTCAAAAAAATTGCTACAACTCTGGGAATCTCGCCATCACCCCATCACCCCAAAGTCATTTTCTGTGTCGAGGGAATACATGATGTCAATTTCTGGTATGGAATTAGTAAATTAATCCATCAAACGCGCCCTGATTTACCTGATTTATCAACAGATTCGCGTATTGTTACTGTGGCAGTAGGTGGGGGCAATCTAAAATATTGGATTGAATACCATTACCTTGAAAATTTTAAAATCCCTGAAATACATATTTATGACAAGGATGCTTTAGCAAAATATCAAATAGAATGTGATAAAGTCAACCAACGTACAAATGGCTCATGGGCTACTTTAACAACAAAACGAACCATTGAGAACTATCTACACAAAGATGCAATCTATGATGTACTAAATGTAACAGTTCCTTTTCAAGATACTGATGATGTACCAATGCTAGTTGCTCAAGCTATGGAAAACTCTAAAAGATGGTCAGGATTGGGCGATAAACATAAAAAATTACTTGCTAACAAACAAAAGCATCCACTAAATAAAGAAGTTATACAAAAAATGACTTATGCCCGTCTGCAAAGTTCAGACCTCAATAATGACATTATTACTTGGCTGGAGAAAATAGCATCTTACTTGTGAACTCTTGAATTAGGGCATTAGGGGTAATTTCACCCCTAAGCCCTCTAATACCCCGCCAAAATTGAGCGTGTGCGACACCCTTGCCATATATTCGGCACTATATGCCGTTGGGTTATCTAACCACCACAGCAACATACCCATCTCTGCCACTGCGATATGAAGCGCCACCAAATTTACAGGCAGGGGAAATTTGTGTAGCGGAAATGCCTCGACTATTTCGCGTTGGACGACATATATCAAATAATCCCGAATCCGCTTTTGTACCATGAGGCTTCCCTGACTGCTCAGAATTGCCTGATATAAAGCCATATTTTCTTCTAAATATTTATAGAGGATGAGTACGGGTGGCGGGTCGCTATGAAAATCTATCAACGAACAGGGTGCCATGTGAGTTACTAAATCTTGATAGACCACATCGAGGCAGGTGGTGAGCAATTCGGCTTTATCTTTGTAATGCCGATAAAATGTCACCCGTGAGGTTTCTGCTTCATCCACAATATCTTGGACGGTGATGGCATCATACCCTTTTTTGAGGATGAGGCTAATGAGTGCGTTGCGGAGGGCTTTTTCGGTGCGCCGTACCCGTAAATCTTCGTCAGGATTTTTCATTTTGTGATACACCTGTTACTTATGTTATACCCTATAAAATTGGATGACCTATTTCGGCTAAAATCACTTTATGATACATAGTGTACCATATTTTGCCAATTAGA
>DAOTUO010000004.1:0-32017 GCA_034436595.1 Anaerolineae bacterium | reverse complement strand
CCTTCACCAGATGGTCTGTATGGCGGGCGGCTATCACCCTCACGACGTGGTGGACGACTATCCCCTTCACCACTAAAACGGCGTGGTGGACGGCTATCTCCGTCACGGCGTGGTGGACGGCTATCACCTTCGCCAGATGATCTACGTAGTGGACGTGGAGAATTACTGGCTTCATCACGGCTAAAACCGCGTGGGGGGCGACCATCACCGTCACGGCGTTCACGACTCACATAACTATCAGACTTGGGACGTGCATTCATCCCGCGTGGGCGTACTGCCGATTTATCGCCAGATGCCCGTCTGGGTCCGCCAGAAGTCTCGCGCAATATTTTGCGCCGTTTTTTGATGAAAACAATCTCTGGTGCGGGGGTTTTCATCGCCTCAATTTCTAACGCATTGAGTTCTGACCATTCTCCACGTTTGAGCTTACCCAAGTCCAATTGCCCAATGTGGGTACGGACTAATTTTTTCACAGGGTATCCCAATATTGTGGCAACACGACGAATCTGGCGCTTTTTGCCTTCGGTCATGACCACTTGTAACGCGGTTGTCTCTGAATTTTCATCCATAATGGTGACATAGGAAGGAGCAGAACGCCCTTCTTCTAGCCATACGCCATCTTGCCAGCGATTTAATATGTCTTTATCGGGTTTGCCATAGACCGTGACCAAATACGTTTTGGTGTGTTCATAACGTGGATGTGCCAATTGGTTGGTGGTTTCGCCGTCATTGGTCAAAACCATCAGACCTTCACTCTCGGCATCCAAGCGTCCGATGGTGAACAAATGCCCCTCAACAGGCAACATATCGCGCACAATGGGGCGTTCATCTTCATGATTTGCAGTATTAGATGACAACACATTGGCAGGTTTATAAAAGGCAAAATACCGTTTTTTCAGAGTCTTGAAATTCAGTCTTTCGCCATCCACTTCAATAACATCGCGGATAGGGTCGGCTTGTGCGCCGAGTGTGATGATAGTGCCGTTAACACGCACGCGCCCTTGTTCGATATACGCTTCGCACGCACGACGGCTTCCCAAGCCCGCTTGGGATAGTATTTTTTGTACACGGTCCATTATTGGGTTTTTCTTTCGATATTGATATTTGAGCCTAGTAGTGTATCAGAGGATACATAAATTATATAGAGGTGATTTTTTCATGAGCATTTTGGTGTTATTATCGCCATATACCCCGCTT
Organism: Anaerolineae bacterium; assembly: GCA_034436595.1. GTDB lineage: Bacteria > Chloroflexota > Anaerolineae > Aggregatilineales > Phototrophicaceae. The sequence continues at coordinate 30,820 of DAOTUO010000004.1, read as the reverse complement.
TGGCATATAATACAGGTATAAATTATTGTTTATCCCAACAGAGGCTTATTATGGCTATCTCAAATCGCCCACAATCGGGCGCAGTCTATCAACATATAGATGTCATTAACCCCATCACCAGCGAAATTATTGGCTCTGTCCCCCAAACCCCCACCGATGAAATCCGCGAGGCAATAGAACGCGCCCGTGATGCACAATCAGTTTGGGCAGAAAAATCGGTCTCAGAACGAGTGCGCCTCATCCGCCATTGGGCAGATTTAGTGTGGCAAAATCAAGAGACCATCATCAAAATGAATCGTAGCGAGACGGGTAAAACCGATTCTGGCGCGTTTTTAGAGATTCTCGTCCTCGATAACATCCTGCAATACTACATTCATCATGCACCATCATTCCTAAAGACACAAAAACGCACTACAGTTGTGCCAATTCTGCAAAAAGCCAAAGTGTTTTATAAGCCGCATGGTGTGGTAGGGGTCATTTCTCCATGGAATTATCCCTATCTACTGGCGTTGATAGACCTTGTGCCTGCCCTGATTGCGGGGAATTCCGTTTTGCTCAAACCGAGCGAAATCACCCCGTTTACGGCTGAATATGCCGTCAAACTCATGCACGAGGCGGGGATTCCGCAAGATGTGGTACAGGTGATTCATGGCGATGGTCGTGCAGGCGCAACATTGGTGGAACACGTAGACTATATCGCCTTCACAGGTAGCACCGCCATAGGGCGCAAGGTCGCAGAAACCGCCGCCAAACGGTTGATTCCCTATAGCCTCGAATTAGGCGGAAAAGACCCGTGTATTGTGCTGGAAGATGCCGATTTAGACATGACCGCCGCGGGTTTAATGCGGAGTGCCTTTGAAAACGCGGGGCAAGTGTGCATTAGCATTGAGCGCGTCTATGCCGATTCGCGCATTTATGATGCCCTCATGGATAAACTCAATTATTATGCGAGTCGGTTTGAAATGGGGTCGGGCGATGGTATGGATGTTCACATGGGGAGCATGACCAATATCCGTGAGCTAGAACGCACCGAAGCACATATTCATGATGCCATATCTAAAGGGGCAAAAGTCGTCTTTGGGGGGCGCAGACGCACCGACCTCGGACCCCTTTTCTTTGAGCCAACCATTTTGGCTGATGTTGACCATTCGATGGATGTCATGCGCCAAGAGACATTTGGTCCCATTTTGCCCGTGATGAAATTTCACAGTATCGAAGAAGCAATTCGGCTCGCCAACGACAGCGAATATGGGTTATCTGCCTCGATTTTCACCCGTGATTTTAAGCGTGCAGAGCAAATCGCACTCCGTTTGGATACAGGTGATGTAAGCGTCAACCGCCCCCAGATGGCGGTGGCTACCCCTTCCCTACCCAGTGGCGGACAGCGTAATAGCGGTGTGGGTCGGCGCAACGGCAAAGAGGGATTATTGCGTTTTACGCATACCCAATCTTTCCTGACCGATTCTCTATTTGCCCAACAACCAGAATTACGCCTCGCAGACCCTACATCGCTCCAATTTGCGATGATATTGCGCGTGATTCGGCGTTATATCAAATTTATTTAGGCTGATAGGCTATTTTCTGCACTTGTGCGAGATAGTCCTCTAAGTGTTCAAAAACTTTTGTCCATGTCATGGTCTGTGCATAAATAATGCCATGTTCTGCCATCTGTTGGCATTGTTGAGGGTCTTTCAACAATGCCAATGTTGCATCGCGTAATTCATCAGGGTTTTCGGATGTCAATAAAATCGCTTGTTTGCTATTACGGGCGTGTTCTGCGCTGGCAGGTGAATTCATCGCCACGACTGGGATACCACTCGCCATAGATTGCAAAACCACATGCCCAAAGGTCTCGGCTAATGCTGGGAATACAAATATATCGCCACTTGCAAACATCCGCGCCAAATCTTCCCCCACCACATACCCCGTGAAATGCGTGCTGGTATTGGCAAATAATTTTTCGAGGCGTGATTTATCTGGACCATCACCCACAATCACTAAGCGTACCCCGTATGTATTTTGTGCAAGCGATAAGAGCGCATCAATATTTTTTTCTTTGGCTAATCGCCCAACATATAAAGCAATTGCCCCAAATTGACCCTTATCGAGCAATTTCTGGCGCAAGTCCTCATCCCGTTTTTTGGGAGTATAAATATCGGTCTCTACACCCAATGTCCAAACTTGTGACGGTTTAAATTTAGATGCAGTCAAAATATCACACATCGCTTGTGACGGCGCAAGGACAACATGAGCGCGGTTGGTAATTACCCGTGTAAACCAACGGACAAGCGTGGGTACAAAAGGCACTTTAGTCTGATATTTGGCAAACTGGGGCGAATTGGTGGAGCAAACAGCAATAATAGGGCGTTTTGAAGCCCGCGCACATAACACACCTACCGCCCCCAATAATTGAGTATCTAATACTTGCACCACATCGGGGTTAAATCGTCGCATTTTGCGCCAAAATCCCCAAATCGGTATGGTCAGCGTCAATTCTCGATGCCCAAGCCATGCCAATGATAACCCATTGAACTCATGCAAAATATTTGGGGGAAATTCATTCACTATATTTTGTGTTGCCTTAAATTTTGGGCTAAAGACTTTTACCTCATGCCCATTCGACACAAAATAGTCAACCGTATGTTGAACCACTGTCGAAACCCCACTGATGTCTTTGACTGGTGCATCAGTAACAATCAAGATTTTCATCATTATCATCCTTATTTAAACAGTTATCGTCTTGGGAGAGACGCGAAACACCGAAGGTAAGCCCGATAACAACCAGATTTGAGCATGAAAAACGGGCAATGTGAGCAGTAGAAAGGTTAATATAGGGAATATTAAAAAAGAAATCATTGTCTGAATACGGTCACGCCACCCATGTGGGATAATCGGCTCACCGCGAACATGATTATCTATCACCCAAAATAAAATCGCTAATATGGTAAGGATGATATTGCGCGTGATTCGGCATTATATCAAATTTATTTAGCCCGATCACCCACCCAAAACACCACCCCAAAGATGAAACTAGTCATCCTAGCATAAATACGGATGACCACAGACCGCTTTGGGGGTGTTTGTCCTTTTTCTGCAAGGCATGTTTGATAAGCGGTGATGGTCTCATGAATCACCGTCTCCCAATCGTGTTTTTTCACTTTTTGGCGGGCATTTTGGCATAGCATCTCATAATCTGGTGCATCCGCCACGCGCATCACCGCCTCTGCAAAGGCTTGTGGTGTTGCCGTTTGTGGCAAGGTTGCCCCACACGAATCGTCTACAAATTCGCTCACCGTCTGATTTGCCAACCCCACCACAGGCTTACCCGCCGCCAACGCCTCTATCACCGCCAAACTTTGCACCTCTAGTACCGATGCAGACACAAACACATGCGTATCTGCCAGCATATCGGGGATGACTCGTGGCTCAATACGCCCCGTAAATTCGACATTTTTCAGCCCATAATCCGCTACTTTTTGGCATAATTCCTCATGATAGCCCCGATGTCCAATATATCCTACCAATTTGAGATGATAGTGTGTGGGCAAATAACGCATCATCTCTACCAGATATTCCTGATTTTTTCGCGGGATAATATGCCCGGTGAAAATCAGTCTGCGGATGGGGGCATCACGACTTGGCAACGGGCAGGCATTAAGCCGTTTGAGGTCACGTCCATTGTGGATATGAACCAATTTGCCCGTATAACCCAATTCGCGCAAATCGTTCACCGCCGATTGATTGAGCGCCACCACCACCGAACAATGCCGATAAAATGCGCGTACCACCGCCATAAAGACAAAGGTGCGTTTTGCCCATTTTGCCAACGGATACCCTTGCGAAAATTCGCCTAGTTTGGTGGGAAGTTCATGCGCGGTATAGAGGAATGGCACATTATGACGTAATGCCCATTTTTGGACCACCGCCCCAATGAGCAAATAAGTGTGGGTATGAATCACATCTGGCTTAAATTCATCTAAAAATTGATACAGTTGGCGCAGATGCTTGCCCGATACATTCGATGCAACCACTTCACCATCGCCAATACTCGCCAAAGTAAACCGATTTAACCCGTCTGGCTGTGGGATAAACCCTGTGATATCGCCAGGGCAAATATACACCACATCATGTCCATGTTCCGCGAGGGTTTCTGCGAGTTCTACCGCCACCCGACTTTCTCCGCCAACGCTAGTTTCTCTGAATGAGGCTAAAAATGCAATTTTCATAACGAATATCCTCTGCTTAACTGGTCTTGGGAGAGACGCGAAACACCAATGGCACACCCAACAACAACCATATTTGGGCATGAAAAACAGGCAATGTGAGCAATAAAAAGGTTAATATGGGAAATGTCAGAAAGGCAATCAGGGTATTGATGCGGTCACGCCAACCACGCGGAATCATCGGCTCACCACGCACACGGTTGTCTATCATCCAAAAGACAACCGCCAACATCGTCAAAATGATAAATGCAGTTTGCAAACCAACAAATAACGCCCAATTGCCTCTGTATATCGCCAATCCATGCACCAAAGCCACACCCTGCCCGCCCAAAAGCAACAACGACCAGCCCGCCCCTGCCGCCGTTATATCATGAGAGACCCGCCCCAACAATCGCAATCGTTTATAGGGGGATATGTGCGGATGACTCATAACACCCGCCACCGTATAGCCAATTTCTTTGCTACCAAGTGCGTGCCGTACTGTCTGATGATACCGATTTTTGAGTGCATCCCAAACGGTTGCACCATGCACCACCGTTGCCGTAAATGGCAAGTATATCGGCTTTACAGATACAGCGCCATTTTCACCAAAATAGGTTTTGAGAAAAATGCGCCATTCTTCTGCGATGACATTTTTATCCCAATAATCATGTGCATGGAGCAATTTCCAACTAACCGAATACGATGAAATAGGCAATGTGAGCCACCACGATGCAAGATAGGCAAGTTCCAACGCACTGGCATACACATTCACCAAACGCAACGCATGAGGCAGGGCATTAATATTGCCATGATACCGAATCGGGGCTTGCCAAAATGTGCTATGACGCGCTTCATCGGTGATAAAATGATAGGTGAGGGCTGTAAAATAGTGCGGATGCCATAGGGTATCGGCATCCATTACTGTGACCACCATATTGGTGAGGTCATGATATTGCCCATGCAACGCCTCGCTCACTTGGCGAATGGCATAACCGATATTTGCCGATTTACACCGAATTTCGCCCAATACCCCCTCTGGGTGCAAGGTAATTTGCACTCGCGCAAACTGATTTGCAAATTCATCGCGCAATTGCTCGGCTTTATGCTGTTCATCGGCTTCTCTGGATTCCATCGCCAAAATAAGGGTCATGTGTGGGGCTTCTGGCGATTGTGCCAATTGCATCAATGATGCCCGCAAAACGGCTATTGGCTCATGGTCATTGGGCAATAAGACGATATGATGCACATCATCCCAATGGAGGGTATGCGGGTGGGTGGCATAAAAATCGGCATACAACCCACACCAATCCTGCGCGTTTGCTTGTCGAATAAAGCGCAAACCGCGTGTATGGGCATAGAGGGCAAATAAAATCCGCGCCACCAAGTACCATATCCAAAAAAATGCTATCCAACTGAGCAGGATGGGAGCATTAAATACCGCCCAAACGCTCCAAAAAACGATACTCCCTGTGATGAAAGCGGGCAATGCGTCTAAAAATCGTTGTGTAAGGGGTGATACAGACAAAATGCCTCATATTCGTAGATGTCATAAACTGCCAAAAGCATAACATATCCCACGGCTGAATTGAACGGCTATATATGAGTTTGATTCTAAAAGTGGTAAACTAAAAGGTATGCACATTAGTGCATAATTTATTGAAAGAGTCATTATATATATGAGCGCAAAAATCCTCATTGTAGAAGATAACATAGGCATGTCTCGGATTTTACAAATTAATTTAGAACATGCTGGTTATAAGGTAAAAGTAGCGGCGGATGGCCCCACAGGATTAAAATTATACGAGACCATGAAACCAGATTTAGTCATGTTGGATGTGGCACTCCCCTACATGAGTGGTTTAGAGGTTTGTAAACGGATTCGGGAAGAGTCGAATGTACCTATTTTGATGATGAGCGCCCACGCCATCACCGAAGAAGAAATCGCCGCCGGACTCGATATTGGTGCAGATGAATATATGGTCAAACCATTGGGCGATATAGAACTCGGCGCACGCATCAAAGCCCTATTACGTCGGTCTAGCGCAGAAGCCAATGAAGGCAAATCGCTCATCACCTATAAGGACGATTATCTGTCCATTGACCTCAACACCAGAAGAGTTTATATCAATAACAAAGAGTGTCGGCTCACCCCTACCGAATTTAACCTATTGGTACTCTTTATTCAAAATAGTGGTGAAGTGTTGAGCTTCCAACAGATATTAGAGCAAGTTTGGGGTCCAGAATATATCAGTGAGCATCATTATCCTCGAATTTATGTCTCTCATCTGCGCCGTAAAGTTGAACCAGATTACAAAAACCCGACCTATATCCATAATGAATATGGGGTCGGGTATCGTTTTGTGCCAAAAACCAATGCAACACGGCGTTAGGCATGGTTGATTGATGTGGGCGTATATCAGTTCTTGCGCCCATATCGGTTATTAGGGTGTCTCGAAATATAATTCGAGGCGTGGGTCTACAAATATCACCGCATCTATGGCGTTATTGGTGTTAATAGTATCGCTCATAAAATTCACCTGAATTTGCAAATAGGTGGCTTGGGCATCATAGGCTTCTGTGACCAAATCGGTTAAAGCCACATTTTGGCATCGAACAAGTGTCTCCAACGGGGTAACATTCGTCTCTTCTGCCAACGGCGGTATCACATCAGAGGCATAATATCCCAATGATGAAACTGCCAAATCACCAAACAAACCAAACACATTGCTATTGGTCAGATAACAAACCCCAAGTGTCAATTGGGCATCTTGTAAGGTGCGCCCATCCAATGGGGGCAAGCGGAATGTCATCACACTGGTCAAACGCCGTTCCACCCCTTCAACCAGCCAATCACCCGCACTAATCAGATAATTAGACTCTAATCCGTCTACAAACGTGCGCGATTTGCCCCAATCCAATGTAGCATATTGTGGAATGACTGTTGTGCTACGCACCCGATTAAGCGTCAAACGATATTGCCCTACTGTCTCGCCACTGTATCCTGCCACAATGGTATAATAACCCGCAGTGGGGATGATAAAATCGCGGATGGCGGCATTATTATAATTCTCATCGGGGTCAAATAAGTCGTCAAAACTACGAGTAAATTCTGTGCCATAAGCATCTTCAATGGCAAGGAACGGATTCAGATTGCCACTGACAGTTGTATGTGTAATCGTCACCACATCGCCTGCTTCTGCCAAGAAGGTGTAATAGTGATAATCTCTCCCTATCAATTCATCGCTCACACTATCACCCAATCCAATAGGTTTAACCGAAAAGAGCGACTCTGATACACCACTACCTTCAGTGAGTGCCAATTGGAATGTGCCAGCCGTCACACCTGTCACAGGTTGGAAGCGGGTCGCAACAATCTTGTAGTTGCCTGTCGTGGGCAAAGTCACGTTGTTTAGTGATGAATTAAAGCCCATCCCTACCCCATCATCATTGCGGGAAATCGGCTCACCATTGGGGTCAATCAGAATGAGATAGGGGTCTAGGTTGCCAATATCTGCCCGCATGGTGACAGTAACCACTTGTCCTTCTGTGCCAGCAAAAGTGTATATGCGCGAATAATTACTGTTGGATATTTCACCTGTGATGGTATCTCCAACAAAAATATCGCCATTATTGGTCACAACGGGGGTGGCGGTTGTACCAGTGCCCGCTTTTTCTAGCCGTAGCTCATATTCACCGCTACTGGTACCCGTCTCGCGGTTAAAACGTGTTGCCCAAATGGTATACACACCATCGGCGGGGATAACAAAATCGCGTAGATAGGCATTAAATCCACCGAGCGGGTCATCATCATTAGAGGCGATTTCTGCGCCATTGGCAGAGAACAAAATCACTTGTGGGTCTAATGTGCCAGATAGCGCGTTCATCGAAATTCCGATGGTGTCGCCTTGCTCCGCCACAAACTGATATGCCACATAATAGGCTTCGGCGCTAATCTCGCCTTGCACACGTTCCCCGTAGGCAATCGTCGTCTCGGTGGTGACAACGGATGCAGTGGCGGTGGCTGTTGGGGTGAGGTTGGTAATATCCACAATAGACAAGGTTAATTCAAAATCGCCCGATGATGTCCCTGCTACACCATTAAACCGCGATGCGATAATGGTATATGCCCCCGATTGAGAAATCTCATAATTCGCAATCCCTGGGTCATAGCTTTGGAGTGAATTGAGGTCATCGTTCACCGTCAATTGAGCGCCATTCGGTGCAAGGAGTGTCAGATACCCATCGAGGTTTTGTTGACGGTTGGTTGAGCGCATGATAATCGAGACAATATCACCTGCTTCTGCCTCAAAAATATAGCGTGCTTCATAAGTTTCATTGTTGATTGTCCCCGTCACCACATCACCATAGGCAATTTCAACATCAACAATGGGTTGTGATGTGGGAATATCCAATGTGGGGGTGGGTGGTGGGGTATCGGTTGGTGTTGTGGTCGGTGTATGCGAAGCGCTTGGGCGCAATGTCGCCGTATCGGTTGGGACAGTAGCCAATACTTCTGTAGCTTCTTCTGTAACTGTTGGTTCATCGGTCACAACCGCTATCACTGCTATGGTAGATTCTTCAGTGGGGAGTGATTCTTCTGTAGCGGTTGGCTCATCAGTCACGACAGTTGTCACCGCCACCGTAGCTTCTTCAGTCGGCACGGGTGGCGCGTCTGTGGGGTCTGGCGCAGGTGTATTGGTCGAAGAAACTGGTGTAATAACAACCAATTCGGTCAATTCAATAGTCGGTAGTGGTGTTTCGGTTACACGAGTTGGTACAATCGCCCCTCTAAGGGCGGTAGCTGGTACGGGTTCATTGGGCGTACATGCCGTCAATATGACGATGATGCCCATAATGCCCAACAATATCATGCGGTGTAATTTCATAGCAATCGCTCCACGCCTAAGCAGTAATGAGAACACATTCAATTGTAATCAAAACACCCACTCTTGGCGAATCAATTTGAAGATGTGACCATCGTTTTTGCCCCTTTAACGCCTTTTAGCCCCCGTGAGGCGGTTAATTCGATGAGGCTCGTCTCGTAATTATAGGTATTCTTGCGCTTATCGGCATAGGCATCTTGTGCCAAATTGACCAATTTTTCAACCACTTGTTGGGCAGAGAGTCCACTTTCGCGCCACAAATAAAATGCCAATGACCCTGGCATGGTGTTAATTTCGTTCAAAAAGACGGTTTCGGTATCGGGATAAACTAAAAAGTCTATGCGGGCGATGCCACGCCCGTCAATGGCACGAAAGGCATTGATGGCGGTTTGTTGAATTTTTGCCGTGAGGGTATCGCTCAATGGCGCGGGAATCAGCCGTTCTGCGCCTTTCATCCCACCACCACCGCGCATATATTTTTCTTCATACGTCAAAAATGTCTCCCATGAGACAGGTTGCTCCAACACAGAGGCGGTCATATCATCGGCATACCCCATGACCGCGCAATTAATTTCTACCCCGCCAATAATGGCTTTTTCGACCACGACACGACGGTCGAAATTGGTCGCAATATCCAATGAGATTGCCAGCGCATCGGGTGTATCGGCACGGGTGACACCAATGCTAGACCCCAATGTGGCAGGCTTGACAAATACGGGCAGGGTCAATTTTTCGGTGATATTTGCCAATGTTGTCTGGCGATCATTTTGCCATTGGTCACGGTGGATGAGCAGTCCATCCACCACAGGGATATTGTTGTTGGCGAGTACAGACTTGGTGATAGCTTTGTCGTTTGCGACCGCCGATGCCAATACTGCACAACCGATATACGGCACATCCGCCATTTCGCATAAGCCCTGCAATGTGCCATCTTCCCCATGTGAGCCATGAATGGCAGGGAACACCACATCAATACGTCTGAGTTCGCTTTTTTGTAACCGACCCGAAATGGGGTTGATAATCAGCCCATGATGTTGGATGGTAGGCGACAAAATGACTTGTTCCATCCCTTTATGACTGATGACCTCGTTGCGAAAATTTTCCAAATCCATCAGTGGGTCGCCCGTGAACCATTTGCCATCGCGGGTGATATACACGGGAATCACATCATACGCCTGTGGGTCAAAGGCTTTGATGATTTGTTGCCCCGTTACGACCGATACATCGTGTTCAACACTGCGTCCACCAAATATGACAGCGACTGTTTGTTTTCGTTTTGCGCTCACAGAAAGTACCTACTCTTATTTTGGCTATTAGCGATAAAAATCGTGTGAAGCTACTATGCAATTAAAGCATCACATTGTCAATGTTGGCTATGCCTTTGCAGTCCATCAACTTTTGATGTAAACTATTCTGTTCACACCTTATTGTTAGAATAAATGGGACTAAACATACTTGAGCCTTCAGAATGATTTTGATTTTTCTAAAATAACCAATGCCAAAGCCAATGAGGATGGGATATTCGAGACTCCCGTGCTAGTGGTCAAAGAGCAGGTGGTCTTTCCGAAAATTATTATGCCCCTGATGAGCGAAGGGGATATTGCCCTGGAAATTTGTACCAATGCTATCAAAAGCCACCAAACCATCGTGGTTGTCGCCGTACCCGTAGAAGACCTTAGCGGGTTAGATTCTGTCATCATGGGCAAAGTGGGGACAGAGGTGGCAATCACCCAAATTGTACCCATGTCAGCAGGGGTGTTTTCGGTATTGGTCGAGGGCAGACGGCGGATAATCATCAATGATACACTCAGCCATATCCCTCTCCCAATTGTCAAAGCCAGACTCCTCAACGACACCATTGCCGATGTGGATAATGCCACCGCATTAAAACAAACCCTCTTCGAGATGTTTGAAGAAGTGGTCGAATTGATAGGCAATATCAGCGAAGAAGTGGTCAGTTATGCCACCGAAATCAATGATGCCAGTTGGCTCACCGATTTTGCCATCACCATCATCAATGCCTCGTATCAAAATCGGCAAAAAGCCTTAGAGATGACCATCCTCGAAGAACGGATGCGCTTTGTTATCAACCTGCTCAGTCATGAACTGCGCGTGTTGAATATCAAAGAGGAAATTGAGGGGCAAGTTCAGCAAGAGATGACCCGCAATCAACGTGAAAGTTATCTGCGCGAGCAAATGCGGATTATTCAGGGTGAATTGGGGGATGAAGATTTTTTTCAGCAAGAATTTGAGGAATTGCGCCGTCAGATTCTCGCCGCCCAATTGCCACCCAATATCCACGAAAAGGCGATGAAAGAATATAACCGACTGCAAATCATCCCGCCGATGGCACCAGAAGTCGGCATGATTCGCACCTATATCGAATGGCTTATCGAATTGCCTTGGCGCAAAGCCAGCACCGATAACCTAGACCTCAAACGCGCCCAAGCGATTCTCGAAGCCGAACATTATGGCTTGCCAAAGGTCAAAGACCGCATTTTGGAGCACATCGCTGTTCGCAAATTGGCGGCAGATAAAATGAAAACGCCCATTTTGTGCTTTGTGGGACCGCCAGGGGTTGGTAAAACCTCACTCGGCAAAAGTATCGCCACCGCGCTCGGACGCGAATTTGTCCGTGTGAGTTTGGGCGGAGTGCATGATGAGGCAGAAATTCGTGGGCATCGGCGCACTTATATCGGGGCATTGCCCGGTCGCATTATCCAAACCATGCGCCGTGCAGGGACAGTGAACCCCGTTTTTATGTTGGACGAAATAGATAAACTCGGTGCAGATTATCGTGGCGACCCTGGGTCTGCATTATTAGAGGTGCTAGACCCCGAACAAAATAAGGGATTTAGCGACCATTATCTCGATATAGATTATGACCTGTCGCAAGTGTTGTTTATCACCACTGCCAACGACCTAGAACCACTAGAACCAGCCCTATTAGACCGTTTAGAAATTGTCGAATTTCCGGGGTATACCGAAGAGGATAAATTGGCAATCGCCAAGCAGTTCCTCATCCCAAAACAGCTAGAAGGTCATGGACTATTAGAAGCAGGTCTTAGTTTTTCGATGGTTGCCCTGCAAAATATCATCCGTGAATATACCTATGAGGCAGGTGTGCGAAATCTAAGCCGTGAGATTGGGACGATGTGCAGAAAAACAGCCCGCCTCATCGCAGAAGAACGCCCCTATCCCCGCCGATTGACCGCAAATCATGTGGCGACCTATTTGGGACCACCACATCATATTGAATCGCGTGCCAACGACACCGATAGTATCGGCATCGTCACAGGACTCGCATGGACACCCTATGGCGGGGATGTATTGAATATCGAAGTGGCAATATTTCCAGGTAAAGGCACACTCTCCATGACAGGGCAATTAGGCGATGTCATGCAAGAATCGGCACAAGCCGCCCTCAGCTATTTGCGTGCCAATGCCCGTATCTGGGAAATTCCCAGTGACGATTTTGAGAGTTATGATGTGCATTTGCATATCCCAGAAGGTGCAACACCCAAAGACGGACCATCGGCAGGGGTGAGCCTTGCTACCGCCATTATTTCGGCATTCACCGAATGTCCTGTCCGCGCCGATTTTGCCATGACAGGCGAAATTACCCTGCGTGGGCGTATATTGCCAGTGGGTGGCATCAAAGAAAAATTGCTGGCGGCACATCGCTCGCGGATTTTTAAGATTATTTTGCCCGAACAAAATCGTAAAGACCTCGCAGATATACCCGACAAAGCCCTGCGCGAGATGAAAATTCACTTTGTAAACAATATCGCCCAAGTGCTGGAATTGGTGCTATTGCCACCGCCCGTTGATGGACGAGAGCGTGATAAATATCGTGAAGAAGCCGAAGATGCTGAAAAAGTAACAGACAAATAATTGGCGGTGATTGATGGCTACCCTACTACCTCCGCATTCTATAAGTCAGACAGACATCTTGGCGCAACTCGAAATTGGACAAGATGCCCAATGGGCATGGTTTGAAGATAACTGTGCGGCTCATCCACTCGCCCTCACCTGTGCAGGTATGGCAAATAGTCGGGGGGGAGTGGTTGTCTTGGGGATTCATAACGATGATATTGAGGGTGTGACAGATGTCTCTACCACGATAGACCACCTGTTACAATCGGCACTCACATTAGAGCCACCTCTCATCACCCCACTGCCCTATCCCATTAGCATCAACAACCAACAAGTAGTGATGCTAGAAGTCCCTGCGGGAATGCCCCATATCTATATGTGTGATGGGCGCTATGTTCGCCGTGAGCATGACCAAAATATCCCTCTCAAACCCCTCGAATTGCGCCGATTGCTCATAGAACGGGGTGAAATGAGATTTGAGATGGAAATCGCCAGAGGTGCGACACTCAAAGATTTAGATTGGGAGCAAGTCGAGAGTTATGTCGAGACGCTCAAACGGGGCGAACAACGCGACACAAAATCACTCCTTCTACGGCGTGGCTGTTTGGCACGCAAAGATAACCAACTCTATCCCACCAATGCAGGCATTTTGTTATTTGGAAAATCGCCACAAACCTTTGTGCGAAGCGCAGAAATCACCGCCGTGCGTTTTGCTGGCGAAAAAATGGGTGATACTTTTAGCAGAGAAGACCTTACTGGCACATTGCCAGAACAAATTCGGCGTGCAGAGACCTTTTTAGTAGACCATCTCCGCAAAGGGGTGCAGCTCAAAGCGACAATGGCACGCAATGAGCAATTTGAATATCCGCTAGAAGCCGCCCGTGAATTGGTGGTGAATGCGGTGGCACATCGAGATTATAGCGTGGATGGTGACAACATCCGCCTGTTTTTATTCAAAGACCACATGGAAGTGTTTAGTCCGGGAAAATTACCCGGTCCTGTGACGGTGGCAAATATCAAAGATGAACGCTTCTCGCGTAATCCCATCATCGTTCAGGTCTTGGCGGATATGGGGTATATTGAGCGACTCGGTTATGGCATTGACCGCATTTTGGAACTCATGACCCAACACAATCTGCAACATCCCGATTTTCAAGAACGGCAAGGTGGGTTTCAGGTGGTGATATACAACCAGACCATGACACCACCACCGCGCCCCTCGTTGGTATCGTTGATAGAGGATATTAATATCCGCCAAGAAAAAGCCATCGAATACCTCACAGAAGGCAATCATACCCGCATCACCAATAGCGAGCTTCAGCAGATGTTCCCAGATGTTCATGCAGAGACGATTCGGCGCGATTTAGCCGATTTGGTAAATAAAAATATCCTAGAAAAATTCGGCTCTAAGCGCGGGTCATATTACACCCTCAAAAAATCGCCTCATTTAGATGACTAATTGGCGCTAATACCCCTAGTGGACTATTGCGAATATCTATAAAAACATGCGAAGATGATTATATCGTAATCATAGAGGTGTTTTTATGCGTAATTTAGCCCGTCTTATGGGAATAATTGCTGTAGTGACGGTGGTTGGTATTTCATCAACCAATCGAACCATCTCCCAACAGGCTTTACCACTCAACACTATTCAGTTGCCACACGGCTTTAAGATAACCCAATTCGCCACTAATATTCCCGCCGCACGCATGATGGCGCTTGGCACAAATGGGACACTATTTATCGGCACACGCGGAAATACCGTTTATGCCATCCCCAACGCTACCACCAACACCACCGCGCCACAAGTGTTGCCCCTTATCACAGGACTAGATGTACCGAGTGGGGTGGCATTCAGAGACGGTGCGTTATATGTGGGGACAAATGGGCAGGTACTCCGCTATGACAATATTGAAGCCAACCTCAATAATCCGCCCCAAGCGGTAGTCATCAACGATACCATACCCGCCTCGCATGGCGCACGCACCATTCGCTTTGGACCCGATGACAAGCTCTATATCAAAGTCGGTGCGCCGTGTAATGTATGCGAAAATACCGAGCCATACGCCTCGACCATTGTGCGAATGAACCCCAATGGCTCAAATATCGAAATTTATGTGCAAGGCACACGCAACGCCGTTGGGTATGATTGGCATCCACTCACAGGGGAATTGTGGTTTACCAACAATGGACGCGATAGTCTTGGCGATGAAATCCCACCCGAAACGCTTAATCATGCCGCCACTATGGGGCAAAATTTTGGCTTCCCTTATTGCCATTCAGGATATATCACAGACCCCGAATTTGGTCATTTACGCAATTGTAACGAATTTATCCCACCAGCCCAATTGCTCCCCGCCCATGTCGCGCCACTAGGAATGCGTTTTTATATAGGGACGAGTTTTCCTAATGACTATGTGAATCAGGTATTCATCGCAGAACACGGCAGTTGGAACAGGAGTAGCAAAATTGGCTATCGGATTAGCCTTGTACGCCTGAACGCGCAATCACAAGCCATCGGCTACGAAATTTTTGCCGATGGCTGGCTACAAACAGGCGATGTGGTATGGGGGCGACCTGTGGATGTTCAGAATATGCCCGATGGCGCATTGCTTATTTCTGATGATTATGCCAACGCCATTTATCGGGTACAATATATTTGTTCATTGGCAGGATTTGGCGGGCAAACATTCAGCGAACAGGCATTGCAACAACACATCCAAAGTAATGTGAGCAACCAACCAGCCGACTGGGTGATACAAAATGCGTTCATAGATTTAGTGAATTGTGGCGTTTTGGCAATCATCACCGCTGAATCGGGCGAAATTGGCATGGTTAAAGTTTCGATTGCCGATGAAAGCGGATTAATGCAAATGACCATAGATGCCATGACAGGGATTGACGGCGTATCACCCGTGAGTATGGCGTATCAGACGGCAATCCGTGACGAATTTTTGGTGATTCTCATGCAGAGCCTCCAAGCCCTTGTGGGAGATGTGGGGAATAACGGATTTTCGCGGGTGGCAATCACGAGTCAGAGTATTGAATTATTGGTACAACCATAGCAAGGATACAACCGATGAAATTTTGGGCAGTGTGTGTGTTTATCGCTATCGGTATAATGGGATGTTCGCCACAACCCGCCACAGAAATCACTATAGACTCGCTTCAATGTTCGCGGATTAATGCCACTGCCCCCAATATCACCTGCATTGACCTGCCAGATAACGCCGTATTGATGCAAATCAAATCGCGTGAGCCTGTGACTATCCGCACATCAGAAACCAACCCAATTAATCTCACCTTCAATGCGACAGTCTACTGGCAACGCAATGGCGCATTAATGACCGTTGCGGTTATTGATGGCGATAGTGTCATCGGCACACCGATTGGCACACGCAATCTGCGGACAGGGCAACAAATCACGCTCAGTATTAGCCAAGAAAACACGGTATTAGCCATTCCAGATGCCCCCGCAGATGCGACATTATCAGTTATACAGGGCATGCAACAACTCACAGAAGCCCCTACCGCCCGCCCAACCAATACCCCACGCCCAAATTTCACCCCAGACCCAGAATCTACTGCGCTGGTAGATGGATGTATCGTCAATGAAGATTGGCAATTCACCTATACGGTGCGCGGGGGCGATACCCTCACACGGATTGCCACACAATATGGTCTCACGATGGCACAACTACAGACGGGCAATTGTATTCAAGACCCCAACCGAATCTTCTCTGGTCAAGAATTGAGTGTCCCAACTGATGCCAATAGCCTCATCACCCCCACCGTATCGGTGATACTCAATGCCGATAGCAAAACCCTATATGCGGGGCAATGCACCCGCCTATTTTGGAGTGTGGAAACGGCACGATTGGTCTATTTGGATGATGTGCCTGTGGCGCATAATGCCGAGCAACAAGTCTGCCCAACAGAAACCCGCGAATATGGGTTGGTGGTGACATTTAACAACGGCACACAAACACGCTACACCACCAGCATCACTGTCTTGGCGATAACACCCACACCATAGACTATACGCAGATTTCATCATGACATTGGTCAATAAAAGCATTATTTTGGGCAGAAAACTATTTCTATAGGTAAGCCCTAAAAATAAAGGTGGATTATCTCTTGTATTTCTTATTGATACCTTGTATCATTTGCGATAGAGAAGTGTAAATTTTCAATAAAAATAAGATGGGAGAGCTAAAAATTGGCAAAAAAATCATCTATTGCAAAAGAAAAGAAGAAGCAATTATTGGTCGCCAAGTATGCAGAAGAACGTCGGATTCTGCGAGAAGAAAAAAACTGGGAAGCGTTATCGCAATTACCACGAAATTCTAACCCAACCCGCTTACGCAATCGCTGTCAGGTAACGGGACGCTCACGCGGGTATATGCGTCGTTTTGGTTTGTCGCGGATTACCTTCCGTGAAATGGCTCTCAGGGGTGAAATTCCCGGTGTCACCAAATCGAGCTGGTAGAAAAATGGCATAAACTGAACACATTCTCATCGAATATTCTCTTTTAAACTATTGGCAACCGTGCCGTCTGTTGGGGGTATATGGAAGGCATAGTTGCCGTTCTGCGTATGCCCGCCACAGAATATTATCGTTTGAATTCAAAATCATTGAGCCATAAACACCATAGGCAAGCCGCCTAAAAATATCGCCATAAAATGTGTTATCATATCCGCCATGTTTGGATAATAATTATAGGATGTGGCGTGATGCTCATACGCAATATTTTTTCGATGCTCATCATTTTTTGTGTCGCTTGTAGCCCAAGTGCGCCGGCACCTACTGCTGTCGCGGTGGTGACGAGCGCCCCAACCGAAACAGCCACCGCAACCGCAACGGCGACCATCACACCCACCGCCACACTCACACAGACCCCAACCATCACACCCACCCCAACGGAGACTCCCACACAGACGGCGACATTTACCCCAGAACCCACGCCAACCATCACACCCACCCCTGTAAACACACCTTACCCCATCCCCAGTATCCGTTTTGATAATTGGGCATCGGTGGATGTGCCAACAAATTATGTGGCAGGCAATAGTTATATCGCTTTCATCAACTCCAACGATATAGAGACCATCACAAACCTATCTACAGCAGAGGCACAACTCACCAGAGCCACCCTCTATTTTGCCTCGCCAACTAATCCCGCCAGTCGTATCCCCATTTTAGAATATGAGACCAACCAAATTGACCAGTTCTATCTCTCGCCAACAGGTAATGCCATCGCTTATTTTCTGAATGACCTTCAACGTGGGGCATCGGGGTTATATATATTAGATGTGGTCATTGGGTTAAGCGGACGCATCACCACCTTGCCTAGCCCCGCCCAACGAGGCATCGTGAGCCAACCCGCATGGTCGCCAGATGGACGATTTTTAGCCGTGACATTAGAAACAGGCTATGGCTTGGGCATTTTTATTTTTGATACACAACAATCTACATGGGCGGCATTGGTTAACGATGGTCCATTCAATTTTCATCCGGTTTGGTCACCAGATGGACGGCATGTCGCCTTTATATCAGACCGCGCCACCTGCCCCACATGGGTGGCGAGTGTTCCAAATGCGTGTAATCCAGATACCATGCCTACCCCTATCAGTGGACAGGTATATGTACTAGAATTTGCGACCAATAACATCACACAAATTAGCCCTGCGGTGGTATCTGATGCGCCCTATTGGGTCAATAACGAAACCCTAGCCTTTGCCAGTGGCGATAGTTTTGACCTCCTCAACCCCACACGGTCATTATGGATTGCCGATATGCGCGACAAAGTTGGGCGCGAAGTGCGCCTGCAAAATGGTGCAGACCGCCAGCTTAATTTGAGTGATAGATGGTCGCCAGATGGTAATTTGGTGATTTTTCAGAGCGCAGGCACGACCAACGAGACCATCATCATGAACCGCAATGGCGAAAGAATCGCCACATTAGATGATTTAACCTTTGTACGTTTTGGGATGAGTGCCTCATGGTCGCCAGATGGCACACGACTCGCTATTGGCGGAAAAGGTGGGCAATGCACCTATGGCGTGCGCGTCTTAGAGACGACCAATTTCACCATTGTCGCGTCGGGGAGCAATCCGCGTGCAGTATGTGACCCAACATACGCCCCCAATGGCACACGTATCGCCTTTTTGGGCATCCGCACCACATCCACCTCTGCCGATGGACGTGCCGATGTGTATAGTAGTACCCGTGACGGATTTGAGACACAATCCCTCACAGGCGACCTGCGCGGACAAACCCGTTTTATCGGATGGGTGGGCAGATAACAGCGATGGATGTTATAATTTCACCATATTAATTATGCGTTGCATCTCATCTCAATAGAGGCAACACTAAAAGGATATAAATATGACACAACTCACCGATAAAATCGCAGTGGTCACAGGCGGGGGCAGAGGCATTGGTCGCGCCATCTCCATAGAACTCGCCAAACGCGGGGCGCATGTGATTGTCAATTTTAATAGCAACCAAGAAGCCGCTCAATCGGTCATAGACGAAATTAAAGCAGGTGGCGGTAGTGCCACCAGCCTACAGGCTGATGTGAGCGATGAAGTCCAAGCGCAAAAACTCATCAAAGAAGCCACAGGCATACACGGCAAAATTGATATTTTGGTCAACAACGCAGGTATCACCCGCGATAATGTCATTATGATGATGAAAGCCGATGATTTTGACGCGGTTATCAACGCTAATTTGCGGAGTACATGGCTCTGCTCAAAAGCCGCCGTCCGTTCTATGATGAGCAAACGCTATGGGCGCATTATCAACATCACCAGCGTGAGTGGCATCACAGGGCAATCTGGTCAGACAAATTATAGCGCCAGCAAAGCGGGGATTATCGGCTTCACCAAAGCATTGGCACGAGAAGTCGCCAGCAGAAATATCACGGTCAATGCCGTTGCGCCCGGATTTGTCCTCACCGACCTCACCAAAGACCTCCCCGCAGAACTCACCGCCCAACTCAATGCCTTTATCCCATTAGGGCGTTGGGGCGAAGCGGGCGATGTCGCCAAAGCAGTAGCATTTTTGGCATCGGACGAAGCCAGCTATATCACAGGGCATGTATTGAATGTTGATGGCGGGATGGCGATGTGATGACGACTCCCCTCACACCTGATGATGTCCAACACGCCATTGATACGTTTGATAACACGATTCGGATTCAGTTTTTCGATGCCAGCACCGCCACATCGCAACAAGCCGCCGATAATATTGGTTGTTTGTTGGGTCAGATTGTCAAGAGTTTGGCATTTATCATAGATGACAAGCCCATTCTCGTCTTGGCGAGTGGTGATGGTCGTGTGGATGACAAAAAACTCGCCGTATTATTTGATGTCTCACGCAAAAAAATTAAAACCGCATCCGCAGACCAATGTATCGAAATTTATGGCTATGCCCCTGGTGGTGTGCCACCTGTTGGCATCCGCACAGCGAATATTCCCGTTTATATTGACCAATCTTTGGAAAGATTTGACCAACTGTATGCGGCGGCAGGGGCGCATAACGCCATTTTCCCTATCGCTTACGCCCAACTCATCACACTCACAGGCGGGTCGGTGGTGGGTATTCGCAAAGAAGAGACACCAGCAGAATAATCTATTGGGTGGCGTGAGGGATGCCACCCATATTTCATCAATACGTATCGGGCAAATCATTCAAAAATAGCACCGTATCCCCCGCCACTAAATGCGCCTGATACCAATTAATTGCCTCGCGCAATTCATCCACGACCAGCAAACGGTCATAGGGGAAGCCAGAATCTTTTAATCCGTCAAAAATCGGCTTGGTTTGCTCTGCACCCACCAAAATCACATCGGTGGCGTGGTCTTTGAGCAATTCCCCTAATTTATAATTTTCTGGATAATGCAATGCGCCGAGTTCCACCATACCAGGGGTAATAACCACACGTTTACCTGTGTGCAACTTTAACACCTTGAGGGCGCTGACCACCCCCGCAGGGTTGGCACTATACGCATCGTTGATAATCGTGATTCCCCCCATCACTTGGCGCACCAATCGGCTCTCTGCGGGGCGCAATCCCCGTACACGCATCGCCACATCGCGTAATTTCATGCCCTCATGCACCGCTACCGCCGTACTGAGCAAAATATTGGTGACATTATGCTCACCGAGTAGCGATGTCTCAAACGGTGCTGTTTCGCCTGTTTGGGTATCGGTCACGATAAACGACAACCCCTCTAGCGATTCTTTTATATCCGACCCGACAAAGCGCACCCCTTTGGGGTCATCTGGAGAGACGGTTTTGCTCACCAACAGGCGTGTTTTTGGATAGCCCTTCTCTGCCATTTGACGCACATAGGGATTATCCCAATTGAACACCCCTACCCCGTCTGGTGGCAATTCTTTGATGATTTCATATTTTGCATCGGCAATCGCTTCTAGGCTACCAAACCGTTCCAGATGTTGTGGTCCCACTTCAACCACAATGCTGATATGTGGCGGGGTGAGTTTGCAAATGCGCTGAATTTCTCCGCGAATGTATGCACCCATCTCTACCACAAAATAATTGATGCTAAAGTCATTTTTGAGGTCGTTATTGATAGCAATGCACACGCCCATCATGGTATTAAAACTCTTTGGGGTGGGATAGGCTTTATAGCGCCCATTAAGAATTTCCGTGAGGATGACTTTGGTGGTCGTCTTGCCATAACTACCCGTGATGCCGATGACGGTGGGATTAATTTGCTTCATCACCCGTTTGGCAGAGCCGATAAACCGTCCGCGCAAAAATGCCTCTATCGGCATCATGGCGATATTCCCCAACATGAGAAATATCGGCGCGAGCAAATGCGCTACTACCCCTATGGCAATTGCTAATAGTGCCTGAAACCGTTCTGAATCCATATCCAACCCACCAAAAAGGGCGATGATGCCCAAAAAGGTGATGGTTATCCACACAATAGTTGCGCCCAAAAGCCGCTTGGCACGCGGGGTATGGCGGAATTTTTTCTTGATTTCACCCTCATCTGGCGGGATATTGGCGATGAGTGCCACAATAATGCCGATGATGAGGGGCAAGGGTGAATCTGGCGATTCGCTGAAGATAAAAATCATCACTGCGCCGATGCCTGTTACGATAATTGGGCGCATGGGGAATAATCGGTCACGCGCTTTTATCCACCAACGGGCATAACGTCCAATTTTGTATTCTTCTATCTGATAAAACCGTGCCTGCTTATAGGCGCGTAAGACTGTCCCCACCACCCATATAATGAGCAGTACGAGTAAAAACACTGTATTCATAAAAACCTCCGTATCGTTGTGTATTATTCGCCCAAAATATCTAATAAGATAGTTTTCATCGCCTTTTGTTTACCCTGTTCCCAACTCGTTTTGGCGAGTGACTCGTCTACTTGGACTTGCAGGTCAAACGTAAATTGTTCAATCTCGTCCTCCATTTGGTCTGGAAGATTTTGTGCGTGCGCCAAAAATGACACCAATTCCAATGCATCGCCCAATTTATTTTGGGCGGTTTGTAATCTGGCAAAGTGGTTGAGCAGAGAAAAAATTCCCTCAATGTCGTTATTATCTTTGGCGACTTTAAGCCCCATGATAAAATTAGCGTGTGCCACACCATAATTTTGCTGGTCAGAAAAAACCCGTCCCAATTGCAAATAGGTGTTAATCACGCCTTCAATATGGTTAATCTCTTTATACGCGGTTTGTGCTTTTGTATAGGCTTGGACTGCCTCATCATATTCGAGCAGGTCATACGACAAATTGCCCATCTCATAATACATCCGTGCCATTTGGGGCTTATCGTCATTTTCAGAATACTTGACGAGCAAATTCATCAGTTCACGGCGTTTATCCTGAAATTGGTCTACCCGTTTTGCGGTGATGGTATCGAGTTTGCCAGATGTCCCCGCCATACCCCACTGCCCGCCGACCTCGCGTGATAGGCTAAGGCTTTGTTGATATAAATCTTTGGCAAGTTTATCATCGCCCATATCATACGCCACACTGCCTAAACTGTTGAGGACTTTGACAACCTCTGTTTGTCTATCCAATGAACGATAAATTTCTAAACTGCGCTGATAATATTTCCGAGCCGCTTCATATAACCCGCGTACATGCTCTACCCCACCAAGCGCATACAGTGAACTAGCGATGCCCTCTGGCAACTCTTGTTTTTCAGAGGCATGTAGGCTCTCCTGATACAATTGACGGGCTTGAGTATATGCCCCAAAACCGAGATAGGCTTCTGCCTTGCGATGTTGCAAATACACACGGCGCAATTGACTCTCTTTTTGTGCCTGCGATTTTGGCGTGATGAGTGTGAGAGCGCGTTCAAAGAAGATAACCGCCTCCTGATATGCCCCACTTCGCAATGCCTGTTCACCCGCCAGTGATGTGTAATATTCCTCTTTGACCACATCACCTACAACACTCCAATGATGCGCGAGTGCGGCGGCATTTTCGGTGATGCCATATAGCTTTTCTAAGCCTTCTGCCACGCGCCGATGCAATCCCATGAGGTCTTGCTTGGCGATGCGCTCCAAAACACCATCACGCAATTTATCGTGTGCAAAGCGCCATTCACCATCCAACATTTCTAAAACGGCGGCATTGGCACATTCGTTTAGGAAGGTATTGATGTCAATTTTGGGTACTAAGTGACGCAACAATGCCACATCCACTTGTCTGCCCATAACAGCCGTGAGCGCCAATGTATCGTGCAAGTGATTGGGGATATGATTGAGTCGGCGTTGGATAATGCGTTGCACACCACCCGCAAAAACACTCTGTGGCAGTGTAGAACGACCAATTTCTTCTAAATTACCCGCTTCTTCTGCCAATGCGCGTACCACTTCGATGAGGAAAAACACATTCCCCTCTGTTTCGCGCTGA
The DNA here is from genome assembly GCA_034436595.1 of Anaerolineae bacterium. Taxonomy (GTDB): domain Bacteria; phylum Chloroflexota; class Anaerolineae; order Aggregatilineales; family Phototrophicaceae. The sequence continues at coordinate 6,944 of DAOTUO010000004.1, read as the reverse complement.
AGCAGGTGTATCACTTGTTGTTTTGTACCCACATCACCGAGCATCGCTTGGCTGAGTTCTGCAATATCCGATTCATTCAATCGGCTCAATTTGAGGACGGTGCTATTGGGCAACAAACTAGGCAAATCGGGGCGTTCATCATCCCGAAAACTAGCAATCAGCAACAACGGCAGACGCTGTGCCAATTGGCTAAGAGACGCAAATAGGCTGATATTTTCGCTACCTGCCCAATGCAAGTCTTCTAGCATAATCACCACAGGCACAGCCAACGCCTTCATCATGCGTTCTAGCGCATTGAGCAAGCGAGACTGCACTTTGGTAGACTCCAGTTCACTGGCGACCTCTAAGTGATAGGGTGGCAACGAGACAATATCGGGGACGAGCAATTTTATCAGACCCGCATCCACCACATCCAAATCACCCACAAGCCCCAACCACCGAAAAATATTTCGCCACAGTTGATAGGGTGTGCGCCCCTCGTTGATGGCTTGCCCGCGCATCGCCAATGCACCATCTACCAGCGCCAACGTGCGGAGTTCATCTATCAGGCGCGACTTACCCACCCCACTCTCACCACTAATCAGCCATGAACTGCCTTTGCCATCGGTGGCATTGGCAAGTGCCAGCGCAAGTTGCCCCAATTCTTTATCGCGCCCAACCAACCGTGCCGCCTGCAAAAAGCTATCGCGGGTGGCGATAGTATCGAGGTCAATCGGTTCATCCAGCGCGTATTTTAGCGCATTGAGGGCTTCTCCCGCATTGGTAAAACGGTCATCTGGGTCTTTCATCAAGAGGCGTTCTATCACCGATGAAATATCATAACTCATGTCTAATTGCGATACATCAGGAATTTTGAAGAGAACGTCGTTAATCAGTCGGCTAATATCTGCATGGGGAAAAGGGTGTTCTCCCCTAAAAATTTCGTAGGCAATGACTCCCACTGCATATAAATCGGATGATTCAGTGGCATGTGCGCCTCGCAATACCTCTGGGGAGATATAAGCGAGTGTCCCCGCCGTATTACCCGCTTCTTCTGGCGTGGGCGTTGCTCTATCACGCATAACAGATAGACCAAAGTCGAGTACGCGCACACGGTTGTTGACCACCAGAACATTGGCAGGTTTGAGGTCACGATGCAACACACCGCGCCGATGCAAATACATCAGGGCTTGGAGCAATTGCATGAGATAGGTCAGTTTGATAATAAGTGGCTTATTATAAGTGGCTTCTAGAATGGTCTGCGTATTTTCGAGCAGTTCCATCGTGTAATAGGGATAACGACTTTCATCGAAACCATAATCTATCACCTCCATGATATAGGGGTGATGAAACGATGCCATCAGCTTAAATTCTTGGGTGAGTGCAAGGCGAAAATTTTCGTTCATATTGCCAATATCGCCATCACTAGAAACCCGTTTGAGTGCCACATGATGCCCTGTGAGCAAATCATGTGCGCGGTATACCGCCCCCATACCCCCTAGTCCAACGAGTTCACCTAATTCATAGCGTTTGCCAATGAGTTGGGGTTTTTGTTCAAGTTGTTGCATAGTGGGAATCACATTTCACCAATCATAATGAATATATGAATGATTATAGCATTAATTCCCACGTATTGCCCAAATATAGTTATTGGTCAGAAATGCCCAAGAAGTGGTCTATCTTTGCCAATAATTCGGGAAATTTAATCGGTTTGGTCTCATATTCATCACATCCCGCCGCCAAACACTTTTCTCTATCCCCTGCAATAGCATGTGCAGTGAGGGCAATCACAGGGATATGCTTGATGGATGAATCGGCTTTTATCAAGCGGGTGGCTTGCCAACCATCCATAACAGGCAAACTCATATCCATCAAAATGAGGTTGGGTTTTTGGCGTTGTGCCATCTCTACCCCTTGAGCGCCATCGGTGGCAATCAGTACCTCATGTCCCCGTTTAGATAACCGCCGAGACAGCATATCCAAATTCATTTCATTATCTTCTACAACCAATATCGTTGCCATTGTGCGCGATTACCCTTCTATGTCGTCATCATATTTCTGAATTTGTGCGTTGATGAGTTGGCTTATTTTATTCAATAAACTGTCTCGTTCATACGCCGACTTCATCAGAATGTCTTGAACACCGCGCAATTGCTCATAATCCTCACTGGTGAGGTCTTTGGCGGTGACAACCACCACAGGAATCGCACGCCCCTCCTCCGTTTTTTGCAATTCGGTCAAAAACTGGAAGCCGTCCATTTCTGGCATCATCAAATCGAGCAGGATGAGGTCTGGAGCAAATATATCCAGCATTTTTAGCCCCTCTAGCCCGTTTTCTGCCTCCTCGACCACCCACCCTTCTTTTTCGAGGGTACGTATGACCATATCGCGCTGGTTGGGGTCATCATCAATCACCAACACTTGCCCAAATACCAATGGACGGGCAATTTTCTTGTGGAATAATTTGAGCGTGTCCACCAATTTTTGGCGGTCAATCGGCTTGGTCAAATATCCCGCCGCACCCAATGCAAACCCGCGTGTGCGGTCATCTACAATCGAAATCATCACCACAGGGATGTGCATGAGGTCTGGGTCTGCCTTGAGTTGTTCCAACACACTCCAGCCGTCCATGCCTTGCATCATCACATCCAGCGTAATGGCATCTGGCTTGAGTTCTTTGGCAATCCGAAGCCCCTCTGCCCCGTTGGTCGCCACACCCACAGAAAATCCTTCTTTGGCAAGTGACCGCACAATTAGGTCGCGCACGGTGGGGTCGTCATCAATCACCAACACCAATCCACCCGTTTTCGCCCCAGAGAGCGAATCCACTGGCATTTTTGGCGCGAGTTGAGCATCGGCAGGTTTGGTAGTGTCTACCACCATCACAGGGAAAAAGGCGGTGAAGGTTGTGCCGATGGTGAGTTCACTTTCGAGCGTAATATCGCCCCCCATCATCTGGCAGAACCGCTTACTGATGGTCAATCCCAAGCCCGTCCCACCATATTTACGGGTGGTGGACGCATCGGCTTGGGTAAATTCTGCAAAGACACTTTTTACTTGGTCTGGTGACATGCCGATGCCCGAATCTTTGACACGGAACATCAAAAAGTCGGTATCATCGCGTTTTTCGACACTTACCAACAGGGTAATCATGCCATTTTCGGTGAATTTGGCGGCATTACTGAGCAAGTTAAATAAGGTTTGACGGGTTTTGGTAATATCGGCACGCGCAATACCAACCGACTCATCAATGCGTAAATCAAACTGATTGTTGTTCTTATCCATCAATGGCGAAATCGTCGAAGCCACATTGTCGAGCATGGCAGACACATTAAATTCTTCTAAATACAATTCCATGCGCCCCGCCTCGATTTTGGACAAGTCGAGGATATTGTTGATTAAATCCAGCAGATGACTCCCCGCCGATTGAATCTTATTTAGGTCTGGGACAATATCCTCATAACCAAAATCTTCTGCATCTTCACTGAGCATCTCGCTATAGCCAATAATCGCATTAAGCGGTGTACGGAGTTCATGGCTCATATTGGCTAAAAAGGCACTTTTGGCGCGGTTAGCGGTCTCTGCCAATTCTTTGGCATCATTCAATGCCGCCTCATATTCTTTGCGGGCGGTAATATCACGCACATGAAGTAAGGTGGCAGATTCATTGCCATACTGAATCTGATTGGCACGAATTTCGACAGGAATCGCTATCCCCTCTTTGGTATATGAGAAGCTCTCTAGCACATAACTCTTATTTTCGCTCACATCAAAAAATTTAATCTCTAGGCTATCACGCTTTTCAGGTGGGACAAGATTCATAGCATTATTGCCAATGAGTTCCGCTTTAGTCATGCCATGCAAATGACATGCCGCTTCATTGACATCCAAAATATTGCCGTGTTCATCTTCGACAAATACGGGATCGGGGGATTTTTCAAATAAATCCCGAAAACGGATTTCACTCTGCCGAATCGCCTCTTCTGCTTCTCTGCGTTCTGTGATGTCGCGGAATGTCCCCGCCAAAAAGGTTGTATCGCCTGCATGGACTTCGGTGACGATGACTTCCAACGGAAAAATACTCCCATCGGCACGCCTGCCATACATCTCGCGGTAATTATCGGCATGGATAAGTTCATCTAGCACCGATTTCATATAAGTATCGGGACTGATTCCATCGGGTGGAGAAATCAGTTGATAAACTGCGCTCCCCGCCAATTGATTTTTCTGATACCCAAAAATCTTTTCGGCGGCGGGATTAATCGTCAAGACACTCAACGCATCTTTAGAGAAGGTGACAATGCCATCCATCGCTGTGCGGACGATTGCCTCTGTGCGCTGAATGGCTTCTTCAAGCGCCCCCATCACCAAATTATAGCGGGTGGCAATTTGTCCCACCTCGGTAAATGGCTCAATCGGCACGCGCAGGCTCATATTGCCTGTTTTGGATTGTTCTTCCATCACATTGAATAAATCCAGCAATTCGTTGGTCGCGCCGTGTTCAGACACGTTTAATCCGATTTGTTCGTCTTCTGCGGATACACGCAAGGGATAAATGCGGTTGGCAATGTGGGTGATGATGAAGCTAATGCCAAATGTCCATATAAAGCACGCCACAATACCCACCAATTGGGCAACAATTTGGTCGCCTTGCGATAATCCTGTACCGAGCAAGGCGGGGTCGCCGAAAATGCCAACCGCCAGCGTTCCCCAAATCCCCGCGCCCAAATGCACAGGGATAGCCCCGACTGCATCATCAATTTTAAGGCGGATGAGCAAATCGTCTATGATGAGCATGACGATTGCGCCAATCACGCCGATGACCACCGCCGATGATGTGCTAACCGCATGACAATTGGCGGTAATTGCCACTGCACCCGCCAAAACACCATTGAGTACGAGGTCTATTTCGGCACGCTTGCGGATAAACCAGCCAATCATCAATGCACCGACCAATCCCGCAGAACTGGCGATAATGGTATTCACCACCACACGCGGTACTTGGTCATTCATACCCAGTGTGCTACCCGCATTAAATCCAAACCAGCCAAACCACAAAATGAGGACACCCAATGTCGCCAGTGGCACATCTGAACCCGGTATTCTTTGGGCGGGTTTGCCTTTAGGGAATCTGCCTGTGCGTGCGCCCACCACCAGCAATACAGCTAATGAAATCCAGCCACCCACACTATGCACCACTGTAGACCCTGCAAAATCTACAAAGCCCATTTGCCCCAGCCAGCCACCTTGTTCGCCGATATTGATGCCGTTCCACACCCAATGCCCAAAAATAGGGTAGGTAATGGTCGCGCCAATAAATGCCAAAAACAAATATCCGCCAAATTTCACCCGTTCTGCGATTGCACCCGCAAGGATGGTGACAGCCGTGCCACAAAACATCACCTGAAAAAAGAAGAAGGCGATAGTTTCTGGAGGCTGACTGCCGATGTCTATGCCAAACTCGCTTGTCCCAAACACATTGTTGCCAGACAAACCAAACATCAAACCATAACCAACCAGCCAAAAGCAGAGCGTACTCACGCCAAAATCGGCAAGGTTCTTGATGGCGACATTGATATTATTTTTTTTGCGGGTGAGTCCTGCTTCAAGGCATAAAAAACCAGCCTGCATCAAAAAAACGAGACAGGCGGCAAATAATAACCAAACCGTATTGATAGCGACAGTGGGATTTTCCATACAATAAATTCCTCTAACAAGTCATTATAAGGATTTGGCGTTGTCTATAATTCGTTGCAAAACTGCCTTTTGCGAGTCGTTTACCGTTCCAGCCGCCCCATTGAGGAGCGATTCGGCATCGGCAATAATCGAATAAACAAGGCTATCACTCGACACCACATTGCCAAAACGCCGATATTTATCCAAAGTAGCGCTCACACGCGCTTTGAGCAGTACAGGGTTGAAGGGCTTAAACAAATAATCTTCTGCGCCCAATTCAATACACCGCACCACACTGTCGAGGTCATCCACCGCAGAAATCATAATAATCGGGACTTGGCGCAGGGCAGAATCGGCTTTTGCCGTCTCTAAAACCTCATAGCCGTTCATTTTTGGCATCATAATATCGAGCATGACCAAATCGTACCGAAAGGCACGCATCATCTCTAGGCATCGCTCACCATTTTCTGCCATCTCGACATTGTAGTTCAATTTTTGCAACCGCCGAGAAAGCATATCACGGTTCATTTCGTTGTCATCCACCACAAGGATATGTGCTGGTTCATCAGACATATCAGAACTCCTAGTTTTTCATCAATTCATGTCACATTACACTCATTAAAGATACAGCAATTTGGTAATTTACGCCTCTTTTTTTATAAGTTTATGCAAGTTTCTCATGATGATGGGGGATGAACTGTTATACTAGATAAGATTGGCTTCATTTGATGAGGAGTAAACCACTATGCCTACGATTTTTTCTAAGATTATCGCCAAAGAAATCCCCGCCGACATTGTATATCAAGATGAGCATGTAACCGCATTTAAGGATATTAGCAAGCGAGCGCCTGTCCACATTTTAATTGTTCCAAACAAAGAAATACCCACTGTAGATGATGTAGAGGATGAAGATGCGTTTGTTTTAGGACGATTATTTATCACTGCCAAAAAGGTAGCACGCGATTTGGGTATTAGTGAAAGTGGCTATCGGCTCATTGTGAATTGCAAAGAAGACGGTGGGCAAGAAGTTTTTCACTTACACATGCACTTAGTCGGTGGTAGACCATTGGGATTTATGCTAAGAAAATTTGAAGAATAAATCATCTGTCCATAGGCATATAGGGCAATAGCACCTTAAAAACAGCCCCTATCCCCCTGCCCCTTATCCCCACTGCGTGGAGAAAGGGGAGAAAACCACCATCGGGGGTAAAAAGTCCCCTCTCCATGCAATGGGGAGGGGACTTTTTACCCCCGAATGGCGGTTTTCTCCCCCTTTCTCCACGCAGTGG
>DAOTUO010000003.1:0-25073 GCA_034436595.1 Anaerolineae bacterium | reverse complement strand
TTGTAAATTGCTGGGAGAGTCCAGTTGAAATTGTCATCAGGATTAGCATCATTTAAATTAACCCCATAATCCGAACGGAGTTGTCGCCTATAACCTCGTTCATAGGCATTTTCCAACTGGCTTAGAGAAAAAGAACCTGTGTAATAGAGTTGTAACAAACTCTCACTACCACGAGGCGGGCGCATTTCAAGAACATTTCTTACCTGATTGCGCCATGCGAGTTGTTGTGCCTGTTTAATTGCTTCCAAACGGCGTACAACTTGTTTTTGCCATTCAGCATAAGCAGACCAAAAATCTTTATTAGCTTGGCTTTGCGTGACCTGAGTCACAACTGCCTGTTTTGCACTTGCTTGCATCGCCTGATTTTCTGCCCAATTTGCCTGTGCCGTTTGTTTTTGTGCGGATTGTTGCGCCTGCAACTGAGCTAAGGCTTGGGCTTGTTGCGTTGCCTGTTCATTTTGCTTGGCAACCGCAGTTTGGGTTTTCATCATGCCAGCACCAGCGAGGGTGAGTCCCATGATGGCGAGCATGGTCACATCCAATGGTGAACTCGGCGGAGTCGTCTGCGATTCAGGGGCATAAATAACTGATGTAGTCGGTGTCGGCACAAACGCGACAGGGTGTTCGACATAATGAATGGGTGACACACGAATCGGGTCACTGCGTGTTCCAACATCGTCGTCACGGATGATGCGTGGAATCGTCCGAATACCATTACCTATGCCTTCAGATTTGAAGGATGTATCGTTCATACCGCTATTAGCATCCGAATAGGGTCGGGTGCTGAGGCGGGGTGGATGCACTATCGGATGATTGGTGACAACCAGAGACGTATCGTCAGTGTTACGGATAAAAGGTAGACGGCTAATACGTGGGTCGCCATGCAAGGTGTCATCATCCTATAGCGCATCCTCATGGTTGTGAATTGAGCAAATCTTCCATTGTGATATGCCAAATATTGACATACGCGCCATCTTTACCTGCTTGTGCCAGATATTCACCACTGGGATGCCATGCGATACTATGAAACCCGCCTAAACCTGCTTGGCGAAAGATATTATCTGGCTCAATAATATTTAATCCAAACACATCCCATAAATATAGACCATCCGATGTATAACTAGCTATCATTGGATATATTGGGTTCCACCTGACCACGAATTCGGGACCATTACCTTCATAATCTATTTCTAAATTGCTAAGGCGATATGAAACATCTACTTGGTCTAAACGAACTAAGCGCCCTATAGGAGTTGAGAATAAGGTTGCTGATGGATTGCAATCACCACTAGAACCTACTTGCATGTTCACTGTTTCATAAGATAAATCTTCTAAATTGATACTATATATTCCATTTGTTGTGATTGCAAAAACGATATTCTGTTGATTGCTTTGACAAAAGCCATGAATGAATATATTAGAAATATCTGAATTATCGCTAATGATTCTGCTACGTTTTTTAACCTGACCACTTTGAGAATCTATTATAAATAAATCCCCACCTCCATTACCACCAAGTATATGTTGATTATCCCAAAACCATATATAATCATTTGCGACACTAAATGAACGACTACGTGATGAAATCATATTATAATTTTTCATCTCCCAAATTATGGTTCGCCCGCGTTGAGTTTGCGTAGAAAAGCTAACGCCTACTAACATATCGTTATTATTAACCCATCTCAAAACTGTAGTATTTCCAGATTCTGTTTTTAGACTGGCTAATAATTCCCTTTCAAATGAATAAATCCATACATATCCTTCTCCACCTACAGCAATCCTTTCGCCATCAGGTGACCACTCTACAGAATAAACTGTATTAGGGGTATATATGATGTTATAAGGCAGGAGATAATCCGCTTGTATATCAATTTTAGAGAATAAAATGAGAAGGACTATTTGGAATAATAACAACTTCTTACACATCTTATATATGCCTTAATTGTTAGTTGGAGAAAATGAAAAAAGATAATCAAAGATACCTTCAGAAGATTCTGGAAGGTTTATACTCCACAAAGCGTTCTCAACAGATATTGAGTTATTTGTTCTTGCACCTGATGCAACAGTAGCCCAATTAACGTCAAAATAATCACAGTTAATACCATTTCTTCCACACTCGATTGCTTGTTTCTCATCGATCCAATTGTTGAGAACCACAATATCGATGACATCAAAGGGATTATTTTCATGTCTAAAATCAAATGAGTAGACAGTAAATGGGTCAAAACTATGACCTATACTTACATCTGGACTTAAAACTGCTGTCATAAAAATATCACTCCATATCTCCTGTGGTGCGGTTTGTTTTCCTGCGAAACTATTTAATGCAAAAGCATATACAGAGTGATCTAACCCTATGCCAGTTAAACCAGTAAATTGCGTTACAGCGTCATCATTGAGTTGCGATAGATAACCTATAATCCCCTCACTAATTCCTGCCATTTCAAACCACCTATCAAACTGATGTCCAAACTCGTGAGTAATGGTAGCGACAGTAACCTCAGAACCAAGAAACATGTCTGATTCAATAAGACTAGAACTATTAGGTAAGTTAACTCGCCCCATAGATGCCCCTCCTGTATAGCTATCATCACCAATATGAAGTGTCACTGGTGTTCCATCTGGTATTTTCGCAAAATATTTACGGAAAACATCAAGCCCTGGTTCAGTATTTGATGACGAGGGTAGAATATTTTCATTAAAATACGATGCAATATGCAAATTTGAAGCCAGCAAGTTTGCTAATGATTTCCACTGAGCAACGATATTATCTGATAAAGCATTGCCCCATTGAATTTCATATCCAAAAGCATTCTGCATATTGGTTTTGAAAGGATCAGTATCTTGAATATCCGCTTCTTCTAACAAGCCCTCAATGTTGCCATAGGTATCCATCCAGTATTGCAATAATGCGCCTAATTCCGCATCTTGTGTTGATCCATAACGTTCCCACGCTTGGTTAACCGTATTTCTAATGCCATCTAATGTAACAGATTGTTGTAGTTGAATGAGCAAATTTTTAATTGTGGATTCTCGATACCAGCGATTGTGACTATCCATGAATTCGATATTGGCTTGGCTCTGGGTGACTTTTGTCACAACTGCCTGTTTTGCACTTGCTTGCATCGCCTGATTGTCTGCCCAATTTGCCTGTGCCACTTGTTTTTGTGCGGATTGTTGCGCCTGCAACTGAGCTAATGCTTGGGCTTGTTGCGTTGCCTGTTCATTTTGCTTGGCAACCACCGTCTGGGTTTTCATCATGCCAGCGCCAGCGAGAGTGAGTCCCATCATGGCGAGCATGGTCACATCCAATGGTGAACTCGGCGGAGTCGTCTGCGATTCAGGGGCATAAATAACCGATGTGGTGACAGATGGCACAAACGCGACAGGGTGTTCGACATATTCCATCGGAATGGGTCGGGCGGGATTAGACAGTCTATTCGGTTGTGGGACAGATTGCATGAAGGGTAAGCCATCATCAGGCAATGACCGTGGCAATGCCTTGATATCGGTGATTTCATCCGTTGGAGATGAGGCATAGTAGACACTCTCATCGTGCAAATTCGGCGGGAAATCATCAGCCGTCTCAAATGGCGGCTTATTCGGTGGTGGCGAGACATAGTAGACACTCTCATCATGCAAATCTGGCGGAAAATCGTCTCGTGTCTCAAACGGTGATTTGGCGGGCTTGACGCATCCCTGTGGGCAAGTCGTGTTCATCGTGTAAATTATCTATGTTCATGGGCATTATTGTAGCGAATTTTGTAGCATCCCCATATAACAAAAATCGCCATGACTGGCGACTTTTGCGAATATGATGATTAGGGCGATGCTGGTTTTGGCTCAATTTTTATTGCCACTTGGAAAGATGTCCCTGTATAAAACACCAATCTTATTATTCCCCATTTTTAATGATGCCTTGTGTATTGATTTTGAAGTCCATTAACCTAATTTTCGATTTTTCAATCCCAATCAACATGCCAATCTTCTATATGCAAAAGAAGTGATGGTATGTTTTCAGCAGATGAATCATACCCAATTGCTTTAGCTTCTAGTTCTTCAGGCAATTCACCTTTTTTGAAACTTGGATAATTACATATTAAAATGAGGAACATCTCCTCTTCTTGCTCATACGGCTCAATAAGGACATACCAATCCTTATATTGTCCTTGTGTTATTTTACCAATCTGATTAATCAAAAATTTATCCATACGCATCACGTATTTCCTTGTGTGCCATAATGGGGGCGGCATACAACATACCGTCCGAAATCACTCATAGATTGCTTCTATGCTAGAAAGAATCCGATTCAATGTTGGTCTGTCCCCGACAAAATACCATAACTACCACGTCAAAAGAATAATAATATCTCTGCCAATATTCTCACGTCACAATTCTATCGCTATAGTGCCTATTTTATGCTATCCTAAATTTCTTTATTGGCAAAAAAAGTCGAATCATGTCCGATACCTTTTTAATACACACCCCCCACTCCCAAGATTTACCTGCCCTCATTGCCCTATGGCGAGAGCGCATGGTTATCATCAGCCAAAGTGTACCGCATTTGCGCCGTCATATCCCTGCCGAATCCGCGCATGTGGCACAATTGGAGATGTGGCTCACCATGCCCACCGCCCATATTGTGTATGCCACACAAAATAACACGGTCATTGGCTATATTGTCGGGGATATGCGTGATGACAAATGGGTTATCCAAGAAATGGCGCTCGATGCCCATGCCTATCATCGCGGATTGGGCAAAGGGTTATTTGTGGCGCTCCAGACATGGTTCACAAACACCGAGCCCAAGCCTATCGTCATTCGTGCGCCCCGTTATTACGCGGTGGAACAAGCCTTCTGGCGGGCATTGGGAGCAACAGATTGGACAGATACCACATGGGAGAAAAATCCCCTCTATACATGGATGATATTACTATCCGTCCCGCCACATCTGCCGATGTGATGACGATTGGGGCTTTATGGGAAAGATTAGCCAGCCATCACCAAATCCTAGACCCACGCTTGCCAAAACCGGCAAATGGGGGTGATGAACTCTATGCCCATCGCATCGGCTCACAACTAGATGATGCCTATCATCGGATATTGGTGGCAGAGTACAATGGGGAACTGGTCGGCTATGTGTTGGGAATGATTGCCGATTATATGCCCGATATTTTTATAGCAGAAAGCATCGGCTTTTTAGCCGATATTTTTGTAAATGAAGCGCATCGTGGAGTGGGCATTGGCAAAAAATTGGTGTCTGAATTGCAAGCATGGTTCAAATCGCGCGGTATCGTTACAATGGAGTGGTCTGTGGCGGCACATAATACATCTGCCAAAGCCTTTTGGGAGCATATCGGCGGAAAAGACCTCATCATATGGATGCGCCTAGACTTATAACAGATACGAGGAATAAGATGCGCCATATTCATCCTGTGGGAATCCACGAAAAGTTTGTCGCTAGTGGGCAATATCAACACCCCAATATCATCACATGGAGTATTCACGAAATGCCCGATGGAGCATGGATGATACGCCTAGACCACGATGCACGCACAACCAACGGCACCAGCCTGCTCATCGAAGCATGGCGTAGTCCAATTGCCGAAGGTGGCAAAATTGGGCGGTTTGATATATGGGGATATGGTGGCGCACAGCACGCCATCAAAAATGTCCGTGCGCGATATTTTGTGATAGACAACACGCTCGAAGCCAGTATCCAATTTGATAAAAATCCCCAAACGGTACAATCTATCCCCTATCCAACCACTGCTCTTCTCATGCCCAATATGCCCCTCTTTTGGGGATATGCCATTCATCACCTTAGCAACAGTGGCAAAGGGGTTATTTTCTCATGTACACCCAATTTCGATTTGCCAGAGACATTTTTGCCCAAATCTCACGAAAGAGGGGTTTTGTCTTTGGGGGATGATGAAATATTGGTGAGCAACAAATATATCACCGCCAAAAAATTCTTGCTGGACGACAATCATCTGGTATGGACAGATGATTTGGGTGTTGTTTTGGCGTATATCAACACCAATAACACCACAGAGGTCATCAAAAATTATGCCCGCCGTCCAAAACGCTGAAAGGTTATCATGCTTAAACAATTTATGCTATTTTTAGGACCAAACCGCGCCCGCGCCCTATTTTTATTGCTGGGATTCACAGGGCTAGGCAATTTGTTGATGAACGTCATCGTGAATGAAAACGCATGGGCGCGAGATGTGCAAACCATCTTGGTATTTGTCTTTCTCATCGGCACAAGCATCATCATCATTAGCGCACTCGATTCGTATGAACGTGGTCGCTGGATTGGCATTATCGCCCCTGTAATCGGTGCATTATTGCTATGCGTGATATTTTTCCCACCCGCCCTGCCGATTGTACTCGGTGGTGGCGTGGGTTGGATTTTTGCGGGTGTATTTTTATTCCGTCCGCGCACACCCGATGAGTATAAAAAAGCAGTGCGGGCGCTCCGCAAAAGTGAATATTCAGAAGCCGTCAAAAATATGGATATGCTGATAAAAACAGAGCCAGATAACCCATTTCATTATCGTTTTCGGGCAGAAGTCTTGCGCGTATGGGGAAAATTACCCCTCGCCAAACGCGATTATAAAAAGATGACCGACCTCGCTCCAGATATGGCAGTAGCATGGAATGGTTTGGCAGAAATCGAATTGCAAATTGGCGATTATAAAGCCGCCCATGTTGCCGCGCTCAAATCGTATCAACTCGCGCCCGATGAATGGGTAGCGGTGTATAATTTGGGAGCGATTGAGGATAGGCTCAACATCCCGCAAGATGCGATAGAGCATTTACGCCATGCGCTGAATCTCAAAATTCCCGATGCACGTCATCGGATGTTGGCACATTTATATCTGGCACGCGCCCATGCACGGCTCAAAGACTATTCATCGGCAGAAGAAGCTGTGAAAAAAATACAGGGGTTATATAGTGGCATCCAAGAATGGCGCTCGTTGATGAAAAGCGACCAAGCCACCACCCTGCGCGATTTTATCGAAGCCGATGTCAATACCGCCACCGCCTTAGCCGATGGCGATTTATCTGTCCAAGAGTTGCAATAGGGGTGATGTGATATGACGCATATCATCATCGCTATCGTTAAGCGGTTTCGGTCATGGGAGCGCACCACCCAAATCGGGTTTGTCATGGCACTTTTGCTCGCCATCCCGACATTATTTTTTGCCATTACGGGCGATGATGATATTCGCGGGTATGCCGTGATTAGCCTCATGGCGAGTTTATTTGTGGCACAAGCCATCTTTTTATGGGCAAATCGGGGGATGGTCAGCGATTATACACGGGCGCAACGTCATTTTTTGCGCGGAGAATTTTCTCATGCCGTCACCATTTTACAATCGCATCTCGCCCAACACCCAAAAGATGTGCAAGCCATGACCCTTTTAGGCAATACTTATCGGCAAATGGGAAATTTAGACACCAGTCATACGATTTTGTTAGAAGCCGTTAACATCCAACCGATGAACTATTTTCCACTATATGGGTTTGGGCGTACACTATTGGTACAAGGAAAATTTGACAAAGCACTCGGCATTTTTCATAAAACCCTCAAGGCGGGAGGACATGCCATCACCTATTTTGATATTGGTGAATCCGCCTATTATGTGGGTGATTTAACCGCTTCACGCGATGCCCTTCAACAGGGGTTAGCAGAAGGTGCTGGCGATGACAATCGGGTATGGATGGCACAAGCCATACTCAACCAAATAGATAATTTACCGTTGCCACCTTTGTCAAACGCATCTCGCGCCTACTGGATGATACAACAACAATTATTTGAGCATACCCCGTATGGGAAAGCACTAAAAAGGCTATTAGCAACCGACTTGCAACCATAGGAGCAATGACAATGCGTTTTTTATTGAACCGCGAAGGTAATATTTCGGTTTTTCGGGTGGGGGTCATTTTTGGTATTCTAGGCATCTTCACATTAGGCTTTGGCTTTTTATCACTCCAACTCGAAATTGCCTATCGTTCACAGCCATTTAATGTGCCACTCTATGCCAATGCCACCGAATTGAGCCGTGAGCAAAGCCCATTACGGACGACTGGTCAATTGGTATATTATATGGTCACTGGGGCATTGCCAGAAGATATAGCAGAATTTTATCAGCAAGAACTCGATAAACATCTGGGGCAAAGCAGTTCTAGCTCTAGCCAAGACAGGCAAGAATGTGTCCGCGCACCCTTTGAAGGCAATTTTGATACATATATCGAAGGCAATGGCACAATCCCCTATTATTATGATTGTATCTTCGACAACACCTTCCTCGACAACACCCAAGTGACCAAAGTCCGTATTCATCCGGGTGTCCGCAACGATACAACAGGGTTAAATTTAGAAAATAGTGTCGTCATCATTTATGACCAAAGCTGGTCACGTCCATGACAGACGAAACACCCGTCTCATCAACCCTATCTGAGGAACACGAGGGTGTTTTTCCGCTATGGTTAGTGATGATTTTAGGCATAGGCGTGGTAGCGTGTGCCATTTTTAGCATCCCCATTTTTGGTAGCCTCTATGGGATTGTGTTTCCACCCGCACCACCCCTACCCGATTTTTCATCCCAAACCGAAAAAACGGTGATTGACCACGGGGTAGAAGAAACACGCTACACGTCATCGCTCAATCCATGCCAAGTCGTTCAGTTTTATATCAATGAAGGCGGGGTCTGTGAGGTATTGTGGGATGTGTGCATTGGCGACCAATTCACCACCCGCAATCGTTCATTCATCCCGTTTGGGATGTGTACAGGTACAACCTCCGCAGGCGCGTTTGGCATACGGTGGACGGTGGATATAGACTTGCTCTATCCACCAGACCAAACCGTATTTGTCGTGTCTCATGAGGTGCTATGGGGGGGTATGCCCCGCCCCACATCCACCATCCCTATTCCAGATTGAGCAAAATTACGTTGCCCACATTATCACCTGTGACCAACAAATTACCCACAGAATTAAATGCCAAACTACTCACACCAAAGATATAGCCTGAATAGCGATTTAATTCTTTGATGGTGGCAACATCCCACAAAATGACCACATCATCCAAGCCACCAGTCGCCAATTGGGCGCTATTGGGGCTAAAGGTCATGCGGGTGATGGTGTTGGTGTGTCCGCTCAAAATGCCTGTTTGTGACAACGTATCGGCATTGTATAGGGCAATCTGAATATCGTTGCACAACAACTCGGCATCAAATCCCGCGCAATATGCCACCGCCAATACAGACGCATCTGGGCTATACGCCACTTCATAAATCCGTGCGACTTCACTCATCACAGGGGTGCTATTTTCTGTCCCAACTTCCCATATCAACACCGCGCCCAATGATGTGCCGATGAGGATTTTTTCTTCGGTTGGATGATAAGCAATGCTGGTGATATTGGCATCTGCCAAGCTAAATTCTGTCACAGCACCATCACTGAGGGTAACAACCTGCAATTGACTGGCGATACACCCTTCTAGTGAGGCTTCTGTACATGCCGCCACCGCCATTTTTGAGCCATCGGCATTGATGGCAATTTGGCTCATGCTGATGGGGGTAAAATTGGGTTGATAAGTGGCAATCGCCTCGCCATCGGGTGTCCATACACTGATGAGCGCGTTAATATCCACCGTGACAATATTATTCCCCGCCAAAACATGGGTCAATGGCGCACCAGTGTTATTGAAATAGGCGGTATCAATATTATTGCCTGTGGCACTATCAAATGTCCGCACAAATGTATCTGCACCATTCACCGCCAGCAATTGGCTATCATCGGCGCTAAAAGCAATATCAAATACAGAACTACCCGTCTGCAAGCGTCCCGCCTCTGATGTGGTGACATCATCGGCAAACCGCCGACCCGCCGCAACAACCAATGGCTCTAAATAATAGGCGGTGGTGGCTTGCAAATCCGATTCTGCTGTCCAGCCATAAACACCGTTATACAACACTTGCCACCATATCCGCGCCACACCTGCTTCACAAATCGGTCCGCTAATCACATCAACGATATCCAACGAGCGAATTTCTAATACCAAATTGGCATTATCCGTGAGTGCTTGTGGGGTGTTACGCAAGCGTAAAATGGGGATGATGCTGGTCACACGCGCCCGCGCACCAACCTGCAAACGGGGCAATAAATAACCCGCATACGCCGCAGGGCAATTGGTCACAACCGGGTTAGAGGGTTGTGGGTTGGCGATGGGGTCAGATGTCCCTGTGATGGGCAAATTGGCACATCCCGTCCCTTGTGCGCTAGATACCGTCACAGATACCCACCCTTTGCCAGCACGGGTACGGGTGAATACCTCATACCAATCTGTGCCTTGTGTGCGTCCAGTCACACCATAGACCACGCCACTGGTCACTTGCTCCACAATTGCCCCATTGAGGCTTGGCAATGTACGCACATTGGCGTATGACGCAGATAAGAAACAACTCACAGGACCGCCAACACCCTGCCCAATATAGATCGTGGGGGTGGTGTTATTGGGCGTGGCTGTGCTAGATGTCACTGGCAGGCTGGCACAGCCCGCGCCATTGAGCAAAATTTCGTAAATCGAAACCCACCCTGTAACCAACGCATTCGTGACCTGATACCACGCGGTATCCACAGACCGCCCAATGACATTCATCGAACCAAACAGGTCTAAATAGCCACTCAAAATACCGCTATTGGGTGCGCTATAGATAGGTCCGCGTCTGCCAGAAATAGTCGCGCCTGTGCAAGTGGGTGTATAGGTTAGTATGTTATTGTTACTGGTGCCACCGAGCAATTTAGAATCGCACAGCACCGATACATTGGGGTCTGATGACACATACACAATATAATTTAGACCATTAGAGAAGGTGAGGCTCACCCGCCACGGCACAACCGAATATCCTAAGTTATAACTTGTGACCAATGGACACCCCAATGCACCATCGTTGGTCATCACATAACTTATATATTGCCATTGTGACAAATTACCTGCGGTTGGGACAATATTTCGCACAAGGCGCTCCGCCCGTGAGATAAGTTCGGTCTCGGTTTGGGCTTGTGCGGGTAAAATCCCCACCAAAAGGACTAAAAATAATGCTAATAGTGTTATTTTTTTGTGCATAAATACCAACCTCTCTTTGAAAATCGTTTACCTTCATAACAAAGTATAACGAATCAACTGATGTTTGCGCTAGAGAATATAAAAATTTAGCAATTATTGAGTTTTGTAACATATGGTTATGTTGAGATATTGTGTGCCATCTCAACATAACCATGTAATGCGATTTACTATTCTAGGCGCAGACTCAAGCCCAAACGCCGCGCCGCGCCATTGATGGTTAAAATACGGGCGCGAATATATTCGCCTTCTTTGACCACATTACGCGGATGCAGAAATTGACCTTCTGCGAGTTCAGAGACATGAATCAGCCCCTCTAATCCTTCTTCAATGCAGGCAAATGCGCCAAAATCAACGACATTGGTAATGACCCCTTCAACGATTTCATTCACCTCATACCGTTCATGAACTGTTTTCCAGGGGTCTGGTCGTAACCGCTTGAGGCTGAGGGCAATGCGCCCCGCCTCTTGGTCTACACCTAGTACATAGGCGCTGAGGGTCTGCCCACGGGCAAGAATATTTTCTGGATGCCCAACCCTGCCCCAGCTTAATTCGCTGATATGAACCAATCCCTCTAATCCACCCAAATCTACAAATGCGCCAAAATCGCATAGGTTGGTGATTGTCCCTTCCACCACATCACCCGCTTGCAGGGTATGGAGGATATTGGCACGTTCACCAGGGTTGGCTTGGGCGGCACGTTCAGACAAGATAATACGATTTTTATCCAGATGAAGTTCTATCACCCGCAATTGCATAATTTCACCGACACGGCTCATTAATGCACTACGGCGTATCATCTGGTTGGCGGTGGCGGGGAAATTAATGAGTTGGCTGGCGGGGACAAAACCGCGTAAGGTGCGCCATTCTATCAACAAGCCACCCCGATTATAGCCAACCACTTTCACCTCTACCACATCATCGGATTCAAAAATGTCCCGAATGGCTTGCCAATCTTCTTCAGATTCGCCATGATACATGGTGTAATGATGACCTGCATCTATCGAATCTGCCATTTCATCATCATATTTTGGAAATGTAACCTGAAACACTTCCTGATGTGGGACGGTGGTGGTATTTTCGCCTTCATCTAATAATGCCGACCAATACCCTTCATCTAATGTCAACGGTGGTAGAACATAATCATAACGGTGTGCCTCAATAGACATAGAATCCCCTCTAACACTACCTATAAACAGTTTCAATTGTTAATCCCTCTCCAGCCATTATAGGGAGTTTTTAGGGTAGATGCAAATATAAAGTTGTAATTCCTTCGCAACAACATGACAAATTATTATGAAGGTGATACAGAATTTGCTTCGCGCTCCATTTCTACCAACATCTCTGCAACCGCTTCGATGGCGATATTTTGCTTGCGATATAAATTGGCATCGCTCATATAGAGGCGTGTGGCGGTATCGCGCACTTTACGTTGCTCCAAAAAGCGTAACTGCAAAATATTATAGAGTGTCCATTCAGGATTTTTCATGCTCCGTTCACCCTCTGGCTTAAGCCGTTCTATCGCGCTCAACAACACTGCACGGAGCGCCCGTACAGCATTA
This sequence comes from Anaerolineae bacterium, assembly GCA_034436595.1. Lineage (GTDB taxonomy): Bacteria > Chloroflexota > Anaerolineae > Aggregatilineales > Phototrophicaceae. The sequence goes on along the minus strand of DAOTUO010000003.1, from coordinate 12,371 downwards.
TTTTCGTTATCCGCCAAAGCCCATTGCACACTATAAAGGTCTAATAAACGACTGCTAGATAGCCCAGGTCCGCCCCAATAATGACGTAATGCCGCATGAACTTGCTCTACAAGGTCATCGCGCTTGGGCAAATTACTATTCATAATACGTGGCTTGGCATCACGACCAGGGAGATAATCTACTTCTGCTACACGCGCACGAGTGACATTAATTTGGGGCAATAATCCTTCTAATGTGGCATATAACTCGTCTTGGAGCAATAAATCATCGAGTGCGCTGGCAATCCGCCTAGAAAAACGGGTCAATAAGCGTTCTTCATCGGTAGTTAATTCAGGAGCAGATGCCACAAAACCCATAGCCCCAATAAGTACATTTTTCGCTTCATCACCCTGACCATGCCGATGGCTATATAACCCCGCCAACCAATAGCCACCCCACCCCAAATAGGTAACAGCACTCATATCGGCTGTAGGAAAATCAGTGAGCATATCGTCTGTGATGGTCGTATGCCCCACCATCTTCACCAATTCGGGAGATTTGCTCATCAGATTAACGACAAACGCGCCGTTGACCTGCATATAATCGCAAGTCGCTTCCAGATTTGCCTCTAGGAGTTGCAAAATATCGGCACGGGTGAGTAGTCGCTCGGTCAATTTTTGTAACTGATTAACTTGCTCATTATCATCAAAAAAAATGAGCCAACGCTCCAAATAGGGCAGAAAAACATCCACACTCCATTGCCACAATAAGATAATCGCTACCACACTAAAGGGCATAAATTCCTCGCCCAATCCACCCAATAAGCGTGAAAATGGCGCATTGTAGATGATAAACACCAATGCCAATAAACCCGTCCCGGGTCCCAATAACATAAAACGGAGCAAATCGGCTTTGACCACGCGGTCGGGTATATCTGAGCCAAAGAACGATATTGGATATGCCAGCAGGAGCAAGGCTAAAATCACCACAATATTGGTGATATTCACCAAAAACAGGGCAGAGGCGCTAAATTCATCGCCTGTGGTGAGGAATACCGAATAGGGAAAAATGCCGATGATAGGCATGAGTACCGATACCAGCAAGTAGGTCATCCGCCGTTGGGTGCTTTTGGTGATACACCGCGCCCGCGCCCGCCATACATTCGTCACGGCAATCGTGCAGGTGGGGAGCAAATATGCCATATACAACCCAAAAAATAAACCCGCCATCAGGCTCACCCGTCCATCGGGGAGGCGCTCAAAGATAATGAGCGTATCAGTCATGGCGGCGAGGATGAGCAACGCCGCGGCGATGGCGTATAAAATCCGCACGACCCGTCTGCGCCTGCCCCGTGACGATAAGCCTGTGGTGGCGAGGAGCGCATCGGACAGGTGAAAGGTGCTGGCGGGGGCAAATGCCAAACCAATCCACTGAAAGCGTAATAGTGCCTCAATGGTAGATGGCTGAATGGCGAGTGCCATCAGTACATCACCCACATAAACAATTGTGACACACGCCAACAATCCTGCCGATGTGCGTGCCACCCGATTGCGTAAATTACGCGACAAATTGTAGAGCAATAACGAGGCGGCAACAACAACAATCGCCGCCGCGAGGGTTTCATTGAGTAAATCTAATGATTGTTGCAAAAATCGTTCTAAAACCACATAAACCGTCATTTCCATAAACCCAAAGCACTAGGGAAATATAACCGATAGACAAGAACTAGCGTATCCCTATGATTCACAAGAATAAATTAGACTGTCTTAGGCGTGTAGGGGGAAAATGTGATTGTCACGTTAAAAATTTATTTAAGCGGTTGTCCAAAAAACACGGCAATATCACCATTGCGGAAATATTGGTCATTAAACCCACAAAATGCGAGTCCGTTTTTCTGCAAAAATTGGATGGCGGGGTAATTTTTTGTCTGTGTCTCCACTTGCAACTGGGCAAATTCATGTTCCATCGCCCAACGCCGTGCCACATTTAATAGACGCAAGCCCACACCCTGCTTGCGATATAATTCGCTCACGGCAATATCTTGAATCAGTGCCATACGGTGGGTTGGCATCGCCCGCATGGTCAAATATCCCACAAGGCGGTTATCGGCTTTGGTCTGTGCGACCAAAAAGCAATGTTTTTTCGATAAACATAGGCGCAAGCGCCGTTCATCGGCGGGATAGGGAACGGTCATGGGGCGTGGAAGGCGTTCTGTGCGAAATAAAATCCCTCGATTGCCCGTCTCTGGCTGAAAAGTCATCTGCCACACGCGCTCGGTCTCATACGATAAATCCAGCGCCAAGCACACAGGAATATCGTCTGATAGGGCATCACGAATAAAAATCGGCAGGCTCATGGGGTATTATCACGCAAGGTAGGCATCGCCAAATGTGCCACTGACCTGAATTTCGATGACGGGCATAGTGTCATCATCAGAACGGGCGATATACACGCCTTTTTCGGGGTTATCATAGCGTTGTGGGTCATATTTCACCGTGAATAAGCGGGTTTGCTTCACGACCACTTTTACCCGGTAGCCAAGCGGGGTGAGGATATGAATATTGCCAAAGGTAGACCGCACAAATAAGGGATTAAACGACTCTTTGGGGCAGATAATCCGCACATCGCCAATGCCTGTGCCGACCACAACATCATGCACTATCAATTGCGATAAATCTAATGTGGCTTGCCCAATATGCGTTGTGACCAAAATTTGCCATGGGAGGTCTTGCGCGAGGGCGGCTTTCCAATCGGCATACGACCACCACGGGGTTTTTGACCGAAAGAGTTTGAGATGGGCGTAAGTATCGCGCACATCCAACTGAGGACGGCTATTGACAGCAAATTGACCCGCAATTAAGCGTCCCTCACGTCGGAGTGCGAGCAAATCCACATCCACCGCCCCACTACTAATTTCGAGTGTGGCACTCTCGACACTACCGCGTGTGATGCCAAAGTCGCGGGTATCTGCATTAGGGATAAAATCGCCCCGCAACAAAATTTGTGCGCCCGCCACCACCAATAGCAAGGGCAACAACGCCACTGCGTTAAAATTACCCAAGATACCAAAGTTATTTAACAACAAAACCACCCCCACCCCTGCGATGAGGATAGACCAAAGCATGGGGAAGGCGGTGGTTTTGGCGCGTTTCTCTTTTTGTGCCAACGCGATTTATTCCTCGTAGAGATAATCGCGCAGGATAATATGGGCAGACGATTGGCGCAGGCGGTTGAGTGCCTGTGCTTCTAGCTGGCGCACCCGTTCACGGGTAACACCGATGGTTTGCCCAACTTCTTCTAGCGTATAGACACGCCCATCTTCAAGACCATAGCGCAGGCGCAAAATTTGTGCTTCACGCGGTGGCAGACGGTCTAATGCCCCTTGCAATTGTTCGTGAAGCAAGTGGGTAGCCACTTCTTCGGCAGGTGCAGGGCTATTGACATCTTCCACAAAGTCGCCAAAGGTCGAATCACCGTCTTCATCAATCGGTGTTTCGAGGCTCACAGGGCGACGTGCAATTTCGAGCAAGTTTTCCACTTTATCGGGTGTGGTTTCCATGTGAACAGCAAGTTCATCAATGCTTGGCTCACGTCCCAATTCTTGGATGAGGTTCAGTTGAATACGGCGCATACGATTCAGTTGGTCACCCATGTGGACAGGCACGCGAATCGTCCGTCCTTGGTCGGCAACCGCACGGCTCACCGCTTGACGAATCCACCAAGTAGCATAGGTGCTAAATTTATGTCCGCGGCGATATTCAAATTTGTTGGTGGCACGAATTAAGCCGATATTGCCCTCTTGGATTAAATCCAGAAATGGCACACCACGCCCAATATATTTCTTTGCCACACTAATCACCAAACGCGCATTGGCACGAATGAGGTGTTCTTGAGCCATCTCACCATCGAAAACCACGTCTTTTAGGTCATATACATCATCGAGTGGCAAGGTATCGCCATGACGCTTGAGGCGTTCTGTGGCGTTAATCCCGCGCTCCATCCGCTTTGCCAAAGATACTTCTTCGGCGGCGGTCAGTAAGGGGACTCGTCCCGCTTCTTTTAGATACAGCCCCACCACATCGTCGGTATCCAACGCTTGGCGATATCCTGCATCATCCATAATTTCTGATAGGTAGAGTTCGCCTTCTTTGGCGATGAGGTCATCCTCTTCGTCAAAGTGAAAATCAAACGATTCGGCGGCTTCCAGTGCTAACTCTGCATCATCAGATTTTTCAGAAAGGACTTCAATACCTGCATCCATCATCGCATCCATCAACTCGTCTAAAAGAGCAACATCGGTCTCCACTTCTGGAAAGACCGCTAGTATCTCGTCATACAAGAGTATCCCTTGTTGACGACCTTTTTGAATCAGTCCACTCAGGACTTGTTCACGTTCTTTATGAAGCATTCCCATTGTCGCTACAGCCATTTTACACACATATAGCCCTGCCAGAAATTTGCAAGGCAAAGACCTCTTATAAGATAATTGTCCATTAAACACATCATACCGCATTTTTTAATGGCGATAAAACCATTCAAATTGTTGACGATAGCATAGGTACGAAACCCCGCCTACATAGAAGCGGGGGAAAATTGTCGTTTTAGGCTATCGCAAAAAATGTAACGCGATATATTCTGTATAACTTAACTCTAATGTGGATTCTTGTCAAGCGATTGGTCTTATATTTTTACAGGTTTTTGGTTATTTTTCGGTTTTAGACCAATTTTGCCCTATTTATCGAACATCTGTTATGATATGATAGCAGGTCGCAAAAATTGTGATGTGAGATAATCTATGGGTTCCCGATAGATTAAATACATCTCTGGGCGGTCATCTATCACTACATAATAAACTGCCCTACCATCATATTCGGTGGGGTTGCCAACCGCAATCGAATGTGCTGTGCCGTCATCCATCACCAACAAAATCGAAAAATAATGTGTGCCATCGGACAAGAAACCATATTCTGTGAGCCGTTGTGCCTCTGGCATAAATTGATGGGCATAGGGCATCAAGACCAATGTGCGTTCAACTGCCCGCATGACCTCTTGGTCTAGGGCGACACCCTCAATATAGGGTGCTGTCCATAACTGAATGGGGTTGCGGGCAAAAGTAACACTTTGGTCAGAATTTGGGTCATATAAGCGTATGGCTTGAATAGCACTCGCATCTAATCCGTTATACACCACATTCTGGCTAAATACTTGCGTAGATTCCCCAGAGGGTGGCGTAGTTGGTTGAATTGGGTCTGCCTCGCGGGGGTCTTGAATAACCACCAGCACCGCCAATATGATAAATAACACCAATAAACCAAATAGTGACGCTAAACTTTTTTTCATCGTCTGCTCCGCCGAACATAGATAAATCCGCCAAGCGCAATCAATGCCCCTGGCATGATGAACAAGGTGAACAACGCAATCTGATTCAATTGGGTATTGGGGTCTACAAAAATTGTTGGCAACCCGACTGCTGTTTGTTCTGGACTAAAGGTTACGGTATCGCTATAACCTGTGAGCCAGCGCACCGCATTGGTCAGCAAAATACCATTGCCAATCGGTGAGGCAATCTGTCCATCGGTGGCAAAATCACTATCACCAATCAGCACAATCCGCCCACCCTCTTCACCATCTGCCGCCCATGCCACAAGGGTCATCTCGCCCTGAGTATCTACTTCTTCATCATATTGATAGTCATTATTGAGCAACACCTGAGAGATATTGGTCTCGGCATAACTTTGCGGTGAAGTCATAATCACACGCCCGTTGTTGACTGGCGGATTTTCGCTCACCTCAATGGGTCTGGCAATGCGGAATTGGGTGCGCGAATTAATATCGGTAGAGGGGTCTATATCGGTAGAAATAGGCGAATCGAAAATCTGATAACTAATCACATCCAACGGGGTATCACCACTCACGGCAAAATCTACCGCCACCGAGTCGAGTAGGCGAATCCCCCAATTTTGCCATAGATATTCGTTAAAGGGGTCATCTTCAGAGAGTACCCGTTCTTCACCACCCGATACATCACCCAAAATGAGCAATCCTCCACCCCGTTTGAGATAATCGTCTATGAGGGCAATGGCTTCACCCGTGAGTCGTGTGAGCGGGCGCGCCAAAATAATCACATTCACAGTATCGGGAATGGGGATATTATTGGCGAGAATATCGGTCTGTAAATCCACCACTTGGGTGTTATATCCCTCAAATTGCAATAATTGCCCCGATAGTGACATGCCATTGGCAGACACATCATTAGGCGACCGTCCGCCAAAGCCCAAATCGTATAGCACCAAAAAATTACCGGTGTTCAACAGGCGATTAATGGCATTGGTCATATCGCGTTCTTGGCGCTCGCCCATTGGCACAAGCATGACACTGTTATAATCTACTGTGCCATCCTCTAAAACATAAGAGAGGAATACATCGGTATCTTGGGCATTAAATAAGGCCGCGATGCCCGGTTGGGCGATGGGGTCTATGTAGGCGCGGGTGATTTTTCCGCCAGATTCCACCTCATATTGCCGAAAGAATTGGTCGTCCAAATCGCGCAAACCAATATTCACAGGGGAATAAAAAGCGGTAATCCGCAGATTACGGTTAAGCGCGGTCAATACTCGCTTGGTTGTAGACGATAGGGTATAACTCCCGCGCTCGGTCATGTCCAATGTGATGACAGACCGTTCCACATAAATATAAATCAGCACCACAATGCCGATGAACAACACAGTAGAAAACACCGATAGCGTGCTTTGGCGCATCCGCCGCCCCGTGAAAAAATCGATAAAATCACGCGGGGCGATGAGTAACCAACCACCTAGCCCCACAATGCCCACCACAATGCCAATATTGGCAAACAAGTTCATCTCGCCTTCCCAAAGAAAAGCGACCACCCCCAATAACACGCCAAATGCGCCGATAAAGCTAAAAATTTGTCCTATATCGCTTCGTGTAAAAGCGATTTCACGTTCTTGTCTCATGATTAACGCCATCTCCGCATTTCGAGGAGTCTGATGGTGACAAATAGCGACACCACAATCATCCCCGCAAAATAAGCCACATCTTCTGCCCGAAACAGCCCCACCGCAAATGAGGTGGAATAATGTCCCTGCAAACTGAGTTTTCGCAATAAATCGGCTAGTTCAAAACTCGCCACGATATTCCCTGCCACATCGCCAAGCCACATCAACAGCAAAAACGACATGCTCAAAAATGCCGCTGTGACCTGACTATCGGTGATGGCAGAAAATACCACCCCTACCGCCAATGCCGCGCCGCCATACAACCAAATGCCGATATACGCGCTCACGGCAATGCCTAAATCGGGGAAAATCTGAAGGCTCACGAGGACTGCTGGATACACCAGTGTCCCCATTAATAACAGCGAATAAAATGCCCATGCGCTCAGAAATTTGCCGATAACAATCGCCGTATCGCTCACAGGGGCGGTGAGCAATAATTCCACCGTGCCTTCTCGATTTTCCTCTGCGATAAGGCGCATGGTCAGCAAAGGGGCAAAAAATACCATCACAAACGACAAAAATGATGGCACAGAGGCGGGGTCTGCCGCCCGTGTGGTAATGCTCACCGTGAGGTCGTTATTGAAATATAACCCCATCAACACAAAAAACGCCGCCGCTATGAGATAACTCACAGGTGATGTGAAATAGTGCGCCATTTCGCGCCGAAAAATTGTCCACATGGTTATTTGCCTACAATCTCTAAGAAGATGTCCTCTAGGGTCATGGCGACTGGTCGCAATTCACGCAAGCCATACCCCGATGAGAGGACTTTTTCTACCAATTTTCCGCGAATATCATTGTCTTTTTTGGCACGAACAGTAAACCCACCCGCCAGACGTGTCACCTCATCCACCCCTGTGAGCGCGGTGAGCATATTTTCTACCTTTTGCTTGTCGCGCTGGGGGGCATCAATTTCGACATATAAATAATCATTGGGGTAGAGTTGCTTGCGGAGCGCCTCTGGTGTGCCATACGCCACCAATTTACCGCGTTGCAAAATCACCACACGGTCACAAATTTGTTCCGCTTCAGATAAAATATGGGTACTAAATAACACCGTGTGCGATTGCGCCAGATTGCGGATTTGCTCGCGGATTTCGATGATTTGTTGCGGGTCAATGCCGATGGTCGGCTCATCTAAAATCAGCACTTGTGGGTCATGGACGAGCGCCTGCGCCAATCCGAGTCGTTGCTTTAGCCCTTTGGATAAATTTCGCACCAGCGACTTGCGCCGTGGGATGAGGTCTACTTTTTCTAATGCGGTCAATACGGCTTGTTTGGTCTTTTTGACCCCACGCAATTTTGCCCAAAACGTGACATACCCCTCTACCGTCATATCGGGATAGAGAGGGACACGTTCTGGCAAATAGCCGACTTTTTGCCGTACTTCATACGATTCTTCGCTCACATCATGCCCCGCCACCACTGCCTTACCCGCGCTAGGGGGCATAAATCCTGTCAGGATTCGCATAGTGGTGGTTTTTCCCGCGCCATTGGGACCCAATAACCCCAAAATTTCGCCCTGCTTGGCGCTAAACGACACGGCATCCAACGCGAGATGTGTGCCATAGTGTTTGCTTAGGTCTGTTACCTCTATCATGAATTTTTGCCTATCGGTGATAAATCTCATGACTGATTATACACACCGATAGGGGATGTGACGGTGAGACGTGAAAATATTTGCACAAAACAAAAGTCAGGTTACACTCTTTTTACATATTGTCGCAGTAGTCCCATACCTATCTGCGCGTAGGGGACAACTAACGAAGTGTATGTCGTCCCTCACCCGCCCCACATCAAAACAACCAATAGTGCAAACCTTCATCAACATCTGCTAAAATAGAGGGATGATGGTGATTTGATAGCACAAAAAGGCGTTTTATGACCACATCCACAACAATCCGCGTTGGTGTCTATGGCGCATCTGGTTATGCGGGACAAGACCTCATCGAAATTTTATCCAAGCACCCGCATGTTGAACTCGTTTTTGGCACATCCAACACCTATGCGGGTGACCCCATTCCCTATACAGCGTTGCACTATATCAAATCTGACGATGCCCCTCTGGGCGCAGTGGATGCGGTATTTTTGGCGCTCCCACATCAGACATCGGCAAAAATGGCACATCTGGCACTCTCACAGGGCAAAAAGGTGATTGACCTCAGCGCCGATTTACGACTAGATACGCCCGAATCGTATGCAAAATGGTATCATGACTCCCATCCACACCCTAATTTGCTCCCAACCCCCTATGGCTTGGTAGAAGTGAATCGTGAAATTTTGCGTGGCATAGACCGCGTGGCTGTCCCCGGATGTTACCCCACCACCACCCTACTCGGATTATATCCACTCCTCACCGCAGGGGCATTAGCCCCCCACACACCGATTATCGTAGATGCCAAATCGGGTGTGTCTGGCGCGGGACGTGAACCCAAAGCGAATACCCACTTTGTAGAGGTATTCGGCAATTTTTCCCCGTATAACGCAGGACGTAGTCATCGGCATGTGGGGGAAATTGAGCAGGAAATCGCCAAATTAGACCCACAAGCAGGCACATTGATATTTGTCCCGCACCTATTGCCTGTGGATAGGGGCTTGATGGCAAGTATTTATGTGACGCTCAATGACGGATTCACCAGCGACCAAGCACAACATCTCTATGAAGAAATTTATCGTGGGGAGGCATTAGTAGATGTGTTGCCACCCAAACAACACGCCACACTCAAGCATGTTGTCCGCACCAATAAATGTGTCATTAGCCTAAACCCTGTGTTGCCCAATATGCTCCATATCACCAGTGTGACCGATAATCTCCGCAAAGGGGCATCGGGTCAGGCGGTACAAAATTTTAACTTGATGTTTGCATTGGATGAGACCACTGCCCTTTTATGACAAAACTTGCCCATCATCCCGTACTGATTAAAATCGGCGGTCATGAATTGACCAATGCAGTATTTTTGAACGACCTTGCCATGACCATCAAAGACTATCCCACGCCTGTGGTGATTGTACATGGTGGTGGGGCAGAAATTACCGATATGCAGGAACGGCTACACATTGAACCGCGCAAAATGGACGGGGTACGCATCACCGACCAAGCCACGCTTGATGTGGTGGTGATGATGTTACGCGGGCTGGTCAATACGCGCTTGGTGCAAATTCTCACCGAAGCGGGTGTAGATGCCATCGGCGTTTCTGGTGTGGATAGGGGCATGATTCGTGCGGTAAAAATGCGCCATGCCTATATTGATATGGGCTTCACGGGCGATGTGGTCAAAGTACGTGGCGATATTATCAAAAAGTGGTTGCATGAGGGTGTTGTACCAGTTATCTCACCCATTTGTATGGGTGGCGACCCTGTGATGATTGCCCCACAAGCCATTTATAATGTCAATGCAGACCATGTGGCGGGTGCGGTAGCAAATGCCATCCACGCCGAAAAAATTATTTTCCTCACCAATGTGGCGGGGGTGTTGGTGGATGATGTGGTGCAGGAGCATCTGACGATTCAACAAGCCGAAAATCTTATTGCCAATGGCACGATTCATGGTGGTATGATACCAAAAGTCAAAACTGCCTTGCATGTGGTAAAATTGGGCGTGCCAAAAGCTGTCATCACCAATTTACAAGGCTTAAAAACCGATAGTGGCACAACGTTTAGTGGAGCGAAAAAATAGATGATAACCGAAACCGAAATACAAACCCTCACCCGTACCGAACAACTCATGCAAGACGAAAGCGAAGTCGTTTTGCAAACCTATAAGCGTGCGCCGTTTGTCTTGGTGCATGGTCAAGGGGTGCATGTCTTTGATACGGAAGGCAAAAATTATCTGGATTGGGTGGCGGGGATTGCGGTCAATGCGCTCGGCTATGGCGATAGAGATGTGCAAGCGGTCATCAATCAACAATTATCCACCGGGCTGATTCATACCAGCAACCTGTATCATACCGTCCCGCATGTGGAACTGGCGAAATTGCTCACCGAAAAATCATTCGCAGACCGCGTATTTTTTACCAATAGCGGGACAGAAGCCAATGAAGGCGCAATTAAATTTGCCCGCAAGGTAGCATACGAAAAAGGGTATCACGATAAAACCGAATTGGTCAGCTTTAGCCATGCCTTTCATGGTCGCACGATGGGGTCGTTGTCGCTCACACCCAAAGAAAAATATCAAACAGGCTTTAAGCCACTGCTCCCCAACATTCGCGGGGCAATTTTTAACGACATCGAAAGCGCCCGTGCCGTCATCAACGAAAATACGGCGGGTGTGTTGATAGAACCGATTCAGGGTGAAGGCGGTATCAATATCGCCACAGACGAATTTCTGCGGGAACTCCGCGCCTTGTGCGATGCCAACGATGCCCTGCTCATTTTTGATGAGGTGCAATGTGGTATGGGGCGTACAGGCACACTCTGGGCGCATGAGCATAGCGGGGTCACACCCGACATCATGACACTCGCCAAACCGTTGGCGGGCGGATTGCCCATCGGCGCAATTTTGGTGACCAACCGCGTGGCAGAAGCCATTCATGCAGGCAATCACGGCTCAACATTCGCAGGAAACCCCTTTATCACAGCAGTCGCGCATCATGTGTTAGAGCGCATCGCTCAACCAGACTTTTTGGCGCATGTGGCAAAAGTTGGGGCGTATCTACAAGAAAAATTGGCATCTATTCAACATCCCGATATTATCGAAGTGCGTGGGCGTGGGCTAATGGTGGGCATGGAATTTGCCCGTGAAGTAGACCCCATTATCAACGCAGGCTATGAACACGGCTTATTGCTCATCAATGCAGGGACGCATGTTATTCGGTTTGTGCCACCCCTCATCATCCAAAAGAGTCATGTGGATATTCTATGCGACAAATTGACCCATATTCTGGAGGCTTTATGAGTCTGTCAGACCAAATTTTACCCGTAAAGGGTTTTCGGGTGGCGGGTGTTTCGTGCGGATTAAAACCCAATGACCTCCCCGATTTTGCCCTCATCGTGAGCGATGTCCCCTGCGTGACGGCGGGGGTATTCACCACCAATATGGTCAAAGCCGCGCCTGTATTATGGGGAATCGCACGAATAGCGAATGAAAGCGATTTTATTCGCGCTGTTGCCATCAATACAGGCTGTGCCAATGCCGCCACAGGTGAACAAGGGTTGCAAAATGCCCTTGCGACTGCGAAGGCAGTCGGTGATAAACTCGGTGTTGATGAGCATCAGGTGATGGTCATGTCTACAGGGGTTATCGGGACACAATTGCCAATGGATAAAATCTATAAAGGCATTGAACTCGCCCATAACGCATTGGGGGATGATTGGGAAACCACCGCCAAAGCCATTATGACCACCGATACAGTGCATAAAATGGCATCCGTCAC
>DAOTUO010000002.1:0-84309 GCA_034436595.1 Anaerolineae bacterium | reverse complement strand
GTTTTCCGACTGGGGTCAAATGGAGTTTTATCCCCCAAAGTGAACCTGTGAAATATGTGGTGGTCAATGCCGATGAAAGTGAATCTGGCACATTCAAAGACCGCCAAATTTTAGAGAATAATCCGCACCAGCTCATCGAAGGCGCGGTAATTGCCGCATGGGCGATTCAAGCCACCGCCGTTTATATTTATCTGCGCGGTGAATTTTGGGATATTGCCCATGCACTCGACAAGCACATCGAAGATGCGCGTAAAGCGGGTTTTGTGGGGCAAAATATCTTGGGTAGTGGGTGGAATTGCGAAGTCTATACCCATCTTGGCGCGGGCGCATATATTTGTGGCGAAGAAAGTGCCTTGCTCGAAAGCCTAGAAGGAAAATTGGGTCAACCGCGTGTGCGCCCACCATTCCCCGCGCAAAAAGGCGGTGGGTTGTATAAAGAACCGACTGTGGTTAATAATGTCGAAACCCTCGCCAATGTGCCTTATATCATCCTAGAAGGCGCAGATGCTTATAAAAAAATCGGGACAGAACAAAGCACAGGCACAAAAATCTTTTGTGTGAGTGGCGATGTGGTCAAGCCCGGTAATTATGAATTCCCTATGGGTGGTATCACTTTCCGTCAATTGTTATTTGAACACGCTGGCGGTATCCCCAACGGACGCACCATCAAGGCAATTTTGCCCTCTGGCGGGTCTGGTCCCATTGTCCCCGCCACCGATGAAGTGCTAGATATTCCCCTGACATATGAAGGACTCGCTAAAGTTGGCACAATTTTAGGCTCTGCCTCGATTATTGTGCTGGATGATAGCCGTGACATCACATGGGCGGCATCGAAAATGACCAAATTCTTCAAACACGAAAGTTGTGGCAAATGCACCCCCTGTCGTGAAGGCACGTATTGGCTAGATAAAGTCCTAGACCGCATTTTGCGCGGTGAAGGTCGTCCAGAAGATGTGGAACTCATCAACAATGTCGCCAAAAATATGCAAGGTGTGACATTGTGCGCGTTGGGCGATTTTGCCGCCAACCCAATTTTGGCGACCATCAAGCATTTTCCAGATGATTTCTTTAGCCATATCAAAGGCGGAAAACCAGTCGTTCAACCCGCCGCAGGTGATTAGGTAAGATGAGCCAAGACCGTATTATTCAACGCCTAGAACGGCTCACAGAAGAAATTCACGACCATCCGCATGTAGCAGTGAATTATCTGTTGCGGGCAGAAGTGTATGCCCAATATGGGTATTGGGAACAAGCGATGGTGGATAGTGAACGGGCGTATGAACTCGCTCATAATGAATTGATGGGCAGGCAGTGGGGGTTTGTGGCGCAATCTGTACAAGACCGCGCCCAACGCCTGATGACCAAAGCAAGACGATATACAAAATGACCCTCATACCCTGTAGGGACGTAATAATGCAAGTTGGTTTTTAATAATGGTGTAGAAATGTCTATTTTCGCTGAGGGTTCAAAACCCTCAGCTAGTCGCATCAAGCGCACTAAAGGCGCTATAAAATAGACATTTGTCTCAAAATTGGTTGAAAGTAGCCCCTTTAGTGGGCTTCCAAAATCGAATAGCTAGAGGCTTTGAGCCTCTAGCGAGGCAAAATACACACCGTATTAATTGATTACCACACATAATTGCACCCCTACAAATAAGGCAGGGGTAAAAATCTTCATTGGACGATTGGCGATAGTTGCGCCATAATAGACCCGTATTGGGCAAAGATGGTTTTCGGAGTACCTTATGACAAATACTGTAAAAGTCATCATTGATGATGTCACGTATGAAGTGCCTGCGGGCGCAAATTTGGTGGATGTTGCCAAATTCCATGCCGATAACGATATTCCCGTGTTTTGTTACCACCCCAAAATGGAGCCAGTCGGGATGTGTCGCATGTGCTTGGTGGAGATGGGCAATATCGAAAAAGACCGCGCCACTGGTGCGGTTGTATTAGACGAGGCGGGCAATCCAAAAGTGCGGATGATGCCCAAATTGCAAACTGCCTGTACCCAAATTGTTGCCGATGGATTGGTCGTGCGGACAAATACCCAAGTGGTAGACGATGCTCGCAAAAATGTATTGGAATTTTTGCTCACCAGTCACCCGTTGGATTGCCCCATTTGCGATAAAGGTGGCGAATGTCCATTGCAAAATTTGACGATGGCGTATGGACCCAGCACAACCCGCATGGATTTTGATGATAAACAACATTTAGACAAGCATGTGCCATTGGGCGACCTCATCTATTTGGATGAAGAACGCTGTATCCAATGTGCGCGGTGTGTGCGTTTTCAAGAAGAAATTGTTGGCGATGATGTGCTGGGCTTCCATGAACGTGGACGCACTTTGCAAATTATCACCAATTCTGACCCCGGATTTGATACTTATTTCTCTGGGAATACCACCGATATTTGCCCAGTGGGTGCATTGACCACTGCCGATTTCCGCTTTGGTGCGCGTCCATGGGAACTCACCGAAGTCCCCAGCATTGACCCGTGGGATGCCGCAGGCACAAATATCAGCCTTAGCACCCGCCTCGACCGCGATTTTGGCGGAAAAGCCATGATTAAGCGTGTCATGCCTCGTCAAAACGAAGCCGTCAACGAAATTTGGATTTCGGATAAAACCCGTTTTGGGCATCACTTCACCCGTAGCGAAAATCGCGTTCAACAGGTTTTTGTGCGTGGCGCGGTGGAATCGTCATGGGCAGATGGCTTAAAAGCCACCGCCAATGCGCTCAAATCCGCAGGAGGCAATATTGCCGCCATTGCAGGGACGGGTCTTTCTAACGAAGATTTTTATGCCTTGCACCAACTCCTCAACGGACTCGGTAGCACCCGACTCGGTACATGGATTCCTACCCACACAGGCGCGGATATTCTCGCACAGGTGGGGGTCGGGGTCGGCACGAATTTGGGCGATTTGGGCAAGGGTGATGCGGTATTGATTATCGCCAGTGACCTCGAAGAAGAAGTCCCCATCTGGCGCTTGCGCCTCAAGCGTGCCGCCGATAGAGGCGCGTATTTGGTGGTCGCCAACGCCCGCAAGACGCGCATGGACGATTTTGCCCATGACACCATCCGTTACGAAACAGGTAACGCAGTGAAGGTGATGAATACCCTCAACAAAGAATATGCCGACATCGCCAAAAAATTGGCAGGGGCAAATAATTTGATTGTGGTGGCAGGTGCAGAAGGGCTATCACTGGCGGGACATCGCTCATTGATGCAAGCCAGTGCCAATTTCCTCATCGAAAGTGGTCATGTGGGCAAAGCCAATAACGGGCTTCTCTCCCCATTACCCGGTGCCAATGGCATGGGCGCACATTATTTTGGATTCACCCCAGAAAATACGTTGGATATTGCCCAAAATCCGCCCAAAGTATTGATTGTGGCGCAGGCAGAAATTTTGGCAGATGACCCCACCGCCCAAGCATGGTTAGATAAGGTCGAGACCATTATCAGCCTGAATTTATTTGCAGATGCGGTATCGGCACAAGCAAAAGTGGTATTACCACTGCAAAGTTTTGCAGAACGTGACGGCACATTCACCAATGGCGAGCGCCGTGTCCAACGTTTTTATACCGCGCAAGGTCCTATGGGCGATGCGCTCCCCGCATGGCAAATTTTTAGCCGTGTTGCTGAAGCACTAGGGCAGGAGCGCGCCAAATTATCGGCGGCGAATGTCATGCAAGAAATCGCCAAAAATATCCCTGCCTTTGAGGGTATCACCTACCGCGCACTTGCCAAAGTTGAGCGCCAATTCCCCGATGTGGGTGGCAACGACCTGTATTATGGTGGGACTGCCTACCAAAATAAGGGTGGTTTGGGGGTGCAATTGCCCACCAGTGCCGATAAGGGTGAGTCTGTGAGCGCGGGTAAGGTCGAATTGCCCACATTGGTAAAAGCGGGTAAGGGACAAGTCTATGTTGTACCCGCCACCGTGTTATATAATCGTCAAAGCGCATTTTTGCCTAGTTTGATGATGCACCCGCGTGTCCTCGCGCCGTATGTTGAGGTCAACGCCAAAGATGCCGAAAAAATGGGCATTGCACAGGGTGATGTGGTGGAAATCACAGCCGATGGTGTGGCAGTAAGAGTAAAAGCGCATGTCAATGGTGGCGCACCACAAGGGAGCATTGTTTTGCCCCGCCACCTGACCAACGAAGCCACCCCCATGCACCTCACAGTGGGCGAAATTAGCAAAGTGAAATAATCACTATCATCGTGATAGATATAACGGAGAGGGCGCATACGGTTGCGTCCTTATAATCACATAATCGCAATATGTACTATATTGAGGGATTGAAGTTATGGCACAAACAACGAATGCTTCATCTGGAAAATCGGCATCAGAGATATTTTTTAATCTCTTGGGCGCTACCTTCCGTCTTTTTTGGGGCGGTTTTATCACCACATTGCGACTCATGCGTGGCTCGTTGAACTATCCTATTTTGTTTACAGGCATGATGTTCACCGCATTTTCGTTTATGTTTTGGACTGCCCCTTATGCGGGTATCAGTTACCTGCACGACATCCCCGCCCCGCGTGCGATGGACATGATGAGTGGTTTGCTGTGGGTTGTCCCCATTGCCACACTGATTGCCTTGTCACTGTCGCTGTGGATGCTGATTGATGAACGTGTAGCGAGTCGTAATTCGCGCCGCATCGCCATCGCGGGCTTGGTGATTATCACGTATTACCTGCTGTTTTTCTTGACCAACGGACTCGATGTGAATTCACGGATGACATGGGGTTTTTGGTTGGTGGGGCTTGGGGCAATTGCCTGTGTGATGCAAGGTGCTTTGTCAAACCATAAGCCAGTAGAAGACAATGGCACACCCAAAGTGTTGGGCATACCCGCCTTAATTTTTATCATCGGCTTCACCATTGCCAATTTTGGGGCGCTTATTTTCTTGGCACATTGGGAAACCTCCGCGGGAATTTTGGGCGGGTTACTCGGTTTTATTTTTGAGCCATCGGGTCGTGTTCAAGCGGATGTGATTGAATGTCGCAATTCTGACGGATGCTCATTCTTGCACCCTATCATCTATTCCCTTATTTTAATTATCACGGTGGTGACTGGTTTTGCCTATGCGACCCTGCTAGAGCGTAAATTGGTCTCGTGGTTTCAGAGTCGTGTCGGACCAAACCGTGTTGGACCATGGGGCTTGTTGCAACCTGCGGCAGACGGCATAAAACTTATTTTCAAAGAAAATATTTTGCCTGCTGGTGCAGATAAATGGGTTTATCGCCTTGCACCAATCCTCAAAGCCGCGCCAACACTCATTGTACTGGCGGTGATTCCGTTGGGACCCCCCATCGTCATCCCGTGGTTTGATGGCAATTGGTATCGTGTGCCACTGGGGTTATCTGACCCTGGTGTGGGTGTATTGTGGCTGTTGGCTATCACCAGCATCGGTACGTATGGCGTGGTATTGGCAGGGTGGGCGAGCAATAACAAATATTCTATGCTTGGTGGGATGCGTGCTTCTGCCCAGATGGTCAGTTATGAACTGAGCATGGGCTTGACCATTGCTGTGCCAGTATTGATTGTTGGCACGATGACCATCTCCACCATCGTAGATGCCCAAAGTGGCTTGTTGCTCAATTGGTTGGTATTCCAAAACCCATTGGCGGCGGGTATTCTCATCATTGCGTTATTCGCAGAGACCAACCGCGCCCCGTTTGATTTGCCCGAAGCCGAACAAGAACTCACGGCGGGTTATATGACCGAATATAGCGGAATGAAATTTGCCTTGTTCATGATGGCAGAATATCTTGGTATGATTGCCGTGAGCCTGATTGCCATATCGCTATTTTTTGGCGGGTATCATGACGGGTTTGGCTTGGTGGATAATTTCCCCATTTTGGCGATACCCGTTATTTTGGGCAAAGTGATTTTGTTCCTCATGTTTTTCGTGTGGGTACGCGCCACCTTGCCCCGTATCCGTTATGACCGTCTGATGAATTTTGGCTGGAAGGTCATGTTGCCATTGGCGTTGTTGTCGGTGGTATGGTCGGCGGTGGCGGTGATTGTCGGGGAAGAATTGGGCGCGACTGCCTATATTTTCATCTCTGGTCTGATGTTTGTGGCAATTTTAGTCGGGTCTGTGTTCTTTTTGGGCAAGCCATCCCGCGATGCAGTAGATACCCAAGCGGTTGAAGATGACCCAATCATCACAGGTTCGGGCAACCCCGTTATCAATATCGCCATGACCACTGTGGGCGCGTTGCTGTCTGTGCCATTTGCTTTGTTCACACCCATCAAGCTATTGACCGATTTGGGCTTGTGGTTCGCGCTTGTGCCACCATTCGCTTTGCTGTCGGTGATATTCTCGGTGTTACGTGGCAAACGAGTGAATTTGTTCAATAGTCGTGTGCGCTTTAATCGCGGGTTGATAAAAGTCCTTAGACCACTTACCAATCTCGCACCAGAAGAAACACCATCAGAAAATGCGCTACCATCGGGTAGTGGTGATTAGATTCTGTTGATATTTATTGAATTATCGTTTGTGGACGCGATTATATCGCGTCCCTACGACCAAAAACGCGGTTATCGGGCTGTAGGGACGGCATATATGCCGTCCACACGCACTATATCGCCCAAAATGTGATAATCAGGATGAGGATGGATAAAATAAGATGAACATTATTCGCGGATTTGCGACCACATTCAAATATTTATTAGAAGATGCTGTCACCCTGCAATATCCAGAGCAGGTGCGTCCATTTCAGGCACGCTTTAAGGGACGGCATCATCTCCGCCGTTATGATAATGGCATGGAGAAGTGCATTGGCTGCTCGTTGTGTGCCGCCGCTTGCCCTGCCGATGCCATTTGGGTAGAAGCCTCAGAAAATACCGATGAAGTCCGTTTTAGCCCTGGTGAACGGTATGCAAAGACGTATGAAATCAACATGCTTCGGTGCATTTTCTGTGGCTATTGCGAAGATGCCTGTCCCACACAAGCCATTGAATTGGGACATGAACATCAATTGAGCTTCACCGACCGACGTGACGCGATTTTCACCAAAAATATGCTCATAGACCCTGTGCCAGAGGGCGCGTCAGATACCCCCCAACAAGTGCCAGCAGGCATGTATAACCGATCCATTCCAGATATGCCAGAACCAAAATAAATGCGATAAGCCACCAGTCACAGGTGGCTTTTATATTGCTTTTGTAGCGATGAATATATGTGGCGTGCTTATTGGTTGGTTGATGCCCATTTTTTGAGGCATAGGCGACCAAATATGGCATTGGCACAAACGATACTGTTTGTAAAACGCTTGTCTGTGTGTTATCATCTTGGCAGTTTCGGTATCGTGACGACACTTTCTTTGTGTTACAATTCACAACCGATTGCAGGACTAGCACTCACGTTGAATAGGACGCAATATGTCATTAGTAGAGATTTTATTTATCGGAGTTGGCGTGCTTTCGGTTGCCGCCGCCGTGGGGATGCTCCTCACTAAAAAAGCTGTCCATAGCGCGTTGTTTTTGATTGCCAATTTTGGCTGTGTGGCATTCATTTACTTGTTGCTCAACGCCTCATTTTTGGCGATGGTGCAAATTGCCGTGTATGCGGGCGCGATTATGGTGCTGTTCTTATTTGTTATCATGTTGCTGGGGGCAGAAAATCCTAGCACAGAGACCAAAGAATTTAAGTGGCTCACCCCTAGCATCCTATTGCTATCACTAGGATTTTTGGGGATTGTTGCGCTTGCTCTGTTGGGAAGTGGCATCAATAGCCAAGAGACCAACCCGCCAAAAGCTACCTTGCGCTTTGTGAACGCCATGTCGGTGTATCCTAATGCCGATTTCTATTTGGACGGCGAATTATTTGCGGGTGGCGTGCCATTTGCAGAGAGTGATGGCGATGCGTTGCGCTTTGCCCAAGTTGACCCAGGGACATATAGTGTTGGGTTAAATTTGGCAAATACACGCAGAACACCCCTGCCAATTGGCAATCTGACCGTCAATGCAGGTGAGACCATCACCGTTGTGGCGTATGGTCAACCCGGTAGCGATGTCAATCCGACCATGATAGTCGTCCCAGAAGATGTATCGGCTTCATCGGCGCGGATAGGGCGGTTGACGATTGTCAATGCACATATCCCCGCACAAGCGATAACCATCCTCGATGCGGGTACAGACCGTCTGATTGGTAATCAAGCAGAAGCCGATGCCGCCCCTGTGGTGGTTGAATCGCTCCCACTTGGGGAATTTGTCACGTTTGATGAAGAAATTCCGGGTAGTCGCAATTGGGTGATTAGCGACGCGACACAAAAAGAAAATGTCATGATTCGCCTCGCTGGCACAGATACTAATAGCGCCTATCCCATTGGTGCGGGTCAATCGCAACTCCTGATTTATCTTGCCGACAGACAGGGCGATTTTACGACATCGCGTGCGGTGACCGTGATAACCCGTCATGAATATGCGTTTGGCAGTCCACAGGCACTTGGGTCACTGCTATTTATTGAGTATATGTTGCCTTTCCAAATGGTTGGTATCTTGCTCCTCACCTCGATGGTTGGGGCAATTGTCGTGGCACAACGCACTATCTCTAAACCAAAGCCCGGTCGTCCCACACGCCGTAAGGTCAGCCGTCCGTTGACGAGTGTTATCACCAGTCAGACGGGGACGGATGTCACACAGGTAGATGAGGATGTGCCACAACTGTCTGCACCAGAAGAATCCGCCGTGCCAGTGGGCAGTGATGGAGATGAAAAGTAAGCATCCCTATGCCTAAAGGCAGGGGCTTTTAATAGCCTCAATGCTTACCAGTCTCAGCCAGCAATGGCACCGTTATGGGTGAATATATAGGCACTTCGGGGTGCTTCACCAGCCCCGAACTCTGCGGTGAACGATTAAACAGGTCGAAATGGGTGTCAGCCAGTGTCGTTCACATACAAAACCACTCGATAACCTTGACGAGGTGAACGTAACCCGCGCAAGCGGAGTAAATTAAAGGACACCTGCTTTACAGCAAAGTCCTCTCCCTTCGGGGATATTTAGCCTGTTATACCGATATGAAAGGAGAGAGGGCGCTCCTCCCCATGCTTAAAGGCATGAGTATCCGCGCCTGACATTTCGATGATTAGCGTAGAATCGGTTGTTGTTTTGAGTGCAATCTTATTTACACTAGGGGCGATGGGCGTGCTTTTGCGCCGTAACGCCATTTTAGTGTTTATGTCGGTTGAATTGATGTTGAACTCGGCAAATTTGGCATTGGTGGCATTTGCACAAAAATGGGGTGGGGCAGATGGGCATGTGTTCGTCTTTTTCGTCATCACCGTTGCCGCCGCCGAAGTCGCGGTGGGTTTGGCGCTGATTGTCGCCATCTTCCGCCTTAAGCAAAGCATCAATATTGATGATTTACATCAAATGGAAGGGTGATTATGGCAACTCTGGCGCAAATCGCACCATTTATCATCTTAATTCCCGCATTAGGAGCGTTTATCAACTTCTTTTGGGGAATGAAGATGGGAGAACGCACATCGGCATTGGTGGGCATTGTTGCCTCATCATTGACGTTTGTGGTGGCACTCGGCTTGTTGAGCGCCCTCATCGCAAATGACTATAATCCGATTGTGGTGAATCCGCCATTTTTGGATAACTGGATAAAAATAGACACACTCGAAATTAGCTGGGCGACTCGTGTAGATACCCTCAGCGTGACCATGCTCCTGTTTGTCACGTTTGTTGGGACACTCATCCACATTTATGCCTCTGGCTATATGGCGGGTGATGCACGTTTTCCACGCTTTTTTGCTTATCTGAATATGTTCCTCGCGTTCATGATCATCCTCGTCATGGGGAATAATTTCCTTATGATGTTTGTCGGATGGGAAGGCGTAGGGCTTTGCTCTTATCTGCTCATTGGCTATTGGTGGGATAAACCCAATGGCGAGGGCTGGAGAAATAGTAATGCCGCCCGCAAAGCCTTCATTGCCAACCGTATCGGTGATTTTGGCGTGTTGATGGCAATTTTTATGATGTTCTGGGCATTTGGCACACTCGACTTTTATAAAGCGGGTGAAGAAGCCAACCCCACCGCAGGCGCACATCACGGCGATGAAGTTCATGCCGAAGAAGAGGCAGAACCTGTCAGCGAAGCAGAAGGCGAAGGCGATGCTCACGGCGATGACACTGTGGCGTATGTGTCGTATCAGACAGAGGGTGTCGAAATGCACCAATTGGGTGTATTTGGACAAACGGCTTATTATGCCAAAGAACAAAAAGAGTCTGGCGAAGCAAAAGTCTTTATGCTAGGCGATATGGAAATTTCGCTGGATGTGTTGCTTGTCATCGTCACCCTGTTTATGTTGTTGGGTGCGACAGGTAAATCGGCGCAGATTCCGCTTTTTGTCTGGTTGCCAGATGCGATGGCTGGTCCAACGCCTGTTAGCGCCCTCATCCATGCCGCGACCATGGTCACGGCAGGCGTATATATGATGGTGCGCTCCAATATCATGTTCTATAACGCCGAATTAACCTCATTTATCGTGACATTGGTCGGCGGGACAACCGCTATCGTGGCGGGTTTTATTGCTATGGGGCAATTTGATATTAAGCGCGTCTTGGCTTATAGTACCGTGAGCCAACTCGGATTTATGGTGGCGGCGGTTGGGCTTGGCGCGTATGTTGCGGCAATTTTCCACATGATGACTCACGCCTTCTTTAAGGCACTCTTGTTTTTGGGCAGTGGCTCTGTGATTCATGGTGTCGAACACGGACATCACCACGCGCACAAACACGATGACCAGCACCGTGAAGATTATGACCATGCTGATGATGACCCGCATGATGACCACTTTGACCCACAAGATATGCGGAATATGGGCGGATTGAGCAAAAAAATGCCCATCACCTATATCACCTATCTCATCGGCACATTTGCACTGGCTGGTTTGTGGCCCTTTGCGGGTTTTTGGTCAAAAGACGAAATTTTGGCAGATGCGTGGCTGGTCGGTTTTGAAAAAGGCAACCTAAAGGGATTTATCGCGCTTGGGTTGTTGATTGCCGCGGCAGGTTTCACCGCATTTTATATGTGGCGACAAATCGAAATGGTATTTCATGGCAAAGCCCGTACAGAAGCATCTGAACAAGCCAGCGAAAATCCCCCTGCGATGATTTTGCCATTGGTCATTCTCGCATTCTTCAGCTTTATCATCGGTTTCATCAACATCCCCACAGGCGCGGGTATCTTTGCCGTTGGGTTAGATGGTTCGGTGGGATTGCATGTGTTGGGCAATTTCTTGGAGCATAGCATCTTTGCATCGGCATTTGTGTTGCCCCCATTCCAACCGCTTATTGCGTTCACCGCGTTGGGCATTGGGATTGGTGCCATTATTTTGGCGCGGGGCATCTATGGTGGCACAAAAGCTATCAACGCCGAAGGAAAAGACCCACTCGAAGCCGACCCCGCCATTGGGGTGGTGTGGGGCATTGCCAATGCCCGTATGTATTGGGATGAAATCTACTTTGCATTGATTATCAAACCCTATATGCGTATCGGTGCGTTTTTGGCGAATGTGATTGATTGGGCATTTTTACACGATTATTTCCACGATTCGTTCATCCTCAAGGGATATAAATCCATTGGGCAATTGCTCGCCAAACCCATTGATTTGGGCATTATTGATGGCACAGTGAACGGATTTGGGATACTTGCCCGCCGTACAAGCGGTTTATTACGCAAAGTCCAAACAGGATATGTGCGGACTTATGCAGTGGCGCTGTTTTTGGGCGTGGTGTTGGTGTTGGTGTTGATGCTTGTGCCACTCATTACCAATGGTGCAGGTTGATATTGCGAATCATCCTTATAGAGGGAGAAAGTTTTTATGGAAGCAGTTAGCTCTAGTTTGTCGCTCACAACCATCACGCTATTTTTGCCGATGGTGGGCTTGACAATCTTACTCTTCATCAATGAAGAAAAACAAAAAGACGCGATTAAATGGACAGCGCTCGGCTTTACGATTGCCACCTTTGTCGCCTCTGTCGTGATGTTATTTGGATTCGACTCTGCTAATCCGGGTTTACAGATGGTGCAACGGAACGACTGGTTGCCCACCTTTGGGATTAGCTATTATGTCGGCGTAGATGGCATTAGCATATTGATGGTATTGCTCACGACCATCATTATGCCCATTGCGGTGCTGGCATCGTTTAGCACGCATGTGATTGAAGAACGCGGACGCGCAAAACTGTATTATATGTTCATGTTATTGCTCGAATGGGCGATGATTGGCGTGTTTGTGGTGCAAGACCTCATTATTTTTTATATTTTTTGGGAAATCACCCTCGTGCCGATGTATTTCCTCATCGGGATTTGGGGTGGTGAGCAACGGGTGTATGCCGCCGTCAAATTCTTCTTATATACGATGGCTGGCTCTATCCTCATGCTTCTTGCTATTTTGTATGTCGGTGGGACAGCAGGCACATTTGCCCTGCCAGAACTCATCGCCAAAGTACAAAGTGGGGAACTGTCTTTCTTCTTTGATGGGGTATTCAGTGAGCAATCCTTCTTATTCTTAGGATTCCTCATCGCCTTTGCCATCAAAGTACCGGTATTCCCGTTGCATAGCTGGTTGCCAGATGCCCATGTGCAAGCACCCACCGCCGGCTCGGTCATTTTGGCGGGTGTGTTGCTAAAAATGGGTACCTACGGCATGATTCGCTTCAACCTCACCCTCTTTCCAGAGGCAACGGTGGGCTGGGCTCCGTTTGTGGCTGGGCTAGGTGTGATTGGTATCATTTATGGCGCGTGGGTGTGTTTTGCCCAAACGGATATGAAGAAACTGGTCGCCTATTCATCGGTCAGCCATTTGGGTTTTGTGGTATTGGGCATTTTCTCGCTCACACCCGCAGGGCTTCAGGGTGCAACCTTGCAAATGATTAATCATGGTATCAGCACAGGCGGTTTGTTTTTGGTGGTGGGGATGCTCTATGAGCGCCGTCATACCAAACTCATGGCGGCTTATGGTGGTATCTGGAAAGCCATGCCCCTCTTGGGCGGGATTTCGCTCCTCATCTCCTTGAGCAGTATGGGTTTGCCAGGGCTAAACGGCTTTGTGGGTGAATTCACCATTTTGCTCGGTGCATTGGGAAGCAATGTGTTAGGGTTCTTCTTTGCGCTATTCGCCACCACTGGCGTGATTATGGCGGCGATTTATATGCTCTATATGTTCCAAAAAGTGTTCATGGGTGAGCTGGATAAAGAAGAAAATAAACACTTGCCACAATTGTCTTGGCAAGAAGTCACGGTCTTTGTGCCACTCATCATCCTGATTTTTTGGATTGGTCTGCAACCCACTGGCTGGTTTAATGTGATGGCGGCGACTACCGAACAAATACTCGCTAATATGAGCCAATATATTGCCCCTGTGGTCGCGCTTGCGCCATGATAGGGTAGGGATACCAATCGTAGGGGCGCAACCATTTGCGCCCCTACACACCTATATGAGGATGATACTATGACTGTACCAGCACTTGGCGATTTGAACTTATATGTGGCGTTACCTGCCATTTTTTTGGCACTCTTCACCACCTTTTTGCTGATTATTGACTTGTTCATCAGCAAAGAAAACAAAAATAACACAGCTTTCTTGGCATTAGGCGCGTTGGGTGTGGCATTTGTGTGGAATTTATTCACCTTCAATGCCAATACTACCGCCTTTTTGGGCATGTTTGTTGCCGATTCGTTTAGTGGCTTCCTCAACATGATTGTCATCAGTGCCGCCATGCTCACTATTTTGCTCAGTATGGATTATTTGCGCCGTGTGGGAATTGAGCAGGGCGAATATTATTCGATGGTGCTGTTTTCTACCGCAGGCATGATGTTTATGGGGAGCGCCAATAACCTCATCGTGATTTTTATCGCATTGGAATTGTTGAGCATCCCGCTTTATGTGATGGCGGCAATTCGGCATCAGGACGTGAAATCAGAAGAAAGTGGCATCAAATATTTTATTTTGGGCGCGTTTGCTAGTGCATTTTTTGTCTATGGTGCGGCGCTCATCTATGGTGCAACTGGCACGACCAATCTCCCCGAAATTTTCATTGCCGTTGGCGAGATTGTGAACACGGGTAGCAATTCAATTTTCTACCTTGTGGCGGGTGCAGGTCTGATTATTGTGGCGCTCGGCTTTAAGGTTGCCGTTGTGCCATTCCACATGTGGACACCCGATGTTTATGAAGGCGCACCAACCCCTGTGACCGCGTTCATGAGTGTTGGCGCAAAAGCGGGTGGTTTTGCGGCGTTGTTGCGCGTGATGGTTGTGGCATTGCCCACCCTCACCGTCAATTCTGGCGATGCCGCTGCCGTGTGGCAACTCACGCTGGCGGTGATTGCCGCCCTTACCATGATTTTGGGTAATTTGGTGGCGATTTCTCAGACCAATATCAAGCGTATGCTGGCATATTCGTCTATTGCCCATGCGGGTTATTTGCTCATGGCGGTAGCGGCGGCGGGCGCGGTTGGTGTAGCGGAATCTGCCACACGCGGTATGCTGGTCTATTTGCTGGCATATACCTTTACCAATCTTGGCGCGTTTGCAGTGGTCATTGCACTCGAAAAAGCCGATGGCTCTGGCACAGCACTCGAAGATTTTGTTGGGCTTGGGCGTAGCCGTCCGTTTTTGGCGGCAATGATGGCGTTCTTTATGCTCAGTTTGACCGGTGTCCCAGCAACCGCAGGATTTATCGGCAAATTTTTGGTATTTGGCGCGAGTATCGAAGCGGGTCTGATTTGGTTGGCTGTGATTGGCGTGGTGACGAGTGTTTTTAGCGCCTATTATTATGTGCGCGTCATCGTCAATATGTATCTGCGCGAATCTGATAAACCTGTCGAGACCGAAGGCGAAACTCCCTTTGTGCAATATGCCGCCTATATCAGTTTTACAGCCGTGTTGGTGTTAGGACTCTTCCCCGCGCTGGCGCTTAACTTGTTGGGTGGCGCACAATTGACATTGGCAACGCTGTTCTAAACACCTTTTTTATACCACTAGGACTAGCAAAACGACCTAGCCACATGGCTAGGTCGTTTTTTGTGTTAAGATTCTATATTTTTTAATAAAACCCTGTAGACAACTCAAACCTTAGCAGTTATAATTAACACATTATTGCGAGTAGAATGTGGTTTTATGTTAGGTAAGATTGTTAAAGTCAATGAACCGCTTGTCCTAAAAGTTAAAATCAATCCAGAGATACTATCTGAAGAGAGTATTATTTCTGTCATCGCTCCTCATGTGGAAGGTTATATACTGGGTCGTTCCGACTTGGCTTCTAGCTACTTGCCTGATATTGACCTTTCTACATTTGATGCCAAACAACGGGGTATTTCGCGCAGACATGCTGTATTGGTTAATTATAACGATACGGTGTATGTGATGGATTTAGGCTCAATGAACGGCACATTTATCAACGGAACACGCCTCATTTCACACGAGCCACATGCGCTACGAATTGGTGACCGACTCGGTTTGGCAGACCTCAATATGATTATTGCTTAATGGTGAATAAAATGAACTACAGTGGGGTTCTATGACGACACCTAGCGTTCCAATTTTTAATGAGTCTCTATTAATTAATCTTACACTTACGACAACCAGCTTGGAACGCTTTATCAAGCCATTGCTATTGACCAAAGACCTCAATTTGCCCGAATGGTATACCCTGCGCGAATTGATGACGCGGAATGCCCCACTCATTACCTCTGGACTCGCCAAATCGGTGGGCAGAAAACCGAATTCATTCTCCCATATTGCCAAAAAACTCAAGAAAAAAAATTATGTTGTTGGCAAACAGCTTCATGACCATCGTGAGATTGAGCTATCACTCACCCCAAAATCATTGGCGATTCGTGAAGAATTTTTAGCGAATGCCGAAAAAATTGACGAAGCCATCAAAGCCCATTTGGGAGAAGATTATGTCCACCTCTTACGCATATTACGCAATTTACAGCATATTAACGCGAGCTAATTGATTTCTACGACCACACCTTCATCTGCCCATGTGTAGAGTTGTTGAATATGGGTGTTGCTCAACAAAATACACCCATAGGTCACACGAGTGCCGATGCTATTTTCCCAGAGCAATTGACCGCCTCCGCGTGTGGGGAATCCATGAAAGCCGTTGGTAAAATCGGCGTTGGGAATTGGGCGATACACCCCCATAAAATTGGGCATCCATAAATTCCAATTGCCCGCATAGGCATTGATTTCGTGCGATAAAATCTGATATACCCCGCGCCATGTGGGGCTACTATTGATGCCTGTACTCGCGCCCCAATCCCACAACAACACCCCATTTTCATACACACGCACACGCTGTTCGGCAATACTCACTTCTATCCGCTTATTGGGGATGGGGGTAAATTCAATAAACATATCGGCGGGTGGGATGGTGATGGTTTGCCCCACCGATAACCCGCTAATGCCGTTATTAGCTTGTTGGATAAATAGATAGGGGATGCCATAATCCCACGCGATACTGGTGATGGTCTCCCCCGCGCCGACCACATGCTGACGCGCATTATGATACACCCGCAGAAGGGCTTCATCCCCCGCCCGTACCGCCGTCTGCACTTGGTCTAATGCCTCTGCCATGTTGATAAACCGTGATGAATCCAGATGTTGTGCCTGCTGGCTCATCAAAAAGTCGGTGACCCCTTGCACCTCAATATCAAACCGATAGCCATCGGCGGCGGTTGCGTCTGGTGTCGCAGATAACCAGCTATCCCAATTAACAACGGGTAATTCCCATGTGGCAAAATCGCCCGTAACGGGGTCATATAGGCGCACCGAGAGCGGATTCATCACCAAAATGCGCGTGATTTCGATTTGTGTGCTGAATGTTGTTGCCAATCCCAAAAGGGCGCTAGGGACAGCATCCGCAGAGAGATATTGGGTCGCATCCAGCCGTTTGGCATCGGCTTGGGTGATAAATACGGCAAACATCACTGCCACCACCGATGACATGCCAAAAATACCTATACCCAAAAATCCCCATAGCCACCAATTAATGCCTTTATGATGGCGATTTTTTTCAATCGAGTGTGGTGGCATGACCGGTTGCGGGGGTGGCATGGGCATTTTTACTACGGGCTGTGGCTGTGGCGAATAAATCGGTGACACAGGCTGATGCGACACAGTTTTATCGGATAGTGCGCCAGAAGGGACGGTTGCCTCTGGTGATTTTATACGGCGGTTGGGTACAGTATGTTGTTGCATAGCGATTTTATCCAAAGATGTATATGTAGACGCTTTACGTTTATCATACGCCGAAATCGTGGAGATTTTATGAACCTTTTTTCCCGCGTAGGGCAACCGTCATGATGGTGTAGCGTATGTTTGGCATCTGCCTATACTAACATTATAGTTTATTACCATCAAAGGATTACACTGTGAAACGATTCCGCGTTTTTATTTTGATTATTGCCATTCAATGCCTATTTGGAGTGGCTTATCTGCCTAGCCAAGCCCAAATGCCGATAGGTCATCCACATCTATGGCTCACAGAAGCCGATTTGCCTGCTTTGCGAGCTATTGCCACGCCCGATAACCCCGTCTGGGTAGAATTATTTGCCCTCACACAAGAGACAGTCGCCCTCATGGATACGGGGATTTTGCCCACACAAGATATTGGCGAAAATAGCTGGGTGGAATATCCCAACGAAAATCATGCGTTGCTATTGTCATTTGTGAGTTTGGTGCATCCAGATGAGACGATTCGTGCCGATTATGCCTTGCGTGCGCGGACACTGCTCATGTATATCATCGAACAAGCATCGCTTGGGATGGCAGAAGATACCGCGTTCCGCCGTCCAGATTTTAGCCTCAGCGACCGTTCTCGCTGGTATGGGGCGAGTTTTGGGTTGGTGGTAGATTGGATTTATCCCATTTTGACCGCCGACGATAAGGCGCTTATCGCTACGGTATTTATCCGTTGGTGTGATGAAAATCGCAATGCCTATACCACCAATAATAACCGTCCAGAGCCGATTGGCGTGGTCAATGACCCGCAATTGATACAAGACCCACTCTATCATCGCTGGAGCAACAATAATTATTATGCGGCACACATGCGGAATATGGGGCTAATGAGCCTGTCGCTGAATCCAGAAGATGACCTCACAGGCGCACTCGCCACCTGTTTGGATGAGGCGATGGGTGCGTGGTTATATGTGCTAGATAATAGCTTTAATACCGATACACAAGGTGGTATGGGTGCAGAAGGCTTTGAATATAGCCCGCAGACATTGGGTTATACGGCTCAATTTTTACTCGCACTCCACACGGCGGGTTATGCCGATACCTATCCACAGACCAGTTTTGATAACAACCCGTATTGGGATGATTCTATGCGGGCATATCTTCATTCACTGAGTCCTGCACCTCACGCCAATGACGATTATGGTCAGGTGTATGTGCCAGCATGGTATGGTAGTGGTCAACATTATTTTATGCCCGACCATATCGAATTATTCGGCGCGTTGGGATGGTATGCCCACTTGCGCGGAGAGACCGATGCGCTCAATACCACGCGCTGGATTCAACTCAATAGCGCCCCTGGTGGGGAGAGCGGACTGGGTTCACGAGTGGATAATGAGCAATACGTCAAGCCGATTTTATACTTTTTGCTCCTGCCACCTGATGCACGCGATCTAACTGACCCGCGTCCGACATTATCCACGACTTATTACGCGCCAGGGTTACGTCGCTTATTAGGACGGACAAATTGGTCTCCAGATGCGACATGGTTCACCTATAACCTCACATGGAACACCGTAGACCACCAGAGCGCCAACGGTAATGCGGTAGAACTCTATCGACAGGGCGAATGGCTCACGCAAGTGCGGGTAGGTTATGACCTCGATTATCTCTCTAGCGACAATCAAAATACGCTACTAGTGCAAAATAATCCGCCGAGTTATGATGATTGGCGCTATATGCTGTATGAACGTGGCTCGCAGTGGCTATATATCCCCAGTGGCGACCCAAATCCGCCGATATGGTCAGAAGGTGATGGTTATATCGCTGTCACGGGTGATGCTACCCCACTATATAATTCCGATTATGCCGAATCTACCAGTGTGTTGCGGGTGGTGCGACAAGTGGTGTGGCTCAAACCCGATGTGGTGGTGATATACGACCTTGCAGAGACACAAAATAACGGCTTTAAGCGCTTTGTGCTAAATCTGCCTGCCGATGCCACCATCACCAATAACACGACTGTGATGACGACCGTGGGGGGAAATCAGTTGAGCATCATCAATTTGCCCCTCATGACCACCGAGACGCAGGTCATTTTGGTGCCAGATGAAATCAGCGAGCCACCCGCCAGTTATCAGACGATGACGCATCGGTATATCGCCAGTACCACCGATAACCCCACACAAGCCTATTTCTTGCATGTGCTGGTGGGGGCGGATAGTGGGGCAGAATTGCCTATTATCACCCTGCTAGATGCCAATTCAACCGCGCCAGTGGTGCAAATTGGTGAGCGCACCATTACGTTTGATGGGTTGAATATCACTGTTTCGCCGTAATATTTTTTACCCTAATTTTAAATCACCGAGCAGGTTGTTGACCAGATACGCCGCATCGCGCAAGCGTTGGACACTGGCTTCGACCTGCATCGTGCCACCGACGGTTTCGGTGGTGGCGTGTTTAATCGTCCGCATGGCGTGGGTGAGTTGATCCATGCCGATGGTTTGCTGGCGGGTGCTGGCGGCAATCTGCAATGCCGCCATTGCCGCTTCTTCGATTGCGCGAGCCAAATTGCGGATGGCATCCCCTGCGCTATTGACCAATTTTTGCCCCGTATCCACGCCCTTGCTACCTTCTTCTGTGACCATCACGGCGGCATTGGTGGCGCGTTGAATTTCGCCTAAAATTTCGCGGACTTGGATGGTCGCATCCCTATTTTGGTCTGCCAGATTGCGGACTTCCATCGCCACCACCGCAAAGCCTTTGCCTTCCTCACCCGCCCGCGCCGCCTCTACAGAGGCATTGAGCGCCAACATACGCGATTGGTCTGCGAGACTGTTCACCGTGGCGATAATTTCGCCAATTTGTTGGGTGTGTTCGGATAACACGAGGATATTATCGGCAATATCTTCTACCCGTTTGCGGATGAGTTGCATCCCCGATATGGTCTCATTGACAGCATCTATCCCCGATTTGGAAATATCCACCGAGATTTGCGCCGTTTCTGCCACACTTTGCGCCCGTTCTGCGGTCTCTGTGACGGTGGCACGGACTTCGTTCACGGTGGCGGTGGTCTCTGTCACGACAGAATCTTGCTCATTGGTCATGATGATTTGGCGCGACGTGGCTTCCAGAATCGCCTGTGTATCGGTATCGAGCCGTGTGAGCGCATTGCTCACG
Source organism: Anaerolineae bacterium (assembly GCA_034436595.1). Lineage (GTDB taxonomy): Bacteria > Chloroflexota > Anaerolineae > Aggregatilineales > Phototrophicaceae. Next base: position 63,912 of record DAOTUO010000002.1, on the reverse strand, counting down.
CCTATCATCACCCGCCGAATCCGCATGAGCATTTCGTTGGTCGTCTCGACTAATCTGGCGAGTAGGGCGGTTTCTGGCAGATTGGGCGCGAGGGCGGGCAACGAAAATTCTTGTGTCAAATCACCATTGGCGGCTTTTTCCATCGTGGCGATATAACTCTTGAGGATGTGTGCTGTGCGCCGATAGGACACGCGGTTCATCCATAAGCCGATAATGAAGCCGATTGGCAACGAAATGGCGGTGATGAGGATGAATGGCAAGGCGGAATTTGTGCCTATCCCCACAATGAAAAGACAGACTAGCGCGGTATAGAGTGCCAAAATCCCCGCGCCGATAAATGGGGTGGGGTTGGCGAATAGGGTGCGGATGCGTTGATTCAAATCGGGTGCGGTTGTGGTTGTCATAGCCCATATCCTGAGTCATCTGAGTCGGTTGTGCCAATAATGAGGCGGTCATCGGTAAAAAGACGCGCCATATCGAGTAAAATCACTTTTTGCGGGGTGATGCCCCAGGCATAGCCCATGTCGGTGAGGGGCTGAATGTCGCTTAATTTTAGCGTGATAACATCGTGTATGGCGTGTGCTAAAATGCCCAATTCTAGCCCATGTGCGCGTATCACTAGCAATTCATCTGGCTGGGCAGATTGATTGATGGGTGTGCCAAAGAATTGGCGCAAGTCAATCACAGTGATGATTTGTCCGCGCAGATTCACTACACCCGCATAAAAATCGGGAATATTTGGCACCATCGCAATTTTGCCGATACGCCGTACCGCATAAACAACCAGCGCATCCACCGCATAGGTCTCATCACCCAACCGAAAAATAATCACCGTGACAGTGGGGGTATCTTCATCGGTGGGGGTGGGTTTGGCATATTGGTCTGCCCGTTGACGCAGGCGCGTGGCTATCATCTCTTCTTGGAGTGTGCCATCTTCCCAGCCTAAATTGTGCCAAAAAATGCTCTGTGCCAGTGAATTGCGCTCTTGTGATTCATCGAACATGCTGTTTTTCTCCTATGGTCTATTTTATCCGAAAGTGGCTTATTGTGCGCGTTTGGTTTGAATTTATTCATTTTATCCAAATTGGACTTAGGTGGACATACAGTTTAGCGGTTGTTACCATTATCCTAGCGATATTCATTTTAATTTTCATGGAGGTTTTCACTTGAATAACGGACATTTAGGCGAAACAGGGACAGAAATTGCCAAGCGCGGATTGGCGCAAATGCTCAAGGGTGGTGTGATTATGGATGTGGTCACACCAGACCAAGCCAAAATTGCCGAAGATGCGGGCGCATGTGCGGTCATGGCGTTGGAGCGCGTGCCTGCCGATATTCGCGTACAGGGTGGTGTTGCCCGTATGAGCGACCCCGATATGATTGAGGGTATTATCAAAGCCGTGACGATTCCTGTGATGGCAAAAGCCCGCATTGGGCATTTTGTGGAAGCACAAATTTTGCAAGCGTTAGGTGTGGATTATATTGATGAGAGCGAAGTCCTGACTCCCGCCGATGAAGAGCATCACATCAACAAGCATAAATTTAAAATTCCGTTTGTGTGTGGATGCCGTAATTTGGGCGAGGCGCTCCGCCGTATTTCTGAAGGCGCGGCGATGATTCGTACCAAAGGTGAAGCGGGTACGGGTGATGTGGTTGAGGCGGTGCGCCATGCACGCACGGTCATCGGTGAAATCCGCCGTCTGACCAGCATGAGCGAAGATGAACTCTATACCTACGCCAAAAATATCCAAGCGTCATACGATTTGGTGCGTGAAGTGGCGACATTGGGCAAATTGCCTGTCGTGAATTTTGCCGCAGGTGGTGTGGCAACGCCTGCCGATGCCGCCCTAATGATGCAATTGGGTGTGGATGGGGTGTTTGTGGGGTCTGGGATTTTTAAGTCTGGCGACCCCGCCAAACGTGCCAAAGCCATTGTCGAAGCCGTGACCCACTTTGATAACCCCGATGTGCTGGCGAATGTCAGTCGCGGATTGGGCGAGGCGATGGTTGGCATCAATGTCAGCACCATGGCAGATGCCAATAAAATCGCCCATCGCGGGTGGTAATTTTTTTCTAGGATAAGTGATAAAGGCGGGTGGGCAACCCTCCGCTTTTTTTATTTTTATCTAAGAGATATTATTGCAAACCTCTTTGTTCTTAACTATAATCAATGAAACGTTTGTTGCATGGATGAGATATTTATGATTTTCGCACACACATTAGATAAAGTTTTATGTGGGTACAAAAAGCAAACACGCCGTTTGATTAAGCCTGATGAAAAAATGACCTTTCAAGATGGTATATATCGTGTTGTATCTGGTAAAAGAATAGTTTACCAAGTTGGCAAAACCTATGCTGTACAACCCGGACGTGGCAAAAAATCGGTTGCGCGAATTTTGCTTATAAATATTAGGCGTGAACAAGTGAACCTTATCAATCATGCAGATGCAATTGCAGAGGGTTTTGATTCACCAGAATTATTTCTGGCAACATGGAAAATTATTCATGGGGCAAAATCTCAATTATCTTATGACGTGTGGGTATTAGAATTTGAGCTTTACACAAGTGAATTTAGGGGGACTTATGAAGGTGGAAAAGACAGAAGTTTTAATAACGGTGATGACATATCCTCACCCTTCAAGAGGATACCAAGAACTGGTGTGTACGGCAGGGATTACGAAACAGGGAGAATGGGTACGTTTATATCCGATAGATTATCGTTATCGTCCTAATGAACAAAAATTTCATAAATACCAATGGATTGAAGTTGAACTAGGCTCCCGAGGGCATGGGAATGATAATCGTAAAGAGAGTCGTAAACCTAATTTGGAAACAATCAGACCTTTGGGAAAACCTATTCTGACAAGCAATAATTGGTCTGCACGGCGTGAAATTATAGATAAATTACCCCGCTATACAGTCAATCAATATCGTGAGTTGTATGATATTGATAAAACATCGTTAGGTATTGTACGTCCTAGTAAAATAATAGACATGGTAATTGAAGAAGCAGACAGAGAGTGGAAACCTGAATGGGAAGCTCTTTATAGACAATTAAAGTTATTTGGAGAACCACCAAAGCCACTTAAGAAGATACCTTATAAGTTCTCATATATTTTTGAATGTGAGGACAGCAAAAGCTATCATAAAACTATGTGTGAAGATTGGGAATTAGGGGTACTTTTTCTAAAGGAAGTTGATAAATTAGGTAGTGAAGAAAAAGCCGCAGAAAGTGTTAAAAAGAAATACCTTGATGATTTATGTGACCCTAAAAAAGACACTCAATTTTTTATGGGTACAATTTTTCCCTATAACTCTTGGGTTGTTTTAGGAGTATTTTATCCTCCTAAAACTGAAACAAAACAGCTTTCTCTTTTTTGAATACTAGATAACAAAAAGGTGGGAACTGTTCTCCCACCTTTTTATATTATCTCCTAAAAGCCCATCAACACGCTCAAATCGGCACGCCCAGACTGCATCTGTGCAATCAGTTGCAACAGACCCAGCCGATTATGACGCACCGCCACATCTTCGGCATGTACTAGCACGCCATCCCCCTTGCCCGTGCCAAAAAAGGCACTCACAGCAGGCACAAGCGGTAGGAACGCCGTCAAAAATGCCGAAATATCGCCGTCTTTAGGCAAATTGTTGCTGGCAGATTTGTATGCCTCATACAATGCACCTTCTTCTGGTTGTTGGAATAAGGCAGGATTCACCGCATAGCGGTCTTTTTCGGCGCGGGTGATACGAACACACCGCGCAAAACTATCCAACGTGTTTGCCCAATCATCACGTTTTGTCCATTCGGAGAGTTGTGCAATGCCGATGGTCGCCAGATACGGGTTATGACCCTGTTCCGCCAACACCGCATTAATGACATCGGGGGCATAATCGCCTTCACCGAGCCACACGCGCAACCGCCCACCGATAAAATCGAGTACGGCGGTTTTGGTCTCATCGGATATGGTGATGGGTTGGGCATCGGCTACGGTATTGATGAGCAGGCGCAAATCGGTGTTCATCTTTTTATCCACCACAATTTGAATCACACCCAACGCCGCCCGCCGTAACCCATAAGGGTCTGCGGTGGATTTTGGCGCGAGTCCTGCCCCAAATAGCCCCACAAGGCTATCGAGCCTATCGGTGATGGCGAGCAATGCCCCTGCTTGGCTAGATGGGGTGTTATCACCAGCAGAACGGGGTTGCCAATGTTCGCTGATGGCGTGTGCGACCTCTTTGGGCATCCCACCGCGTAGGGCATATTCGCGCCCCATGACCCCTTGTAACGAAGTCATTTCGACGACCATTTGCGTGGCTAAATCGGCTTTGAGGACAGATGAGGCGGTTTTGGCGGTGGCAATATCCGTAGAGAACACACCGAGTAACCCGCCGAGTGATTCGACCAAACCCGCCACACGGTTATTTTTATCCATCATAGACCCCAATTGCTCTTGAAAGGTGAGGGTACTCAGGCGGGGCAAATAATCTGGCAGTGATTTTTTGATGTCCTCGCTATAGAAGAAATTGGCATCAGAAAAACGCGCCCGCAAAACGTGTTCGTTGCCATGTGTGACCTTATCCAGATAGTGCATATCACCATTGCGGACGGTGATAAAATAGGGCATGAGGTCGCCATTTTTATCCTCAATCGGGAAGTAGCGTTGATGCTTCCGCATGACTGTCACCAGCACTTCACGGGGAAGTGCTAAATATTTTTCCTCAAATGTCCCACGTAGCGAGGTTGGCGCTTCGATGAGATTGACCACCTCATCCAACAGGGCGGGGTCGTTGGGGATTTTTCCGCCGACTTCATCCGCCAGCGTTGCGATTTGTTGCTGGATAATCTCACGGCGTTCTTCGATATTCAGTGCAATGCCTTGCCTGCCCATTGCATCAAAATAACCCATGACATCGGTCACGACTTCTGGCAACGAGCCGAATGGACGTAGCCCGTATGTCACTGCGCCACTGGTCACACCTGCATAATTGAATGGGACGATGGCATTGTCGTATAGTGCCAATAACCAGCGAATGGGGCGCGAAAATGCCACGCCTGTGCTATTCCAGCGCATCATTTTGGTGAATTTTATCCCCGCGAGATAATCTGGTAGGGCATCTATCAACACAGCGATAGTATGTCTGCCGATATGATGGACATCTGCCACAACATATTCACCTGCATCGGTTTTTTCGATGCGTAATGCCGAGACATCCACACCTTTGCCCCGTGCAAAGCCTTCTGCGGCTTTGGTGGGTGTGCCATCGGGATTAAAAGCACGGTTGGCGGCGGGACCTCTCTCGACTAGTTGCACATCGGCTTGTTTTGGGGCGAGATTGACCGCATGAATCACCAGACGGCGCGGTGTCGCAAACACATACACGGCTTCCACATCCAAATGTAAATCTGCGAAAAATTTGGGTGCGGTGGCGCGGAGATAGGCGAGGGCGCTATCCACATCTTGGGCAGGGAGTTCTTCCACACCAATTTCTAGTAAAAAGTCTTTTGGTTCTGTGGGTGGATGTTGATATAGCACTTGTTCGGGTGCATCGGGGGTTTGCGGTTCACCCCACTTGCTATTCATTCGCATGAGTGGGTAGCCGAGTTCCTCACGTTTGGCGGCGTATGTTTTGGCAATCGTGCGTGTCATCTCCCTCATCCGCTTAAAATAATAGGCGCGTTCTGTCACGCCGATTGCCCCGCGTGTATCTAACACATTGAACAAATGGCTACATTTGAGGACATAATCATAGGCGCTGATGAGCGCGTTGCCCTCTAGGGCGCGTTTGTATTCGTTCTCATAGGTGTCATAGACCCCTTTGAGCGCATTTTCATCGGCAATGTCAAAATAATACCGACAATGCTCCACCTCTTCGTTATACATCATGTCGTGATAGGTCAGACCGTCTAGCCAATCAATTTCCCAAGCCGAATTTTTGCCCTGCAAAGCCAGCACAATGCGCTCCACGCCGTAGGTGATTTCTACCGATACGGGGTTACATTCCAGCCCGCCTGCTTGTTGAAAATAGGTGAATTGGGTGATTTCTTGACCATCTAGCCACACTTCCCAACCCAAACCCCATGCACCTAGCGCGGGAGATTCCCAATTATCTTCGACAAAGCGAATATCATGCTCACGCGGGTTAATCCCCAATGCTTCTAGCGATTTGAGATATAGTTCCTGTGGATTACCGGGGTCTGGCTTGAGGATGACTTGATATTGATAATATTTTTGCATCCGATTGGGATTTTCGCCATAGCGCCCATCATCGGGGCGGACGGATGGCTCTACATACGCTACGCGCCACGGTTCGGGACCCAATACACGCAAAAGCGTGGCGGGGTTGGCTGTGCCAGCACCGACCTGCATGTTATATGGCTCCCAGATGGCACAGCCTTGCGATGCCCAAAATTCATGTAATTTGAGGATAACTTGCTGAAAATTTAACGGTTGCGACATACGATTTGTCCTCACCAATATGTTCGTAGGGACGGCATTTTTGCTGTCCGCAAGATAGAAATATGTGTTTATTATAGAGGGGTTTATGCCGATTGACGAGGCGTGATGATTAACAAAATCATGTTATAATGAATAAAATGAGTGTAAAGGATAATTGATGATGGCTGGCAGAAATCCATATCCCGGTGTGAATGCCCATTTGAATAGTTATTTGCAACCCCGCGGGTGGCATGGCTTCCATAATAAATATTTATCACATTTATCTGATGTGATTGATATTAGCTTGCCAGATGGTTATTACACATCCAACGAAGAATCACTTCAATTAGCACATATTAATTTATTGGATGAGTTTGATTCACCTACAACAGAACGCATCAGACCTGATATTTTGATTCGAGGCACTTCTGATAGATATCAGTCCGCTATTCCAACTGCAACAGTGACTGCCCCTACCATGACAAGGAATTTAGATTATTTATTGACACCAGAGGATGCTGTGCAGGCTTTGGTCATCTATAAATTCAAAGATTCTGTCTTAAATTCAACGCCAGTGACCCGTATCGAATTATTATCACCTGCCAATAAACCGCCATCTAGTTATTATGCGCCATATATCAAAAAACGCGAGCCATCTTTATGGGCAGGATTGAATTTAGTGGAAATTGACTTTTTACATCAAACACAGCCTATTTTACCTTATATTCCCGATTACCCTGATATGCTCAATAGCACACCTTATTATGCCATTGTCACCGACCCCCATGCGCATGATTCCGTGGGCAAAGTAGATATTTACCAAATCGGGTTACTTGACCCATTGCCTAAATTTTATGTGCCATTAGAAGGGGAAGATAAATTTATTTTGGATTTAGGGCAAGCCTATCAGCAGGTTTATAATGGCAGTCGCTTATTTCAGCAATTGGGTAATCCTGCTTCTGAACTCAAAAATCCATCGGCATATTCAGCCGATGACCAAGCGCGGATTGCCGATTTTATAAAAACTCTGCCCAAATAGGTCTTTATTTCTCGCTATTGTGCCGTGCCAACATCGCCTCTATCCACCCCAAATGTTCCTTAAAGTGATGCACCGTATTGCCATATATCACGTTGATAACAGGCAAATGCCCGCCTGTTTCGGTGGGCAAAAAGTGACCGTATCCTTTATTCAAATCTTCATCGGATAGCCCGTCTATCAGCGACAATAATTTTTCATGGGATTTATGGAATTCCGGGAAAACCACATGGGTGGGGTCGTCTTTGTGCATGTCAAAAATTGCCTTATTGATAGCATCCAAATCATCACTATTATACAACGCCTGTGCAATCCCAAGCCCCTCATGTCGGGGGATACCCGTCAGCAAGGCAATCACCGAATTTTCCCATGCGGTGAGATGCGCCACATGGTCTTTGATTGCCCACCCATCAGGATTTTTAATCTGGGTGAGTTGATAGTCTGTGAGGATGTTGAACAGGGCATGAAGCGCGTCCCATTGTTCCTCAAGCTGGGGCAATAAATCGGCTTTGGTGGTAATCCATTTTTCGGTCATGATATGCCTCCGAGATAATCGGCAATAAATATCTCTAATTCAGATATTTTTTTATAAGTATGAATGGCATCTTTGGGCAACAAATGATGGGCGGTATTGTCCGATTGGCAGATAAATAGGGTGGGGCGTTTTGCACCCCATACTAAGCCAATTTGCATGGCAAAATCGGGCGTGAGTGGCTTATCATCCAGATGAATAATCACCCCGCGCGCCAATTCGATCCGGCTTTGTAAATTTTCGATGTCGGCGGGCATTTCGATGAGCAATTCTGCCGATTCACGTTCACATAACAAGCCATAGGTATGGGTGGGGCGTTGGATGCCATAATAAAACGAATCATCATAGCTATCAGCGGGGGGCATGATTGCCAAAATATAGGGCTTGGTATCGGAAATGACGATGGCGGGTATTTCGGTGGTAGCGCGTTGTATATCCAGACGATACGCCCCCATGTCATTTTCGACAGTGGTTATGTCCTCGCGCATATCGGTGAATTCATCGGCAATATCAATCAATCGCGTCGCACGTCCTGCGTCGTTTTCGATAATGCTCACACGCTCTAATTTTGGCGGGACATCGCCAGAGATAAACGCCTCAAAAATGGCGTTCATCTGGGTGAGGAAGGCTTCGCGTTCATCTAGTCCAAATTTAATGCCGTGAATGGTCATGGCAACATGCTGAATATCGGGTTTTTGTTCTTTGAGGATGATAAAAGACCGTTTGATGAAGGCAGTTAAATCGGTATATTTGAATTGGCGTGGATAGGGTGTGGACACATACAAGACTAATGGTGCCGTGAGAGCATCTTGAGTATTTAGCAGTTGATATGACCCAATTTCTGTCAGTTCTGCCGTATTAATGGTTGTACCAACTTGTTGTAGGCTGTTAAAAACGTGCATACTCGCGCCCAAAAAGCCTTTTGAATATTTTAAGACCATGACATCGGCGGGGAATTGGCTGATATTGGCTTTGGTGATTTTGACCATTAGGGGGGTGTTGGTATTGGTGGATAAAAGCCCTTTGAGGCTGTCCAATAGCCGTTGCGACAATTTGGCAGTGATGCCCCCCATCATATTTTCGGCTTGCAAATCGGCTAATCTGCCAAATACCTTACCTGCCAGTAATATGGGGAAAATGGGGCGATGATTGTCTTCTGCACACAAAATTTCGCGCTTCACCCACTTAGACCCTGCCGAATTGGGCGACATCACCACCATAAATACGCTACAGGTGATGATGTTGTTCTCTATTTCGTCCCACCAATCGCTACCGGGATGTAGACGCTGTTCATCCATCCATACCCGATACCCTTCGGTTTCAAATTGCGCTCGTAAATAACGGGCAAAATCAACATCTTCTCTGCTATAGCTGATAAATATATGGGACATGGTTTTTTTCCAGTTAATCACTCAAATATGTGAAGCATTATAGCAAAAAATGGGTCGTATGTCCGCCATAAATCGCCTATAATGAAAAAGGCATTTTTTATCATAAAATTTTTACTGGAAAGCTCGTTATTATGTCACAAGTGACCTACTATACCCTCCCCAATGGACTCACCGTCTTGCTCAAAGAAATTCATACCGCCCCTGTGATTAGCATGTGGACGCTTTACCGTGTTGGTAGTCGCAATGAGCGCACAGGCACGACTGGCGCATCGCATTGGGTGGAACACATGATGTTCAAAGGCACAAAAAAATATCCACCCGGTATATTAGATGGTCTGATAGATCGGGTGGGCGGGCAATGGAACGCCTTTACATCGCACGATTCGACCATGTATTATGAAACCCTTCCCGCCGAGTATATTCACATCGCACTTGACCTTGAATCTGACCGCATGACCAACGCCTTATTTGACCCCGATGAGACCGAATCGGAGCGCACCGTCATTTTATCGGAGCGACAAGGCTCAGAAAATCAGCCGACTTTTTGGTTGCGCGAAGAAGTGCGTTCTACCGCCTTTAAGGTGCATGGTTATCATCACGAAATTATTGGCGATGCTCATGACCTCACCACCATGACCCGTGACCAACTTTATGCCCATTATCGGCACCATTATAATCCCGCCAATGCGGTTTTGGTGTTGGCAGGTGCGTTTGATACCGATGATATGCGCGAAAAAATTGAATCGTACTATGGGAAAATCTCCACTGGCACAAAACCCGACTTATTTTCTCGCCCAGAACCAACCCAACTTGGGGAACGGCGTGCCATGGTGGAGCGCCCCATCAAAACGGCATTTGTGATGATGGCGCATCGTGTCCCACAGGCAACGCATCCCGATTGGTTGGCGATGTCGGTACTCGATAGCATCCTCACAGGGGCAGGGGGGAGCATCGATAACAAGACCTCGCGCCTGTATGGGGCATTGGTCAAAAGTGAGGTGTGCGCGGGCATGAGTGGTGGCATCAACGAGACCATAGACCCTTATCTGTATACCATCAGCATGACCCTGCGCGATGGACATACGCATCAAGAGGCAGAAACCCTATTACTGGCAGAATTTGATAAGGTGTGCCAAGATGGAATCACACCTGCCGAATTATCTCGCGCAAAAAAACAAGCCAGAGCCAATTTTGCCTATGAGACCGAAAGCATCACTAACCAAGCCTATGGATTGGCACAATCATCGGCATTGGGCGATCCCACATGGCACGATACTTATTTGGCACGGCTTGAATCTGTCACGATAGACGAGGCATTGACCGCCGCACAGCGTTATCTTATCCCACAAAACCGTACTGTTGGCTGGCTAATCCCCACAGGATGATACTATGATGCAAACATTACCCAATACAAAGACAATCACCCGCGATATTTTGCCTAATGGCTTGCGCGTCCTCATCTACGAAACTCCGCATACACACTCGGTTGTCATTAGCGGGTCTGTAGAGGCGGGCAGTCTATTCGAGTCACCCGCAAAATCGGGCATGGTGTCTATGTTGGCATCTAGCCTCATGCGTGGCACACACAAATATGATTTTAATGCTCTGCACAACACCTTAGAGGATATGGGTGCAAATTTGGGCATGAGTTCTGGCGTGCATAAAATTGGTTTTCATGGCAAAGCATTGGCAGAAGATTTGCCTGTGTTATTAGAATTGCTCAGTGAAGCCTTGCGCCATCCCACTTTTCCTACAGAAGAAATTGAGCGTCTGCGTGGAGAACGCCTAACATGGCTCAATTATCGCCAACAAGATACCGGATGGTTGGCGGCGCGGAGCATCCGCGAAGGGTTATATCCCGATTTGCATCCCTATCATTATGCCAATACGGGAACATTAGACACCATTCCAACTATCAGCATAGACGATATAAGAGACTATCATGCCACGCACTTTGGGGCGCAGGATATGGTCTTAGTGATTGTAGGCTCAGTAGACAGCGCCCAAGCCCTTGCCACCGTGAGGCAATATTTTGCCGATTGGGATAACCCCCATCAGCCGATACCGCCAGAATTGCCAGCGCTTATTAGCCAGCAACCCCACTATGACCGCATGAAAGTAGCGGGAAAATCGCAAGCAGACCTCATCATGGCGACATTAGGTCCCTCGCGTTATGCGCCAGATTATCATGCGGCGGTGGTTGCCAATGGGGTCTTGGGGCAATTTGGCATGATGGGGCGCATTGGCGAGGTTGTGCGTGAGCGTGAAGGCATGGCATATCATGTGAGTAGCCGTGTGGATGGTGGTTATGGACCGGGTGCTTGGCGGATTGTGGCGGGGGTGCATCCCGATAATGTGGATAAGACCATCGCCCTCTGTCGTGCAGAACTCGCACGATTAGTCAATGAGCCTGTGACTGCCGATGAATTACGTGATTTTCAGTCGTATACTACGGGGCGCTTGCCTTTGCAACTCGAAACGAATGAAGGCATTGCCAATTCGATTCACACGATGGAAGGCTATGGCTATGGGCTAGATTATTTGATGAATTACCGTGAGATGATTGATGTCATTACTGCCGATGATGCGCTAAAAGCGGCACAAGCCTATATTAATCCAGATAATTTGGTGATTGCGGTGGCAGGAGCATAAAAAGTGGCGGACATACACGCTTCGCGTTAGTCCGCCATTACGATTATTATTCTTTGGTGGTGTAATGGCGGACTAGACCTGTTAAGATCGTATGTCCGCCACCAAACCGAGTTATTATGATTTAATTCGTCAAAATCAATGTCCCCGGTGCGGGAATCCATGCACAGGTCATGCCATCTACGCGTTCAGTGGGCATTTCGACAGAATAACGGGGCATATTCCGCGCATCCATATAAAATAAGCGACCAGAGCCACGTAAGCATACTTGACCATAATCTGGGAATTCCTGAATACTCTGACCACCCTCTAAACGATAAACATCCACCGCAAAAATCACACCAAGCCCAATCAATTCGGCTGGGACAGCACCCGAATAATTGACCACACCACCATTTCGCATGAGAACGGTGCAATAGGTGTTATCTGGCACATTGCCGATTGCCATGCCATTGGGGGTATCGAATACACACCCAATCACCTCTGGACCCGTCACACTCGGCGCAACCACCACCACCGTAGAACCATCGCCTTCTGTCGCACCTGCATCGCAACCCGTGCCGTTGGGACGGACTGTCCCTAACTGGTCATTTGCGACCAAACAGGGTGCGCCATAAATATCAATGGCAGGAGACCCCAACGCGGGATACATCACACCACCCGCAAACGCCCCAAGCAGTGGGTCTGCATCTGTGCCAACACAACCGGGTGCATTGAACTGAATATTATTGCCACCATCATTGATTGAGCCACTTTCCAAATTACAATCCCCGCCCGATAAAATACTGGCGATTATCGTGGTAGAAGCACCATCATAATTATGTAATGTCGCGCCAAGTGGAGAAGTGTTGTTTGCCATTGTCACATGCGTGAAGGTAGCAGTTGCATCGTTATTATAAAATACACCTCCCTGAGTATAACCTTCATTGCCATAGAAGGTGCTGTTACTCACATTCAAAACCGCACCATCAAAATTATATATTGCCCCACCATACGATGCAGTGTTGAAATAAAAACTGCTGTGGCTGATGGTCATCGTGCCATAGTCGTTATTCACCGCACCACCATCATCCGCATAGTTATCATAAAAAGTGCTTCCTGTGATGATGGTTGTTCCATCTTCTTGGTTAATGGCACCACCATAACCAGAATTGGCATAATTGCCCTCAAAGGTGCTATTAGACACCGTTAATGAGCCATCCAAATTATAAATTGCGCCACCATTCATACTGGAGGCTTCGTTATTTTCAAAATATGCGCCAGAGATGTTCATCGCACCATCTCCCGCAATTGCCCCACCATACTCTCCTGTAATATTGCTATCAAATAAGCCACCGACAATCGTCAGATTGCCACCGTCATTCAAAATCGCGCCACCATCTAAACCTGCTCCGTTATCTGCAAAATCGGTGTTGGTGAGAAAAACAGTCCCGCCTGCGTTATAAATCGCGCCACCATATAAACTTGCAAAATTATAATCGAATAGGCTATTGGTGACAGTGAGGGTGCCTTCGTTATAAATAGACCCACCCTCACAACAATACCCATTATAGAGGTTGAGGTTATTGAGGGTTAAATTGCCAGAAGGAAAAATATCAAAGTGATAGGTAAATGCAAAGCCATCAAAAATCACATCACTGCCGATATTGGTGATGGTCACGGCACTATCAATTTCAATTTCATAATCAAAGACAATGATGCAATCCCCCGCTACATTGAAGGTAATTATGCCTGATGTGCTGGCATCCGCTTCTAAAGTCGCAAAAGTCGGACACGATGTATAGGTGACGGTGGCTGCTTTTGTGACTGCTTGTGGGAGAAATATCCCGAAACCAATCAACACAAATGATACGATAAACCATAAACGATGTCTCATGTAAAAATCCTTCCAAAATTAATACTCATAAAATATATCTTAACATGTACATCTAGCCATAGCCCCCAAAAATAAATTTTTTTTATTTGTGTACACCTAGCGTCATCAATAAGACTATACTGTAAATATAAATAAATACGAAATTTTTTTCTCAGATGAAAGGAACATATATGAAACGGCTCATGATAGTTGCATTACTCATCGGGATTTTGAGCATGGTATTGACCCCTGTTAGTGCAAAATCGAACACACCACAACAATCACAATTACCTATTCCGCAAGGGTTTTGTGTTCAACTGACAGTTCCCATTTATGTGGATGGCATTGTGGTTAACATAAAAGGCTTGAGTGTCGAATTGATTCCCGTTCAGTTTGACCTTTTCTTCTCAGAAGAACTTAATGGTGATGTTTATCAAATCACAGGTTGGATGTTCACTGATGAAGCACAAGAATTAGACAGCTTTGGTCTGGGTGTCGATGAATCCGCCAGAGCCTTCATAGATGCGCTCAGAGGGGAATTCTTCGCATTGGGAGATGCTAGTATCGTTCTCCTATCCAGAAATGCCTGTTCATTCCCTGCTTATCGAGATAATGCAGCATTGGCGCAAACCTATCTCGTGCCAGATACTGGCTATGATGTGTATCAAATCTTTGACGGGGCGGGCATTTTGTCCTTCCGTGTGACCCAAGAAGCCTTAGCCAATGCCGAAGCGGGCGATGTGTTGGGGAGCAATGACGCAGGCAATATCACCTTCACCTATAATGGTAATGGGCAATGCACCGTGGCTTATCCCTATCCCGATGGCAAAATGGGCAGTAAAACATTCACTTGTCAGGGTCAAATCACCAACTGGGGCAGAGTTCCATTAGAGCAAAATGTGATTTTCATCCTGCCTTAAATAACGAGGTTGTGTAACGGGTGGCTGTGATAAGCCCCCCGTTTATTTTGGGGCGATTTGCCCATTTTCCACTTGTAACACAGTCGCCCGTGATAAAAATTCAAACGAAAATGTGTCTAGCTCAGTGGTCGTGAGTAGGGTTTGGCATTGGTCATTCATACGACTCAACAAATAGGCACGGCGTTTGGCATCGAGTTCTGCCACTACTTCATCGAGTAGCAATAATGGATATTCCCCTGTGCGCCCGTGCATCCATTCTAATTGTGCCAATTTCAGCGCCAAAACTGCGGTGCGTGCCTGCCCACGACTGCCATATAACCCCGCATCACGTCCATTGATGAATAGTCGTAATTCATCGCGGTGCGGTCCCGATAATGTCGCGCCACGCTCAATACTCTCACGTTGCTCTGTAACCAGTTGTGTGGCAAATTGTGGGGCAATGTCTTGTGGGGATAATTGCCGATGCAAGTCCAGCCCTAACAGGTCAAAGGCACGCTGTCCGTTATTATCCGCAGACGGCAAAAAACTCGGCTGATACACCAGTGTGAGTGTTTCGATGCCCCCTGTGAGGTCGTGATGAGCGCGTTGGGCGAGGTATTCCAGTTCACGTAAAAAGCGTTGCCTGCCCGCAATCAGAACCGCGCCCACCGCCACCAGTTGCTCATCCCAATAACCCAACTCGTTCTGCTTGGCTTTTTTATCGTTAATCCGTTTGAGCAAGGCATTGCGTTGGGGCAATAATTTTTCATATCCTTCAAGGGCGATATAATACTCACGTTCAACCTGTGAGAGGGTGTCGTTCATAAAGCGTCTGCGTTCACTGGGAGACCCCTCTACCAACGATAAATCTTGTGGCAAAAATAGCACCACTGTGACCAATCCCAAAATATCCATCACGCGCTTTTCGACACCATTGAGTTTAATCACCTTTTTGAATTTTGGGGCAATTTCGCCATTATTTTCCAGCATGAGGGTAATTTCGAGGCGGTTAAAGCGTCCATGACTCATAATATCTGCCGCGAGTCTGGCATAGGGCATTGTTTCGGTCTCCATGCGCCAGTGAATGAGTTGGCGGTCAGTGGTGGTATAAGGTGATTTTGCCGTAGCGAGATAGGCGAGGGCTTCTAATAGGCTGGTTTTGCCTTGTGCATTCTCGCCATATAGCACCATCGGCTGTTTTGGGAAGGTGAGTTCTAAGCGGGCATAATTACGGAAATTTTGGAGCGATAAATGGTCTATGTGCATAGGGGGTATCCTAAATCAAAACGCCTGTTCATTATAGCCGATTCAGCCATGACATGCCATGCCCCTACCCACAAATCCCAATACCCCCTATAATAAAAACATAATTGTTGAACTGAGGAAGAAATACGTCTATGCAAGAAAAGTTAGAAAAAGTTAATGAACGCTATGATGAGCTTGAAAGGCTTATGTCTGACCCGTCTACAGCCAATGACTATGAAAAAATGGTCGTCTATTCTAAAGAACGGTCAGATTTAGAAGATTTGGTCACGGTGTATCGGGACTATAAAAGCCAAGTGAGCCAGTTGGAGAGCGCCAAGCAGATTTTTCAGGAAGAGAATGATTCGGAACTACGTGAGATGGCACGCGAAGAAATGCACAGCCTCGAAGCCAGCATTGTGGAATCTGAAGAGACTATGCGGTTGATGCTCCTCCCCAAAGACCCGCGTGATGATAAAAATGTCATCATGGAAATTCGGGCAGGGGCGGGTGGCGAAGAAGCCGCTATTTTTGCCGCCGATTTGTTTCGCATGTATATCCGTTATTCCGAAGCACAAGGCTGGAAGGTGCTGGTCACATCGGAAAACGAAACAGGTAATGGTGGATATCGGCGGATTGAGTGCGAAATTAAGGGCAAAGGGGCATTTTCTCGGCTAAAATATGAGAGTGGTGTGCATCGCGTTCAGCGTGTGCCTGTCACCGAAAGTCAGGGACGGATTCATACCAGCACCGCTACGGTTGCGGTTTTGGCAGAATTGGAGGACATTGACATTGATTTTGATATGAAAGATGTCCGTGTAGATGTGTATCGTAGCCAGGGAGCGGGTGGACAATCGGTCAATACCACCGACTCGGCTGTGCGGATGACGCATATCCCAACTGGGATTGTGGCAGAATGTCAGGATGAGCGTAGCCAATTACAAAATCGGATACGTGCCAAGCAAATCCTCCTCAATCGGTTATATGAACGCGAACAAGAGAAGCAACGGCTAGAACGTGAATCTGAGCGCCGTGACCAAGTAGGTGCGGGCGATAGGTCAGAAAAAATTCGCACCTATAACTATCCCCAAAATCGTGTGACCGACCATCGCATCAATTATAGCAACTACAACCTTACGGCGGTGGTAGATGGTGCGATTGACGATTTTATAGATGAACTCGCTACGCACGAACAAGCCGAAAAATTAGCTAATACCACCGTATAATAGTGGACGCGATATAATCGCGTCCCTACAATCATATAACCGTGTTTGAGAGCGTAGGGACGGCATATAAGGCTTGTCCGCCATCACCCAACCTAGTAAGCAAGGCATGTTATTCTGATGCGTGTTTGATGCGCGGAATCCCTATTAACAGCACAATGGGTCCCAGCAATAATAACCACATCGCCACATCCAAACCTGCCCGTTCTGCCACCATGCCCACGCCCAACGGGATAAAACTGCCAACGATACCCGCCAAATTGCCGATAGTGAGTTCTGCAGAGGCACTATTATTGGGCAGGCTGGTATAAATCTCGCCCTGCAAAATGCTATACCACCCCGCATTAAAAAATCCGAGTGTGCCGAGCAATATCAACTTAATCTCTACTGATGGCACAAGCAAAAATAGCGGATAGATGATGCCTATCAACCCCGCGCTAGAACGCAAATAGACCAATCCATTGACCCGTTCCAATAAGGGGATGAGCAGAAAATCGCCTATTAAGCCGACACCTGTCCAAATGACCACGGCAATCGCCGCTTCTGTTTGGGTTTTGCCGACCACATCCACAAAATACAGCGCCAGATATGCCATCAGGACATCCATCATCAAATCGGAAAATTCTAACAGGGCAAACCAGCGTAAGACCTCTTTACGACGCATTTGTGTGAAGGCATCTTTTAATCCATCCCAAAGTGTGGCTTCTTCATCGGCATTGCCTTTTACTGCTTCTTGTGGAGCTTTGCCACTGATGTAATAAACTAGTATGATGCCCAATGCCCCTGCCGATAAGACCGCACACAACGCAAACATCCCGCGCCAATCGCCCCAGATGCCAAAGACAATACTACCGCCCACCACACCCAATGACCCCGCAAATGTCCAACGCGCCATATTTTGTTGATGCCGTGTGGGTTCAATATCCATCAAAATGGCTTGTGACAAAGCCACAAACGCCCCAGATGACGGGAAAAAAATGATGAATGACCATAAAAACATATTAAAATCTTGGCTCAGAGCAGACAATGCACATGCCAGTGTAAAGCTAATTCCCCCGCCAATAATGAGCCAGCGCCTGCCTGCACCATCGCCCCATATCCCAAAAAACATCTCTATGAAGGTGGCAATGAGACTTGGTATGGTGAATAACAACCCCACTTGGTCATAATTCATGCTCAAATCATCACGGATAAAAGGCATGGCGGCATTAACCAAGCCAAAGACAAATTCATCTACAAATTCGATGACCAACAAAACCAGCATAAATAGCGTCATGCGCCGTGCATGACGCTTAACAGACTTGCGGAACATATTCTCTTGTCCTTTCGTGATAACACTATATGACGATATGAACACCACCACCACAACGCAAAAATCGCCATGAAAAAGATGCTTTTCATAGCGTATTTTTGACCAATATTCAGTTAGGGCTTGGTTAGATCAGCCTCCACTCCGACAAAGTGGGGGTGATTTATGGGTTATAGTATCCATATTTATAGTGTATTCAATTTTGATGATACGACAATTACCAGATTTATTGCCACATAGGGTCATCCTTGCATATCACTATTGGCGACTATAATACAGGCATAATATCACCGACCACGCCCAAGTTTCCGCCTGCTAATCGCCATACCTCCCCGCCAAATTGCTCGATGAAGCGTCTATCGTGTGTGGCGACAATAATGGGCATGGGAAATGTTTTGAGCGCCGTCTCAAATTCTTCTAACACATCAAAACTAATGAAATTGGTCGGTTCATCGAGAATGAGCAAATTAGCACGGCTCGCCATTAGCCGTGCAAGTTGCAATTTTCGCCCCTGCCCACTGCTCAAATCACCGACACGCTTGCCCAAATCGTCATAATAAAATAACCCAGATTGCAACAACATCGCCTTGAGGGGTTGTTCATCGCCCTCTAGCCCATCTAAATATGCCTCTAGCAAGGTGCTATGAGGGTTAAATGCGGTGTTCTCTTGGTCGAGATACCCGATTTTGGTCTGTGGATGAAAAGCAAATTCGCCCGCATCCGCCGTTTCTTGTCCCATCAGAATTTTGAGCAGGGTAGATTTTCCCGCGCCATTTTCTCCGATGATGACCACACGGCTATACTCATGTAGGGCAAAACTCACATCATCTAATATCACCTGCCCATTATATGCCTTACTTAGCCCTTCTACCGTGAGGGGATATTTTCCCTCTAGCGCTTGTGGCGATAAATCGGCACGAAATTGCAACGGGGTTGGTGGGCGCTGGATAGGATTTTGCTCAATACGCTTGAGCCGTTCCTCTGCGCTCCGTACCCGTTTGGAGACAGTATGGGCATGGGTGGCGATTTTGCCATTGAGTACATGCTTATCGCCATCGGTATGCGTCCGGTAATTGGTATTTTGGCGGGCAGTCTCTTTGATAGCGAGGCGCAACGCCTTAATTTCGTCTTGCTCATTTGCATAATCGGCTTCCCACTTTTGTCGCTCGCGCAATTTTGCCCGGTGATAGGTGGTGTAATCGCCTTTATAGGTCTTAGCGAGGCGGGTATGCTCATCAATTTCGAGGATGCTGGTGACTGTCTTATTCAAAAAGGTGCGGTCATGTGATACCATCAAAACGCCACCACGATATGTCCGCAGATACCCCTCTAACCAAGCTAAACTGGCAAAATCAAGGTGATTGGTCGGCTCATCGAGGAGCAAAATATCGGGTGATTCTAGGAGCAATAGCGCCAATGCGAGGCGTGATTTTTCGCCACCAGATAGGGTATTGACCAAGCGTGTGCGGGGCAGGTGGTCAATTCGCAAACCCGCCAGCACTGTGTCAATGCGATGTTCGCCATCATAGCCCCCCATGCGCTCATATCGCTCGGTTTTGTCGCCATAGTCTAGCATCAATGTTTTGAATAAATCGCCTTTGGTGGTCGCCATTTGTGCTTCCAAGTTACGCAGAGTCACTTCTAGGGCATAGAGGGTGTGTTGTGAGGCGATAATCCTATCGGCAATCGTCTCATGGGCATGTGCGTGAACAGTTTGCTCCAGATAGCCAATATGTCCCGCGCCAGAGAGGAAAATTCCCCCGCTATCGGCTTCGATTTGCCCCATAATAATTTTGAGTAGAGTAGATTTGCCCACACCATTCGCACCAACCAAGCCAATGCGTTCCCCCATATTGAGGACAAACGACACGCCATTGAGGATATGATGAAAGCCATAGGTTTTTGTGATGTTGGATACAGATAAATACAGCATAATTAGGATTGCCTCCGTAGATAAATCGAAAATAGACGGATGGACACAGAATAAATTCTGCCCGATGCAAGACCAATCCTATACAATTGTAGACAATGAGAGGGATGCAGGAACATCACCGCATACAAAAAATCACAGCGCGTAGGAGGTCTTTAGCGTGTTTGTATGGGGGAAATATCAGTGTGCATGAAATACCTTTTCACTAGAACCATTATAAGCAAGGGGAAAAGTGTTTGATGTGCTTTTGCCGTTGCTTTTTCTATTGAACGCCAAAATATGAGTTTTGTCAATCATTTTATGGACAGTTAGGCAATTAACAGATACACTATTCATAGAATTTGTCGTTAAACCAAAAAAAGATGCGAGGCTATATTTTGGCAAAAGTAATGATTGTAGATGATGACCGCACAACGGTAAAATTGCTTCAAACACTTCTGGAATTGGATGGATATGATGTGGTGGTTGCAAATCGTGGTGGCGATGTAATGGGAATTGCAGAACAATCGAATCCCGATATTTTTTTGATGGATTACCATCTCAATGATATGCACGGAGTCGAGGTGTTGCGCCATTTACGGGTTCATCCCACATTCGCCACTACCCCTGTTATTATGACCTCTGGGTTAGATGTGAGTGATGAAGTGATGGCGGCAGGGGCTTCTGCTTTTTTGGTGAAACCCTTTGAGCCAGAGAATTTACCGATTTTATTTGGTCGCTTATTGGGATAAATGCCCAATAGAGTATAGGTTGGTCAGTGTATGGTGAAAGCGCGGGATATGAATCAGGTGACAGCAGAAGTGATTGTGGTCGGCGCAGGCATTAGCGGGTTATTGGCGGCGCGTGTACTGCAAGATAACGGGGTTAGTGTGTGTGTGATGGACAAAGCCACCAGCGTGGGCGGACGGCTTGCCACACGGCGGATTGGTACGGGTGTTGCCGACCATGGCGCACAATTTTTTACGGTACGTCATCCACAATTTCAGGCGATGGTAGATGAATGGGTTGCCCAAGATTTGGTCTATGTGTGGTCATATGGGTTTAACGATGGAAGCCTTGCTACCACCCCAACCGATGGACATCCGCGTTATGCAGTGCGTGGTGGCATGAACGCGCTTGCCAAGCATGTGGCGAGTGGGCTAAACGATATTCGGCTTGGTCGTAAAATCGTCACCGCCACATATGATGAACAAGGGTGGGTCTTTCAGGATGAAAATGCCGATTTATTCACCAGTGATGCGCTCATCATGACCCCACCCATGCCCCAAACACTCGCTATATTAGAAGATGGCGCAACCTTTCTGAACCCCACAGAAAAAGAATTGGTCATGGCAATTGAATATGCACCCTGTCTGGCGGGGATGTTTTGGATAGAAGGCGGACGTGTTACCTTGCCCGCCCCAGGTGCCATTCAACGGCGCACTGGCAATATTACGTGGATTGCCGATAATCATCAAAAGGGTATATCACCCAATGGCATTTTAGTCACCGTTCAGGCGAGTGAAGAATATAGCCATCAATTGTGGGATGCACCAGATGAACGAGTTCTCAATGCGCTTATCACCGATTTGCGAATTTTTATGGATGAACGGGTGCATATCCGCGAGGCACAACTCAAGCGGTGGCGTTATTCTCGTCCATTAAACCCATTTGCCGAGCATTGCATGGTCACACAGACCCCCCAACCGCTTATTTTGGCGGGAGATAGTTTTGGGTCTGCGCGGGTAGAAGGCGCAGTGATGTCTGGATTAAGCGCAGGTGAGGCGATGCTTAAACTCATCAAAAAATGAGATAGGTGTTATCTAAGGCTCATTTAATCCTGATAAGATGACGCTCTCTATTAGCTTATATAGTGAGCGTTCTTTGTATGTCTAAAAAATTCAGACGATTATTGTGGTTCATCCCCGTTTTTTTATTGGTGGGTATCATCGGTGGATTGGTATGGTTATCAACCCCTGTTGGCGCAGCTATGCCACAAGCGCGGGATGCGATGCAATCGGATCGTGATGTGGAAGTTTCTACAGATACCTATCTGGTATTTATGCCAACCGACCAAGACCCCACTGTTGGGTTTATCATTTATCCGGGCGCAAAAGTGCTTCCCGAATCGTATGCCCCGACTGCCCATGCCATCGCAGAGGAGGGTTATTTGGTGGTGATTGTCCCCATGCCTCTCAATTTTGCCATTTTTAATATCACAGGTGCAGATGGTGTGATAGCCAGCTTTCCGAATATCGAAACATGGGCAATCGGCGGTCATTCACTCGGTGGGGCAATGGCGGCTTGGTATGCGTATGATAATCCCGAAAAAATGAGTGGGTTGGTGTTATGGGCATCGTATCCAGATGCCAGCAAAAGCCTTGCAGAAACAAATTTGCAAGTGACCTCTATCTATGGTGCATTAGACGGACTTGCCACACCAAATACGGTGCTGGGGTCTGCGGATTATTTGCCCACCAATACGACTTTTGTCGAAATTGTGGGTGGCAATCATGCTAATTTTGGTTGGTATGGCGACCAACCGGGTGATAATCCCGCTACCATCAGCCGCGAGTCTCAGACACAACAAATTACCAACGCCACCCTCACGTTGCTGGCACGTCTTCGTTAGTGTCCCGTAGTGCGCTGTGTATCTTCATGATTCATAGGGGTGATATGTCCATCCCTATGAATAGTGTCCATTAAAAAATTGCATTTTTCGCCTAGTATTTGATATAATCTAATCATCGTTAAATTTTTTTACTTGGAGACTTAAATTATGGTTGCGACTTTAGAATCTGTTGGTGGTGTGAGTTTTGAGCTAACCCCTGACCAAAAACAATTACAAAAAATGGCGCGGGATTTTGCCACAAAAGAAATTATCCCTGTCGCTGAACATTATGATCGTGATGCGATTTTCCCCAAAGATATTTTTGAAAAAGCCCGCAAAATTGGACTCGTCAATATGAACATCCCCGAAGCCTATGGCGGGGTGGGTGCATCTGTCTTTGAAGAATGTCTGGTGAGCGAAGAAATGGCGTATGGTTGCTCTGGGATTAGCACCAGCATCGGGACGAATGGCTTGGGCGACTTGCCGATTATTTTGGGTGGCAGTGAAGCCCAAAAAGAATATTGGCTCGGTGAACGTTTGGTAGACAAAGGTGAATTTGTCGCCTATGGTGTGACCGAAGCGGCGGCTGGCTCTAACGTGGTCGGGATTCAAACCCGTGCCGATAAAAAAGGCAGTCATTATGTGATTAACGGGTCAAAGACCTTTATCACTAACGCCAGCTATGCCAATTTCTTCACCGTATTTGCAAAAACAGACCCCAGCGCGGGTCATCGTGGGATGACCGCATTTATCATTGACCGCAATACCCCTGGCGTGAGTGTGGGCAAGAAATTTGATAAATTGGGTCAACGGGCATCAGACACTGCCGAAATCGTATTTGAAAATGTGGAAGTGCCAGAAGAAAATATGATTGGCAAAGAAGGCAGTGGTTTTTATTTGGCGATGAAAGTATTCGATTATAGCCGTCCGGGTGTGGCGGCGGGTGCTGTTGGCTTGCAACGCCGTGCATTGGAAGAATCTATCAAATATGCCCGTGAACGCGAGGCATTTGGTCAACCGATTTTCCAACATCAAGCCATTGGTCACAAAATTGCCGATATGGCAATCCATTACGAAGCCGCCCGTTTGTTGGTGTGGCAAGCGGCATGGGCAGTTGACCACGGCGTGGTGAATCCACGCCTCGCCGCCTATGCCAAAGCCTTTGCCGCTGATATGGCGACC
The DNA here is from genome assembly GCA_034436595.1 of Anaerolineae bacterium. Taxonomy (GTDB): domain Bacteria; phylum Chloroflexota; class Anaerolineae; order Aggregatilineales; family Phototrophicaceae. The sequence goes on along the minus strand of DAOTUO010000002.1, from coordinate 39,637 downwards.
AAAGCCGCCGTAGATGCCGTGCAGGTATTCGGTGGATATGGTTTTATGAAGGAATATCCCGTAGAAAAATTGCTCCGCGATGTGAAAATCTTCCAAATCTACGAAGGCACAAGCGAAATTCAACGCAATATCATTGTGCGTGAATTGTTCAAATAGACCCATAACCCGTGCATAATATAAAAATCCCTGCCTTTAGAGGCAGGGATTTGTTGTTATTTATGACATACTCCCCATACCTAAAGTTAGGGGCTTCTGCCGTTAACATCAAGTGCCGTAGTTTATGTACTGGTCTTCTCTTGACTGAGACAGTAGTGACGCTCCACATGCCCTGAAGAGCAGTGGCTTCTGTTGTACGCACGGCGTGGGGTGGGGATAAAAAACCTTATCTTAACGGTATTGGGCTAAAGCCTTAAATCTGTCAGTGATGTCCCACTGTGCTTATCATGATAGCACAAAATGTGGTGGTGTGGCAAATTTTATACGACAATTGCCGATACAAAATCTAGCCACACACATCACATACCTTATATCCCGATAGCTAAAGCTAGGGGCTTTACGGCGGTTATTTGTAAGAAAAATGTGTGTGTATTTTCTTTTTAGTATAATTAGCGATACAATGAATATATAAACAACTTTTTACAGTGTTCGGATGTTGAAGGATAATCTTATGGCAGACACGAAGCCTCAAAATTCTGTCACCCGCCATCTCAACCCAGATGTGGTCTCTAATCTTCCCCCCAGACAAGGCACAGGTCCGTTGGATTATGCCATCCCTTGGGTGATTGAATTGCGAATTGTTGGCACGCCAACGGTGTTACAGGTGAAAGTCACGGAATCTATGATGATTGGGCGTGGTGATGCCGATAGCACCAACCGTCCAGAGGTAGATTTAGCCACTTACAACGGGTATGAACATGGGGTGTCACGCACTCATGCAGTTATATCGGCACGTAATAGTCGTGTGAGCATCCGCGATTTGGGCAGTTCCAACGGGACGTACCTCAATAGTGGTCGGCTCGATGCAGGGCAGGAATATCGGCTCAAACATGGTGATAGCCTGCTGTTTGGTCGCCTAGAAGTGCAATTATTTTTTGTTGTCACACCGAGTAGCTATGAAAAAGAGGATATGCCGTTTTATGAGGTGATTATCCCCACCATCTCAAAAGGGGAGCGCGTCCTCATCTTAGAAGAAGAGGAACAAGTCGCCAATGCCATTAAATCGGTGTTGGAACAGGCGGGATTCGTGGCGATATGGGCATCAAATCTGACCCAAGCCATCACCCTAGTCGAACACAACATGCCCGATATTGTCCTGATGGAACTCATGCTGAGTGAGGGCAATGGGCTTAACCTGATTCACTTTGTCCGCAAGCACGCCAAAGGCGCAACGGTGCCGATTGTGGTGGTGAGTGGCTCAACGGGCGGGTATCAGATGGGACAGGCGATAGATGCAGGCGCAGATATGGTACTCACCAAGCCAGTGGGTATAGATGAATTGTTGCGCGGGATGAGCAAAGTTGTCCCCAATTCTGCCGATGTCGATAGAGGCATTGGGCTACGCTAACCCGCTTATTCCCCTACCACGCTTTCGATATGTTCTTCACACGCCTTACAATGATAGTAAGGCGTTTTTTGTGCCATGTGGAGGTGTTCTCTTCGCGCACTTATTTTGCTGATGCTGTGTCTTATATCCATTTAGGTATAGGCTACACCTTGTTTTTCCAGCCGATGTTGCGATACGACCCATGCCCAGAGAAGTGAATTTAGCCGATTATGGTGACCCGCGTGTCTTTTGGGAATGGGATAATTAAGGATAGAGACATGGATTTGTGCAAAATGGTCTAAAAGATGCGGATGAATGGCACAAACTGGTGTATTTACAGCCCTTGTCAATTAGAACACGGGATGATATGATACTCCCCACTTAGAGACAGCACGCAACCCCCACGGGGGCAATGTTTCTGTGCTGAATTGAAGATGATAACAGCGAAAGTGCCTACTAACTGTGGTAGGTGGCTCGGTGTTCTGGAAGCCAGAAGCATACGGACATACTTCAGTTTGTGCGTTTTTTTGCTTGTTTAACGCCAGAATAGTCTGGCAAGAAAATTTTAATAGTGATGTCATTTAGTTGATGTGGAGAGATTATGCCAACAATCAACCAGTTGGTGCGTAAAGGGCGTTCTAGCAAACGCAAGAAATCAAAGTCCCCTGCGCTTCAATATACGTTAAATGTGTTTTCGCAAAAACGGACGCGCCGTATGAAAGGTGCGCCCCAAAAACGTGGTGTTTGCACAGTTGTGCGTACCACCACACCAAAAAAACCGAATTCGGCGTTGCGTAAAATTGCTCGTGTTCGCCTTAGCAATGGGCTAGAAGTAACTGCTTATATCCCTGGTGAAGGTCATAGCTTGCAAGAGCATAGTGTCGTCCTCATTCGCGGTGGTCGTGTTAAAGATTTGCCCGGTGTTCGTTATCATATTGTGCGTGGCACATTGGATAGTGACGGCGTGAAAAATCGGCAACAATCACGGAGTAAATACGGCGCAAAACGTCCAAAGCCTGGTCAACCGCAACCCACTGGCAAGAAGAAATAAGGAAGCCTAATCATGTCAAGACGTAGTACACCAGCCAAGCGGGTTGTCCCGCTCGATAGTAAATATAACAGCAAGAACATCACCATGATGATTAATCGGATGATGTATGGTGGCAAACGGAGCGTTGCACAACGTATTGTGTATGATGCGCTCGCGCTTGTTGAAGAACGTGCCAAAAAAGACCCAATGGAAATTTTTGAGCAAGCCCTTCGCAATGCGACCCCAACCGTTGAGGTCAAACCGCGTCGTGTGGGTGGGTCTACTTACCAAGTGCCAGTAGAAGTTGCGCCATCGCGGGCGACCTCATTGGCAATGCGCTGGCTTATTCAATATGCCCGTGCGCGGGGTGGTCGTGGTATGTCGAACAGACTTGCCGCCGAATTAATGGATGCCGCCACCGGACAAGGTGCCGCTGTCAAGAAAAAAGATGACACGCATCGCATGGCAGAAGCCAACCGTGCTTTTGCACATTTCCGCTAAGATAGAATCTAAGCTAATCAACGAGTGAGAGACTTAACATAACGGTATGACAAAAAATATGAAACTCGATTTAAATAAGGTGCGAAATATCGGCATTATTGCCCATATTGACGCAGGCAAGACCACCACCACCGAGCGCGTCCTCTATTATACGGGGATGGTGCATCGGATTGGTGAAGTACATGAAGGCGCGGCGACCACCGATTATATGGAACAAGAACGCGAGCGCGGGATTACCATTACATCGGCGGCAGTAACATGCCAATGGAAGGGTTATCATATTAACCTCATTGACACCCCAGGTCACGTTGACTTTACCGCAGAGGTACAACGCAGTTTGCGCGTACTCGATGGTGGCGTGGTCGTGTTTGATGGTGTGATGGGCGTAGAACCCCAATCCGAAACTGTTTGGCGGCAAGCCGATTCCTTTAATGTTCCTCGTATTTGCTTTGTAAATAAGATGGATCGTTCTGGGGCAAACTTTCAACGTTGTGTTGACATGATTGTTGATCGCGTTGCTGGTAAACCAGTCAAAATTCAAGTTCCTTATGGCGAAGGTGATGACTTTAAGGGCATTATAGATTTGCTCAAGATGGAATTGGTCATCTATGGCAATGACTTGGGAACAGACATTGAAAATGTCCCCATTCCTGATGACTTTATGGAATTTGCCCAATCAGAACGTGCCGAAATGGTTGACCGTATTGTTGAAGTAGATGAATTTCTCACTGAAAAATTCCTGATGGAAGAAGAAATCAGTGATGATGAAATTTTGTCTGCTCTGCGTGATGCCACTATCAAAGGTAAATTGCACCCTGTCATCTGCGGGTCTGCCCTCAAAAATAAGGGCGTACAAATGATGCTTGACCGCGTGATTGATTTGTTGCCATCGCCTTTGGATGTGCCTGCGATTATAGGGCTTGACCCAAAAACCGATGAAGAAATAGAACGTCATCCAAATGATGATGATCCTCTCTCGGCGTTGGTGTTCAAAATTATCACCGACCGCTTTGGTCGCTTGGCATTCACCCGTGTGTATTCTGGTGTGCTTCGTACTGGCACCAGTGTTCAAAACACCACCAAAGGCACAAGTGAACGTGTTGGGCGTATCGTCCGCATGTTTGCAGACCGCCGCGAAGATGTTGACGAAGTACACGCAGGCGATATTGCCGCCATCATTAACCTAAAAGAAACCTTCACGGGCGATACCCTGTCTGACCCCAACAATCAAATCATGCTAGAGAACATTACGTTCCCTGCACCCGTGATTGAAGTGGCAGTAGAGCCAAACAGCCAAGCCGACCAAGATAAAATGGCTTTGGCGTTGCGTCGCCTTGCAGAAGAAGACCCCACATTCATTGTAGAAGTAGATGACAAACTCGGACAAACCAAAATTAAGGGTATGGGTGAGTTGCATCTCGAAATTTTGGTAGACCGTATGAAACGTGAATATGGTGTCCAAGCTACGGTAGGTCGCCCCCGTGTGGCATATCGTGAAACCATCACCCGTTCTGTCCGTATGGATACCACCTTTAAGCGTCAATCGGGTGGTCGTGGTCAATATGCGCGTGTCGTGGTCGAATTTGAACCCATGACCGAAGAAGACCGCGCCAGAGCCATCAAAGACAACAAAGATGGTTATGCAGAGTTCTTGTTTGTTGATGGTACAAAAGGCGGGACTGTTCCTCACGAATATATCCGCCCAACCATGAACGGTATCAAAGAAACTGCTATGGGCGGCGTGATTGCTGGCTACCCGATGGTTGGTCTGAAGGCAATATTGGTAGACGGGTCTTACCATGATGTAGACTCCAGCGAAATGGCATTCAAAATCGCTGGCTCAATGTGTCTAAAAGATGCAGTACAAAAAGCAGGTCCCGTCATTCTTGAGCCTTCTATGAAGGTAGAAGTGGTTGTTCCAGACGATTACATGGGGTCTGTGGTGGGCGATTTGTCCTCACGACGTGGTGTGATTCAGGCAATGCAACCGCGTGGCACTGGTATCAGTGGTATTACGGCACAAGTGCCTCTTGGGGAAATGTTTGGTTATGCGACCAACATCCGCAATATTACGCAAGGTCGTGGTAGCTTTACGATGGAATTTGATAAATACACACTCGCCCCCAATAGCATTGCCGAAGAAGTGATTAAAGGTACGCTTTAAGGGAAAAATCACAGGGGAAAACAACAATTTTCCCCTGTGGCGATACACCAAAACGGTGTATCATAACGCGCCTAGCGCAGAATGTTCGCTAAACACAATTTTTAAGAGAGTATAAGGATAGACAATGGCTAAAGAAAAATTCGACCGCAGTAAACCGCACGTAAATATTGGCACCATTGGTCACGTCGACCACGGCAAGACCACCCTTACCGCCGCCATCACCAAAGTGTTGTCATTCAGGGGTGATGCACAAAAGATGGATTATGCCGATATTGACAATGCGCCAGAAGAACGCGCTCGTGGTATCACCATCAACATCCGTCACGTTGAATACCAAACAGCCGCGCGTCACTACGCCCACGTAGACTGCCCAGGCCATCGTGACTATATCAAAAACATGATTACCGGTGCCGCCCAAATGGATGGTGCTATTCTCGTGGTAAGCGCCCCCGATGGTCCTATGCCCCAAACCCGTGAACACGTCCTCTTGGCTGCCCAAGTGGAAGTGCCAGCAATGGTGATATTCTTGAATAAAGTTGACCAAATGGACGACCCTGAATTGCTCGAATTGGTCGAGATGGAATTGAGCGAATTGCTGGCACAATATGGATTTGACCCCGCGACCCCCGTTGTTCGTGGTTCGGCTTTGGCAGCATCTGAATGCACCAGCAACGACCCCAACGCCCCAGAATATGCCCCAATCTTGGCATTGATGGATGCAGTGGATGCGTGGATTCCAACCCCAGAACGCGAAACATCCAAACCCTTCCTCATGCCTGTGGAAGATGTGTTCACCATCAAAGGTCGCGGTACTGTGGTGACTGGTCGTGTTGAACGTGGTACATTGCTCAAGGGTGAAGAAATCGAAATCGTTGGTTTGCGCGATGAAGTTGTGAAAACCATCGTGACTGGCATCGAAATGTTCCACAAAGAACTCGATGCTGCCAAAGCTGGCGACAATGCCGGTATTTTGCTCCGTGGTATCAACCGTGAAGACGTGGAACGCGGGATGGTTTTGGCAAAGCCAAAGAGTATCGTCCCTTACCGCCACTTCAAATGCGAAGTCTATATCCTTAAGAAGGATGAAGGTGGTCGTCATAAGGCTTTCTTCACTGGCTATCGCCCACAATTCTACATCCGTACCATGGATGTGACCGGTACCGTGACCCTGCCCGAAGGCGTGGAAATGGTTATGCCTGGCGATAACGTGACAATGGACGTGGAACTTATCATGCCTGTCGCGCTCGAAAAAGGCTCTAAATTCGCTATCCGTGAAGGCGGCTTGACCGTTGGTGCGGGTATCATCGTGGAAGTGACGAAGTAACACGCGCTGTTGCGGTGTGCTAAATCATCAAAAATAATGCCGAGACCCTCTCGGCATTATTTAACGGTGGGGAAAGGCGTAGCCAACTACGCCTTTCTTTGACCCAAAAATGAAGAAGCCCACCAAAGATAGTGCCTAGCGCCTCATAGACCGAGGCAAGAGGATTGTTATGGTTACGAAAAACAAAATTCGGATTCGCCTTAAGGCATACGACCACCGTGTATTAGACCAATCTGCCCAACGCATTGTCGAGACAGCAGAACGGACTGGGGCGCGGGTGGTGGGACCAGTGCCGTTGCCAACACGTTTAGAACGGTTTACGGTGATACGCTCACCATTTATTGACAAAGACTCGCAAGAACATTTTGAAATCAGAACCCATAAACGTCTGATTGATGTGCTTGACCCAGATAGCAAGACGATTGACACCCTCATGCGCTTAAACCTGCCTGCTGGTGTAGATATTGAAATCAAGATTTAGTTGGGATGTGATATATGCGGAGAAGAGTTATCCGCCGCTATATCAGTAGATAGGTTGGGAGCGGGTGCAAAACGCCCGGCGCAGATTGCGACAGCATCCCACCGAGAGGAAGCGTATGAAAGGTATTATCGGTAAAAAAGTGGGTATGACCCAAATCTTTGACGAAAAAGGGAAAATTGTCCCTGTGACCGTCATTCAAGCTGGTCCATGTTTTGTCACCCAAATCCGTACATCGGATAGAGATGGCTATGTGGCAGTGCAACTCGGCTTTAACGAAACCAAGCCAAAACATCTGACACAAGGGCAATTGGGGCATTTGCGTCGCAATAGCCTGCCTGCCTTGCGTGTATTGCGTGAGTTTCGTCTGAAAGATGACCAAGTGGATGTCACTGAAGGTCAAGAAATTAAAGCAGATGTTTTTGTAAAAGGTGAGCGCGTTGATGTCATTGGCACCAGCAAAGGTCGTGGTTTTGCAGGTGCCATCAAACGGCATGGCTTTAGAAGACAGCCAAAAACGCATGGTCAATCTGACCGTGAGCGTGCGCCCGGTTCTGTGGGGCAAAATACCTTCCCAGGGCGTACCATGAAGGGACAGCGCATGGCGGGTCATTATGGCAACACTCGTGTGACCGCCCAAAATTTGGAAGTGGTCGTTGTGGATGCAGAACGCAATTTGTTGGCGGTACGTGGGTCTATCCCTGGTGCCAAAAACGGAATTGTGTTTATCAAGCCAGCGCGTCCGAGAAAGTAAGGGAGACTAGAAGATGCAAGTGCCTGTGATGGATATGAACGGTAAGCAGGTTAAAACCATTGACTTGCCAGCCGATATATTTGAAGTAAATGTCAATGTTGGGTTGATGCACCAAGCCTATGTGCGCCAAATGGCAAATGCACGCTTGGGGACGCACAACACCAAGACCCGTAGCGAAGTGCGTATGACTGGTGCGAAGATGTACCGTCAAAAAGGCACTGGGCGGGCGCGTCATGGGGCGCAAAGTGCGCCGATTTTTGTGGGCGGTGGTGTGGCGCATGGTCCTCGACCACGCAAATACACCAAGAGTATGCCACGCAAGATGCGCCAACTCGCCATTCGTTGCGCCCTGAGCGCCCTTTTGCGCGATGACCAATTGGTCTTTGTGGATTCACTAAGCCTCACGACTCCCAAAACCAAAGAGATGCGCCAAGTGTTAAACAACCTTGTGGGCAATAACTCTGCGCTGGTGCTATTGGCAACAAAAAATGAGCCAGTCGAATTGAGTGTGCGTAACTTGGACGATGCGATGTCGCTGCGTGCCAGCTACCTCAATATGCGTGACTTGCTCAATTATGAAAAAGTCGTTGTCACCCTAGAAGCGTTGGAACTCATTACCAGCCTCTGGGGAAAGAAGGAGTAAGACAAGATGCCAGCAATCCATTTATATGAAGTGTTGCGTCGCCCAATTGTGACTGAAAAATCAAACGCGGTAACAGAAGACCTCGGTAAATACACGTTTGAAGTGGCACTTGGTGCCAATAAGCCACAAATTAAAGAGGCGATAGAGGTTATTTTTGATGTCGAAGTGGAACGGGTGAATACCATGGTCGTGCCTGCTAAACGCGGGCAACGAGGGCGCAAGCAATATATTCGCGCTAAGAGCTGGAAAAAAGCAGTTGTCACCCTAAAGCCCGGCAACACGATTGATTTATTTAATGCGTAGAGGGCAAGCAAATGGCGGTTAAAGTTTATAAACCTACCTCCGCAGGACGGCGGGGGATGACGGGTCACAGTTTTGAAGAAATTACCAAGTCCAAGCCAGAACGCTCGCTCACCGAAGCAATCCGCAAACATGGTGGGCGTAATCATCGGGGCAAGGTGACAGTGCGTCATCGCGGTGGTGGTCATAAACGGCGCTATCGGTTGATAGATTTTCGTCGTAACAAATTCGATGCTAAAGCCACTGTGCTTGCCATTGAATATGACCCAAATCGTACTGCACGTATCGCTTTGCTAGAATATACAGATGGCGAAAAACGCTACATCATTGCGCCATTGAACCTAAAAGTTGGTGATATTGTGGGCAACGGTCCATTGGCAGAATTGCGTCCGGGCAATGCGCTCGAAATTCGCAATATTCCATTGGGTACACAAATTCATAATATCGAATTGGAACCCGGTAAGGGTGGTCAATTGGTACGTTCTGCGGGTGTCTCTGCCCAATTGGTGGCTAAAGAAGGCACTTATTGCCAAGTTCGTCTCCCAAGTGGTGAGGTTCGCCTCATTCATGAACGGTGTATGGCGACCATTGGACAGGTTGGTAATACCGACCATGCCAATGTAAAACTGGGCAAGGCTGGACGCTCGCGCTGGATGGGCTGGAGACCTGCGGTACGTGGTGTCGCCATGGATCCCAACAGCCATCCACATGGTGGTGGTGAAGGTCGTTCTGGTATCGGTATGCCCGGTCCAAAAACGCCATGGGGCAAGCCTGCTTTGGGCAAGCGCACCCGTACCAACCATCGTACCGACCGTTTCATCGTCCGTCGTCGTGGCGATAAGAGAGCATGAGGATAGAATAGATGTCGCGTTCATTAAAAAAGGGACCTTTTATCAGTCCCAAATTGTTGAAAAAAGTTGAAAAACTGAATGCGGAAAGTAAAAAGGGTGCTGTTATCCGCACATGGAGCAGAGCCAGCACCATCTTTCCACAAATGGTTGGTCATACTATCGCCGTCCACGATGGTCGTCGGCATGTCCCTATTTATGTGACAGAAAACATGGTAGGGCATAAATTGGGCGAATTTGCGCCCACCCGCACTTATCGCGGGCATCTGGTCGAAAAGAAGAAGAAGAAATAGGGGAACGACATGGAAGTTTACGCAAAATATAAATACGTCTCCATCTCTCCCCAAAAACTTCGGTTAGTTTGTGACCAAGTGCGTGGGATGAATGCAGAACAAGCGCGGGTGGCATTGAGATTCATGCCCCAAAAAGGCGCGAATATCGTAAAAAAGACGCTCGAATCGGCTATGGCGAATGCAGAGAATAACTTTGACCTCGACCCAACCGAAATGTATGTGGCACAAATCTTTGCAGATGAAGGTCCTCGCGCACGCCGTGTTAAGGCAGGGGCGCGTGGACGGTATAAACCACGGGTCAAACGCTCGTCACATCTCACAGTGATTTTGGCACAACGGGAGGCTAAATAATGGGTCGTAAAGTACATCCAATAGGATTTCGTCTGAAAATCAATCGGGATTGGGATGCACGTTGGTATGCCGAAGGCGACAAATATGTCGAATTACTGCATGAAGACCGCAAAATCCGCAACTTTGTCCGTAAAGAGGGCGAAAAAGCGGGTGTCTCTAAAATCGAGATTGAGCGTCAGAGCAACCAAGTTTTGGTCAATATTCACACCGCCCGTCCCGGTATCCTTATCGGAAGCAAGGGCGCGGCAGTGAAAAACCTTAAAATAGGTTTAGAAAAACTGACCAACGGTAAAAAGTGCAATGTCAAAGTGACCGAAATCGAAAAACCAGACCTCGATGCGACATTGGTAGCGATTAATATTGCGGGGCAATTGGAACGCCGTATTGGTCATAGCCGTGCCATCAAACGTGCCATTAGTCAGGCGATGCGTCAAGGCGCACAAGGGATTCGTGTTAATGTGAGTGGTCGGTTGGCGGGTGCAGATATGGCTCGTCGTGAATGGGCGGCAGAAGGACGTATTCCTCGCCAAACATTGCGTGCCAACATTGATTATGGCACAGCCGAAGCCTTGACGACCTATGGTCGGATTGGTATCAAAGTATGGATTTATAAGGGCGACATTCTCAAAGTGGAATTGCCAGATATTACCAATCGTTCCGCCGACAAAGATGTTCATGTTGCCTCTTAATAAGAGGATGTGGTGGAGAGAACGCTTCTCTCCACTTCAGATAGGTGATGAGGGAGAAAATCGGCAATGTTAATGCCAAAACGTGTAAAATATCGTAAGCAGATGCGCGGACGCATGACCGGTAAGGCAGACAGAGGCGCTGTGGTGCAATTTGGGGAATTTGGCTTACAAGCCCTAGACCCCGTGTGGCTCACCAGCCGTCAAATCGAAGCCGCCCGTAAAGCGATGGTGCGTTATGTCAAGCGCCGTGGGAAGATTTGGATTCGTGTATTTCCAGATAAACCCGTTACCAAAAAAGCCGCCGAAACCCGTATGGGTAAAGGTAAAGGTCCAGTGGAATATTGGGTTGCAGTGATTAAACCGGGGCGTGTGTTGTTTGAAATGGCGGGTATTGAAGAAGAACTCGCTCGTGAAGCCTTACGCCTTGCGGCATTCAAATTGCCATGCAAGACACGCTTCATCAAACGCATTGACCCCATCTCTGGAAAAGAGGTGTCCTAATGGCAGAACAAAGTGTACGTGATATTCGGAATATGACCGATGAACAATTGGTGGATGCGATTGAAGACCAACGCGAGAAGATTTTTAACTTGCGTTTTCAAAAAGCCGCCAATCAATTAGAAGATGGCAATCAATTGCGTTATGCCAAACGTGGCTTGGCGCGGTTGCTCGGTATGCAACATGAACGCGCATTAGCGGCGCAACAATCCGCCGAAGGAGAAAAATAACATGGCTAATAATCGTCGGCGACTCGTTGGTCGTGTTGTTAGTGACAAAATGCAAAAAACCGTTGTGGTGCTTTTGGAACGTCGTAAAATGCACCCCATCTACAAAAAAGTCGTTGTGTCTACCAAAAAAATCATGGCACACGATGAAAGTGACAGCATTCCCGTTGGGGCAGTGGTGCGTGTGGTCGAAAGCCGCCCCCTCAGCAAAAATAAACGGTGGGTTGTTGAAGAAGTGTTAGAAACACCCGAAGTGTTCAATGTGAGCAAAGATTTGGGTGAGGAGAAGAAGTAGTCATGATTCAAACTGAATCTCGGTTAGTGATTGCCGATAATACCGGCGCACAAGAAATCTTGGTCATCCGCGTGTTGGGTGGCTCTCGCAGACGTTATGGCTCGATTGGCGATATTGTCGTAGGGACAGTGAAATCTGCTTCTACACAAGGCAATGTCAAAAAATCTGAAGTCGTGCGTGCCGTAATTGTTCGTGTAGCAAAAGAATATCGCCGTGATGATGGCTCGTATATCCGTTTTGACGATAACGCCGCCGTGATTTTGGCAGATGACCTCACCAACCCAAGAGGGTCACGGGTGTTTGGTCCTGTGGCGCGTGAATTGCGCGATAAGGGCTTCATGAAAATCGTCTCTCTTGCCCCAGAGACACTGTAATCATACGCTATTTCGGGCGCAGGGTAAGCATAAGCCCCCCGAAATGAAGGAGAATAAGAAAGATGCAACGAATTAAGAAAGGAGACACCGTAGTTATCATCGCAGGAAAAGACTTAGGTGAGCGTGGCGAAGTTGTCACAGTGCTTCCCAAAGACAATCGTGTGGTTGTGAACGGTGTCAATATACTCAAACGCCATGAAAAGGCGCGTCAGGTTGGGAATCAACAGATTCCTGCCCAAATTGTCGAGTTTGATTCTCCGTTAGACCTCTCCAATGTGATGTTGGTGTGTCCAGCTTGCAATCAACCCACTCGTATCGGATTTCGTTTTGTGGATGGTCGCGGAAAAGTGCGCCACTGCAAAAAATGTAACGCCAATATAGATTAAGCGGAGCGAAAATCATGACGAATGAATTATTGTTAAAGACACGCTACCGCGAAGAAGTTTTGCCAGCCTTGATGAGCGAATTTAAGTATGCCAATATTATGCAAGTTCCCGGCATCGAAAAAGTCGTGTTGAATATTGGCTTGGGCAAAGCGATGGACGAACCCAAATTGCTCGATGGTGCGGTGGAAGATTTACGCATTATCACTGGGCAACAACCGATTATCACCAAAGCCAAAAAGAGTATCGCAAGCTTTAAGTTGCGTGAAGGACGCTCAATCGGTGTGAAGGTGACATTGCGTGGCGAAAAGATGTGGGCGCTCTTAGACCGCCTAATTAATATTGCTCTGCCACGTATCCGCGACTTTCGCGGGGTGCCTGCCAAACTTGATGGGCGTGGTAATTATACGGTTGGTCTGCGCGAACAACTGGTTTTTCCAGAAATTGATTTCGACAAAATTGACCAACTACGCGGGATGGAAATCACCATCGTCACCTCTGCTAAGACCGATGAAGAAGGTCGGCGCTTACTCAAATTATTGGGTATGCCATTCCGTGATAATTAAGGTGCTGGAGACTATAACCCATGGCTAAAAAGTCTATGATTGCCCGCGAGGGCAAACGTAAATATGAAGTACAAATCCGCAACCGGTGTCAAAAATGTGGTCGCCCGCGTGGGTATATCCGCCGTTTTGGATTGTGTCGCATTTGTTTTCGTGAGATGGCGCTTAAGGGAGAAATTCCTGGCGTTGTGAAATCTAGCTGGTAGGAGCAAAGCCAACATGACCAATGACCCGATTGCAGATATGTTAACGCGCATTCGTAATGCGCTAATGGTCGGAAAACCAATAGTAGAAGTGCCAAAATCGAAAATCAAAGTCGAGATTGCACGCATCCTCAAAGACGAAGGTTATATTGAGGATTATACGATTGGTGACGAACTGCCTGTGAATATTATTCACATCACGCTCAAATATTATGGTCCACGTCGTAGCCGTCGCCCGGTGATTACAAACATTTCTCGTGTGAGTAAACCCGGTCGTCGTGTGTACAGTGGTCGCCGCGATTTGCCCCGTGTGTTAAGCGGTACAGGCATTGCGATTGTCACCACGCCAAAAGGTGTGATGACCGCGCAACAAGCCCGCCGCGAGCGTGTGGGTGGCGAAGTGCTGTGCTACGTTTGGTGATAAGGAAGAAAAACGATGTCTCGGATTGGTAAAAAACCTATTACTCTGCCCGCAAAGGTAGAGATTAACATAGAAGGACAAAACGTCACCGTTAAGGGACCCAAGGGCGAACTAAAGCAAGTGGTTCATCCCGAAATGTCGGTGGCGATGGAAGAGGGCAACCTTGTTGTGTCGCGCCCCTCAGATGCCGCAGGTCATAAGGCGTTGCACGGGTTGACCCGTGCTTTGCTGGCAAATATGGTGACTGGTGTCTCTGAAGGCTTTCGCCGTACCCTCGATATCGAGGGTGTGCAATATCAAGGCGATATGCGTGGCAGGGATTTAGTCCTCAAATTGGGCTATAGCCACGAAATTGTGGTCACCCCACCCGATGAAAACGTCTCTTTTGAAGTTGAAAAAGACAGCAAAGGGCGCGTGATTCATATCAATGGCATTGATAAACAAGTGGTTGGACAAGTTGCCGCCAATATCCGCGAGTTGCGTCCCCCCGAACCCTATAAGGGTAAAGGGATTCGCTATCGTGGCGAGGTTGTCCGCCGTAAAGCTGGTAAATCTGGGAAGAAATAAGGAAATTATCTCATGCCTGATATTAAAGGTCAAAAGAAATCTGAATCGCGCATTCGTCGCCACAGCCGCCTTCGCGCCAAAGTTGAGGGGACTCCAAGTCGCCCTCGCTTGTGTGTGTTTCGTAGCTTAAGCAACATTTATGCCCAAGTCATTGATGATGAAGCTGGCAAGACACTCGTCTCTGCCTCTACCATTGATGAAGAAATCAAAAAACAATTAGACGGCAAGACAAAAGTCGAAGCCGCCAAATTGGTCGGTAAAATGGTCGCAGAACGCGCCAAAACAGCAGGAGTGAACATGGTTGTGTTTGACCGTGGTGGATATAAATATCATGGGCGCGTGGCGGCATTGGCTGAAGCGGCGCGTGAAGCTGGTCTTGAATTCTAATTTGCTGGGATTTTCCCACAACAGAGTCTATTTTTAGAGGACAACTATGGCAGAAAAAGAAAAGAGAGAGCGCCGCGAAAAACGCGATGACGACCGCGATGAATTTGATGAGCGTGTTATCGATATTAAGCGCGTAGCGAAAGTAATTAAAGGAGGGCGACGTTTCGCCTTCCGTACCGTGGTGATTGTTGGCGACAATAAAGGTCGTGTTGGCGTGGGTATCGGTAAGGCGCGTGGCGTTCCCGATAGCATCCGCAAAGCCGCAGACCGCGCTCGGCGCAATATGCGTCCAGTGGCACTGTCTGGCGTGACAATCCCTCACGAAATCACCGCAAAATATGGCGGGAGCAAAGTATTGCTCAAGCCCGCATCTCCAGGTACTGGGGTCATCGCCGCTGGTGGTGTCCGCGCTGTACTCGAAGCGGCTGGTGTCCACGATATTTTGACAAAAAGTCAAGGTAGCCCCAATTTGCTCAATGTTGCCATGGCAACCATGAAAGCATTGACCGAATTGCGGAGCGCCGAAGAATTGGCGGCAATGCGTGGCAAGGATGTGAACGAAGTTCGTCCATTCTGGGAGCGCAAAGCAACCATTCGTATAGAACCAACGGAGACAACCAAAGATGAGTGACTATAAAAAAGTCCGTGTGACACTCGTCCGTAGTGTCATCGGCTATACTCAAGACCAACGCGCTACTGCACGCGCTTTGGGACTGCGTAAAATCCGCCAAAGCCGTATTCATACCGTAACACCACAGATTGCGGGTATGCTTCATAAAATCCGCCACCTGTTGACCGTTGAAGAGGTAACAGACAATGAGACTGCATGATTTAAAACCCGCACCAGGGTCACAAAAGAAAAAATTCCGTCGTGTTGGTCGTGGTATTGCCTCTGGTAAAGGTAAAACCGCAGGGCGTGGTACAAAAGGTATGGGCGCTCGTCGTGGTGGTGGTAAAGGCGCGTTTTTTGAGGGTGGTCAATTGCCCCTTGTGCGCCGTTTGCCATTTAAGCGCGGGTTTACCAATATTTTTCGTATTGAACACCAAGAAGTGAATGTGCGCTTTTTGGAAGCCCGTTTTAATGACGGCGATGTGGTCAATCCACAGACCCTCTATGACAAAGGGCTTATCCGCGATGCGTTAAAACCTGTTGTGATTATGGGCAAGGGCGACCTGACCAAAAAACTCACTGTTAGCGCCCATCGGATGACCAAAGGCGCAACCGAAAAAATCACCAATGTTGGTGGTTCTGTCACGCTTATTGCCCTCAAACTCAAAGGCGCACGGGCAACTGTGAAGTTGCTCACCAAAGAAAAACTTGCCAAACTCTATGCAGAATAATGCGGAGTGCGGATTTTGAAAGACGAATGAGTCTTTGATAACTAACAAGGGTAGGGACACGGTAGTTTTACCATGTCCCTATGCACGTTTTAGACACGATGTTATGGAGGCATTTTTATGTTAGAGGCATTACGGAACGCATGGCGCTTGCCAGATGTCCGCAATAAACTGCTCATTACAGGGCTTATCCTCATCATTTATCAATTTGCAACCCATGTGCCAGTGGTGGGGGTAGACCGCAATGCTTTGCGTGAACTCCTCAGCCCAACCAATGCGGGTGCAGGTCTGATTAATGTGTTGAACCTGTTATCGGGTGGGGCGGTGGCAAATTTTAGTGTGATTGCCAATGGGGTTTACCCATACATCACGGCATCCATTATCTTTCAACTCCTAATTCCAATTGTCCCACGTTTGCAAGAAGTTCAAAAAGAACCCGGTGGTCAAGAAAAAATCCAACGCTGGACATATTATGCCACCATCCCTATGGCACTTTTGCAATCGTATAGCCAAATCCAAATCTTTAACACGCTTTTGCTACAATCCAATGCTCAAGCCACCGAAATTATTCCGCAGTTTGGGATAAATTTCTTGGTGACTATCTCGGTATTGATAACCATGACCGCAGGTACAATGTTTGCTGTGTGGCTTGGTGAACTGATTACCGAACAAGGGATTGGCAACGGTATTTCGATTATCATCTTTGCGGGCATTGTCGCACGCGCCCCAAGTAGCTTCTTTAACCTGATTGGCACATCGTTGCACCCCATTTGGGATGTTGTACTGTTTATCATTATTGTGCTAGTCAGTATTGTGGTGTGCATTTATGTCCAAGAGGGTGTACGGCGTATCCCTGTGCAATATGGCAAGCGGGTGCGCGGACGCAAGCAATATGGCGGAACAGCCACCCATGTGCCGATGCGCGTGAACCCTGTCGGGATGATTCCCCTCATCTTCTCACAAGCCATCATCACATTCCCAACGGTTATCGTGGCATTCTTCCCTGATGGTCCGTTTAAGACCAGCATCACCACCTCGTTTGGCAATCAGCAAGGGCTAATCTACTGGGGATTGTTCTTCTTCCTCACAGTTGCCTTTACCTTCTTCTATTCAGAAGTGATGATTACCAACCAAAAATTGGCAGATAATTTGCAACGGCAGGGTGGGTTTATCCCCGGTATTCGTCCCGGTAAGCGTACAGAAGAGTATATTCTGCGCGTGACCAGACGCATCACCCTTGTGGGCGCGGTTTTCTTGGGTGTGATTGCTATCACCCCTGGTTTGGTGGATTTACTCAATACCTTCCTATTCCCTGGCGAAGCTGTGGCGACAGGCAATAACGCCGCCAACGTGCTTGCCGGGGCTGCGATTATCATTGTGGTCGGTGTAGTTATTGACTTTTTACGCCAATTGGAAGCCCAACTGGTTATGCGGAATTACGAAGGCTTTATGCGCTAAGCATGTTCGGCGGGCGGGGGGAGACCTCGTCCGATTTTTATCAATATTCAACATCGAATTTTTGGAAAGGATATTCTCATGAGCCTTTATGTGATTATCATGGGTGTGCAAGGCGCAGGCAAAGGCACACAAGCCCAGTTTATCCAACGCGAATTTGGGATTCCTCAAATTTCGACCGGGGATTTATTCCGCGCTATGAAAACCCGCACCGATGATTTTGCGGTGCAAATCCAAAACCTCATGAATAGCGGAGCATTGATAGACAACGAGACCACCGAAAAAATGGTCGCAGAACGTCTTTTGGCTGATGATGCTCAAAAAGGGGTCATCTTTGATGGCTTTCCACGCACGATTCATCAGGCAGAATGGCTCGATGCTCATCTTGCCCAAAAGGGTAGTGTGATAAAACGGGTGTTACTTTTGGAACTCGATTCGTATACCGCTTTCAAACGGGCATACGGACGGGTGACTGATGCTCATACAGGCGTTGCTTATAACATTTATTCCAATGCAGGCGATATTCAGTGGCAATTTGTGGAACATCCAGAAAAAGCCTTTCCGCCACGCCTAGAAGCCTCACTCAATGGGCAAAAATTGGCACGTCGTGCCGATGATGATGCCAGTTATGTCATCAAACGCATAGACACCTTTTTGGAGCAGACCATGCCCCTCATCAACTATTATAGCCAAAAAGGGTTGGTGCAACGCATTGATGCCACCTTGTCAATTGAGACCGTTAGCCAGCAGATAAAATCCCTGTTGGGATGAGTAGAAAGAACGTTGTATCATGTCACGCAATAAATCGTATATCAAGCCAATTGCCCGTCCGCCCATGCCAAAGCCGGCTCCAAAGCCCAAGCAAGAGCCAGACGGTGTAATTCTCAAAACACCAGACGAAATCGCCATCATGCGTGAGTCTGGGCGAATTGTGGCACGCGCTCATGCGGCGATGAAAGATGCGCTCCGTCCGGGTATTAGCACATGGGAACTGGATAACATCGCAGAGACCGTTATTCGTGACCATGGGGCAGTTCCAGCATTTCTCAATTATCGGGGTGGCAATAATAGCAACCCGCCATTTCCTGCGACCATCACCGCCAGCATCAATCATGAATTGGTGCATGGCATTCCGTCAAAAACACGCTTGCTTAAAGAGGGCGATATTATTAGCCTCGACACAGCATGTATTTATCAGGGATTTATTGGTGATTCGGCGTGGACATGGGCAATTGGCGAGATTCCAACCGCCGTGCAACGCCTGTTAGATGTATCAGAAGCATCACTCTGGGCGGCAATTGAGGCATCGCATATCCCCAACAGCGTGAGCGATGTCGCCCGCGCCACCCAAAACTATGCCGAGCAACATGGTTATACGGTTGCGCGGGATTATACAGGGCATGGGGTAGGGCGTAAATTGCACGAAGAACCACAAGTACCGAATTGGTGGCATAGTAACCCCAAGAAGGTGCAACGACTACTTGCCTATAATCCACCGTTGGCAGCCGGCATGACTTATGCCATAGAGCCGATGGTGATTGCAGGACGCGAAAAATTGAAAGAACTGTCTGATGGTTGGACAGTCGTCACCAGCGATGGCTCGTTATGCGCTCATTTTGAGCATACAATCGCCATTACAGACGGCGACCCCATTGTACTAACCTTACTATAAGAGTATGATGGTGATTGGCATATCTCTATAATCTAGCGATAGATGTGGGATGACTGCCATTAACCCCCCATACAAAAGAAGTGGTATGTAGGTTGGCAGTTGAAATTTTGCGCGTTTTATGCTATCGTTTTCGTCCTTATGTTTGATAATCACAGGGAATAATATCTGATGAAAGTCTCAACATCTATTAAAGTGCGTTGCCCCAAGTGTCGCGTCATTAAACGCAAAGGGCGCGTCATGATTATTTGTTCAAATCCCAAGCACAAACAACGCCAGGGATAATTCGCAGGGACATTTTTTTAGGAGAAATTAAGCATGGCTCGTATTGAAGGTGTAGACCTGCCGCGTAACAAACGTGTTGAAATTGGTTTGACGTATATTTACGGTATTGGCAAGACCACCAGCCAAAAATTGTTGGCAACGGTTGGGATTGACCCCAACGTCCGTGTGCAAGATTTGACCGAAGCCCAAGTGCAATCATTGCGTGAGGAAATTGGCAAATTGACCACCGAAGGCGATTTGCGCCGTCAGGTGCAACTCAATATCAAGCGCCTTCAAGAAATTGGGTCGTATCGTGGAATGCGTCATCGCCGTAATTTGCCTGTGCGTGGTCAACGTACCCGTACTAACGCACGTACCAAACGCGGTGTTAAAAAGACAGTCCCAGGGCGTGGTCGTCGTAGAGGCGCAACCAAGAAATAATCTTTGGGTGGGTCATAGCAGGGAAGGGCAACCTTTTTCTGCTATGGCAATGGTTTTTGTTATAAAAAACGATCATCTCAAGAGCGCCTTGCGCCCAATTTGTGACGCGGGCGTTCTTAACTGTATAGCCAAAGTATATAAGGAGTCCTTTATGGCAAAAGGGAAAGCTACACAAGGTTCGGCGCGTCGCGCCGCCAAAAAAGTCTTAAAGAATATCCCCTATGGGCAGGCGCATATCTACGCCACCTTCAACAATACCATCGTATCGCTCACAGACCAATCTGGCAATGTGGTGTCGTGGTCTAGCGCGGGGACAAGTGGGTTTAAGGGTAGCCGCAAAAGCACCCCTTATGCCGCACGTATGGCGGCACAAACCGCCTCTGAAGTCGCACAAACACACGGCATGAAAGAAGTTGATGTGTTTGTTAAAGGTCCAGGACCTGGACGTGAAGCCGCAATCCGCGCCGTTCAAGGTAGTGGTATGAAGGTGCGTTCCATCACCGATGTGACCCCAATTCCCCACAACGGTGTTCGCGCCCCCAAGAAACGTCGTGTTTAATCGTTATCGTTGGGTCGTTAGTTGGCAAGAAGCCAGAGGGTAGTCATTTGGTCACAAATAATATGGTTTTACCGCACAAAGTCGAAACAGATGCCATTACGCGCAATTATGGGCGCTTTGTCTTTGGTCCACTCGAAAGTGGTTTCGGCTTGACATTAGGGAATGCCCTACGGCGTGTGTTGCTGTCGTCCCTACCCGGGTCGGCTGTTACCAGTATCCGTGTCTCGGATGTGCATCATGAATTTTCTGCCATCCCCGATGTGCGTGAGGACATGACCCAGCTTATTTTGCAAGTTAAGCAATTGCGCCTTAAGCTATTAGAGGGTGAGCAATCGCGTCTTAAATTGCAACATCGTGGCGAAGGGACAGTCACGGCGGCAGATATTCTCTGCCCGTCAGAAGTCCAAATCGAAAACACCGACTTATATCTGTTCACCGTAGATTCACCCCATGCACACATCGAGATGGAATTTGAGGTGCGCTTGGGACGTGGTTATAGCCCCGCAGAAGACCGCGGACGCTTGCCCATTGGTGAATTGCCCGTAGATGCCATTTTTAGCCCTGTGAAGCGTGTCAATTTTGAGGTGGAACGCGCCCGTGTTGGGCAACGCACCAATTATGACAAATTGGTGCTAGAAATTTGGACAGATGGCACTGTGCGCCCAGAGGAAGCACTCGCACAAGCGGGAAATATCCTCATCCGTCACTTGCGTATCATCAGTGGCATTTTTGACCAAGGCGGATTGGGCGATTTTGGGATTGAAATGGACACCATCGAAGCCGATGTGCCAGACCGTCCCCGTCCATTTGATAACAAACTGATAGAAGAACTCGATTTGAGCGTGCGCGTGTTTAATTCGCTCAAACGCACCGGCATTACCACCATCGGAGACGTTCTAGATATGTTGGAACGTGGCTCAGATGCCATGCTCGCCATCCGTAATTTTGGCGAGAAATCGTTAGATGAATTGGTGGATAAACTGCGCGAAAAAGGCTATATGCCTGTGGATAGTGGCGCAGATAATACCTAGCTAAACCGCAACTGGGCATGATAGGACATGACCTATCATGTTCCAGATTTTAATCAGTAGGGTTATTACCCAGAGGAACTCATGAGACATAATGTATATGGCAAGAAATTAAGCCGCGACAGCGCACATCGTAAAGCCTTGCGGATGAACCTCACCCGTGAAATTTTGGAACATGGTCGCATTGAGACCACCCACGCCAAAGCCGTTTTTGCGCGTCGTAGTATTGAACGCATGATTACCATCGCTAAACGTGGACTCAAAAAAGCAGAAGAATCGAATGACCCAACAGTGGGTGTTCATGCCCGCCGTATCGCCGCCAGTCGTTTGGGCAATGACCGCGACTTGGTGAAGAAATTGTTCGATGAAATTGCCCCTCGCTTTGCCAATCGTGAAGGTGGGTATACCCGCATTTACAAATTGGGACCCCGCAAGGGCGATAATGCCCCTATGGTTCTCATTGAACTGACAGAACGCGAATAATTTGAGCGGGTGTATGGATAAATTATGTCCATACACCCATCTGATTCATCCTTATGCCTCGTTATCGCGCCACCCTCATCTATGACGGCACAGCCTATATGGGCTTTCAGCGTCAACTCAGTTTACCCACAATCCAATTGATGGTCGAGACGGCTGTTCACCAAGTGACAGGTCAATCTGTGACTGTTTTAGGCGCGGGTCGTACCGATACGGGTGTCCATGCCACTGGACAGGTCATCGCTTTTGATGTGGATTGGAAGCATACCGATGAAGCCTTACTCCGCGCTATCAATGCCAATTTGCCCGATGATATTGCCTTGCGCGATATGTGCCTGCATGACGGATTTCATCCGCGTTATGATGCGCGTTCCCGTCAATATGTTTATACGGTACTCAACACACCCTATCGCCATCCGTTGTATCGTCATTCGGCATGGCATGTGCGCGGGGATTTGTCACTAAAGCCGATGCAAACGGTGAGCCAGATGCTCATCGGTGTGCATGATTTTAGGGCATTTGGTCAAGACCCGCAGGGAGGCGATAGCACCATCCGCGAGGTATTTGTGTCTGCATGGACATCCACACCAACCGATGATGGGGCGATTGTGCGTTATACCGTAGAAGCCAACGCCTTTTTATATCACATGGTACGGCGGATGGTGGGGGCGCAAGTGTCGGTGGGGCGGGGGATGCTATCTATCTCCCAATTTAGGCAAATTTTTGTTGATGGTGCGCTGGATAAAATTAAGCAGATTGCCCCATCACATGGATTAGTGCTTGAAAAAGTCCGCTATTCAGATGATAATGACTAACGCTTCGCAAAACCCCTCTTATACACATTATCGGGTGGCACAAATCGAAGTTATTGTTGAGTTGATAGCGGAGCAATTGCGCCCGCTTGAGGAGATTTTATGAGAATTAAGACGTTTGTAACAACCCCCACCGACATCGAGCGCGAGCGTCGTTGGTGGATAATTGATGCCGAAGGGCAAACCCTTGGGCGTTTGGCTTCTAAGATTGCTCCCGTTTTGCAGGGCAAAAACAAAGCCATTTATACCCCAAATTTGGATACTGGCGATTATGTCGTCATCATTAATGCCGCCAAGATTCATGTCACTGGCAAGCGTATGGATGACAAGATGTATTATCACCACTCCCAATACCCTAGTGGTCTTACAGAGACCAATTTGCGCGACTTACTGGCAAAATTCCCAGAACGTCCACTCTTGTTTGCCATTCGTGGCATGTTGCCAAAAACCCGCTTGGGTCGTCAGATGATTAAAAAACTGAAGATTTATGCTGGTTCAGAGCATCCACACGCCGCACAAAATCCGCAATCATTGACGTTGGAACTTTAAGGAGAAAATAACCCATGTCGCAATATTATGAAGGGATTGGACGGCGTAAATCGGCATCTGCCCGTGTGCGCTTGTACCCAAATGGCACAGGCAATGTGCTAATCAACGACAAAGATGGTCGTGATTATTTGCCCCGCGCGGGCGATTATGAAATCATGGTCGAGCCACTTACCCTCATTGGGCAAGAGAGTAGCTATGATATGACCGTTCATGTGAATGGTGGTGGCATTAGCGGACAACGCGATGCGATTAAACTCGGTGTCGCACGGGCATTATTGAAGATTGACCCAGAACTGCGCCCCCGTATGCGTACCGCCACTTATCTCACCCGTGATTCGCGTGAGAAAGAACGGAAGAAACCAGGTCTCAAGCGTGCGCGTAAAGCCCCAACCTATACCAAACGCTAGAGTATGTCTCAAAAAATCCCCACAACGGGGATTTTTTGTTTTTCGGGTAAAATAGTTTGTGTAACAGGGCAATTGATGATGCCCCAAAAATGATGATGAGGGATTTATGACCATTACCATAGTCGGGCTTGGACCGGGCGACATTGACGATTTATCGCGCAAGGCGTGGCGCGTGCTAGAGAACGCCAAAACCGTATATCTGCGGACAAATTTGCACCAATGTGTGCCACATTTGCCCCAAAACCCCACCTATCACTCGTTTGATGATATTTATAATACCAATGATGCCTTTGAGACGGTGTATGAGCGCATTGTCGAGGTGCTTATCACACAGGCAAAAAATGGCGATGTGGTATATGCCGTCCCTGGAGACCCGTTTGTGGGAGAATCTACACCCGCCAAAATTATGGCACGCGCCAAATCCGAAAATATCCCTGTGGAAATTGTCAGTGGCATTAGCTATATCGAGCCGATGTTACGGCTGATTGGCTACGATGCGCTAGACGGGATTCAGTTATTAGACGGGTTAGACCTTGTTGCCATGCACCATCCGCCGATTAACCCAGATTATCCCGCCATCATCGGGCAGGTGTATAGCCAGATGGTCGCCTCTGATATAAAACTCACGCTGATGAATCAATATCCCGATGAATTTGAGGTGACACTCATCCACTCGGCGGGGACATCGGACGAAATCGCAGAAAAAATGCTCCTCTACGCCATTGACCAAAGTGAGCATATCGGACACACGACATCGCTCTATTTACCCGCAATGGGGGAGATGAGTAGCTTTGAGCAATTTCAAGAGATTGTCGCCCATCTACGCTCACCAGAGGGGTGTCCGTGGGACATCAAGCAGACGCACACCAGCCTGATTAAATACATGCTAGAAGAGGCGTATGAGGCGATTGAAGCCATTGAAGATGATAATCCCGATGAACTCGCCAAAGAACTCGGTGATTTGTTATTGCAGGTGGTTTTGCATACCCAAATTGCCATTGATGAAGGCGAATTTTATATGACCGATGTGTTGCGTCATATCAACACCAAGATGATTCGCCGTCACCCGCATGTATGGAAACCCGCGAGTGGGGAAGTGACAGTCGAAAATGCCGACCAAGTTGTCACCAATTGGGAGGCGATTAAAGCCTCAGAAAAAGCCGATAAGAGTGCCGAGTTTGAGAGCATGTTGGCAGGTGTGCCAAAAGGGATGCCCGCGTTGATGGTCGCCACGCAATATCAAGACCGCATGGCGCGGGTGGGATTTGATTGGGCAGACCCGCAAGGCGTGGTGGATAAAGTGCGTGAAGAACTCGCAGAGGTGTTAGAGGCACAAACCGAAAATGACCCCGCACACTTGATGGAAGAGGTGGGAGATTTGTTTTTTGTGTTGGTCAATTGGGCGCGGTGGATGAAAATTGACCCCGAATCTGCCCTGAAAAAAGCCAATGAAAAAGTCTATCGGCGGTTTGAATTTGTCGAAAAACGGGTGGCAGAGAGCCATAAGCCTTTCACCGATTATACGCTGGATGAACTCGATAAATTTTGGGATGAAGGCAAAAAATTGGGGTTATAATATAAGCGAATCTGCATTTTATATGGGAAAATCATCACTAATGGCATTATATGAAAGGGGAAAATATGATTTACGCCAGTAATTTATTACGTGGAGAAAAAGTGCATCTGACCGCGATTAGCAAAGATGATTTGCCGATTTACCAGAAGTGGTTTAGCAATCCAGAGTTTTTACGGTTGCTCAATAGTGACCCTGCTATGCCAAAAACACTGGACAGCATCACCGAATGGTATGAAGAAGCATCGAAAAGCAAAGATAAATATGTGTTTGGCATCCGCACATTAGATGATAACCGCCTGTTGGGGAATTGCTCTATTTTTAGCATCAGCCAAAACTCTCGTAATGCAGAGGTGGGGATTTATATCGGCGAACCAAGCGAATGGGGTAAGGGATTTGGTTCTGATGCGATGAATGTGTTGTTGCGTTTTGCGTTCATGGATGTAAATTTGCATCGGTTGGAATTGAATGTGTTCAGTTATAATGCCCGTGCGATAAAGTCATATGAAAAAATTGGATTTGTACGCGAGGCAGTTTTGCGCGAGATACTCTATCGGGATGGGACGTATCACGATATTCATATCATGGGCATTTTACGCCGTGAGTGGTTGGCAAAATATCATCCAGAGGTGAAATAACGATGATTTATACCGACAATTTATTGCGCGGGGAAAAGGTGCATTTGGCATCATTAAGCCGTGACGACTTGCCAACTTACCAAAAATGGTTTGCCAATCCAGAGATGTTGCGGTTGCTCAGTAACGACCCCGCCATGCCCCATACCCACGATAGGCATATCAAATGGTTAGATGACCATACCAAGCCCACATCCGATTCTGAATTCACCTTTAGTATTCGCGCATTAGACGATAACCGCATCGTGGGCGGGTGTGATATTGAGATAGATAGTTGGGCATCTGGTCAGGCATGGGTGGGGATTTTCATCGGCGACCCCGACGATTGGGGCAAAGGTTATGGCTCAGAGGCGATGAATATCCTCATACGGTTTGGCTTTATGGAACTCAATTTGCACCATATATCGCTAACTGTGTTCAGCTATAACCCGCGTGCCATTAAAGCGTATGAAAAAGTCGGATTTGTGCATGAAGGCAAAAGACGTGAGGCGCTTTATCGGGATGGAGCGTATCACGATATGCACATAATGGGCATTTTGCGCCGTGAATGGCTGGCAAAGCATCATCCAGAGATAAAATAATCCCCAAATTGCCCAATTTGTGCTATGCTAATGGGCATGGAAAATCGTCTAATTTTACAACTCAAACAACCGAAAATTCTCGCATGGGTGATGGTATTATTTCTCCTCTTAGGGATATATGCCATCACCATGCAGACCATCCCAAACGGGTCTGGTCATTATTTTATGATTGATGTGGGCGAAACTCAGCTCGTCCTCAATTTGTGGGGTAGCCTTCATTCCACAGGCTATCCGCTATATGTGGTGTTGGGCAATATCCTCACAACCGTCATGCGTATGGTTGGCATTAGTCCCATTATTGCCCCCGCGCTGGTGTCGTTGCTATGGGGCATTTTGGCGCTCACGGGGGTCTATATCCTTGCCTATCATTACACCCGCAAGGCATGGTTGAGTGCGCTGGTCATTGGCATATTTGGGCTGACACGCACCATCTGGATTCATCATATCATCGCCGAAATATACACCTTTGGCTTGCTCATTGTGGTGCTGTTATTGCTCATTTCCCTATGGAAAAACCCCATACGCGGGCGTATTTTCTGGCTGGCGTTTATCGGTGGCATTGGGGTAGCGCATCATCGTGCCACCGCCATGATGATTCCCGCCTTGCTGTATGCGGTCTATCCACTTTTCATCCAACATCGGCGCAAATTGCCCCAAATTATCGTTATAAGCCTGCTGTTGGGGATGATTGGCTTTGGGCAATACCTGTATATGTATCTGCGTGGCATTTCTGGCGGGGCGTGGGTTTATGGTGAGCCACAGACATGGGATGGGGTATGGACGCAATTCATTGGCACAGAAGCCTCGCGGTTTATCGGATTGCCACAGACAACCGATTTGCTCATCGCCAATTTTAACCTTGTGAATCGTGTCCTCATCACCGACATGACCGTTATCGGGGTGGGGGTGGGTATTATCGGCTTGCTGGTGGGGCTGATTTATCACAAAAAGCTGGCACTTGCGATGATACTCACGGGTGGGGCGGCGTATGTCTTTCATGTGCTGATGTATAACGATGTTTTGTCGGCGCTGATTGTGCCAATCGTGCTGTCATTGGCATTTGGTTGGTTGTTGTTGATAGATGCTGTGCAACGGCAGATAAACCCCGCATGGATGGGGAACTTGGCACTCATCCCCGTATTTATTGGGGCATCATGGGGGCTGATTAACCAACATCTGGAATTTATGCTGGATGTCACCACCGATAAAACCGGCTTGCAGGTGATAGAGACGCTCAAACACGCCCCAGCGGGCAGTGTCGTCATGGTCACATGGGGTCCCAATCACTTTGCGGCGGGCATTGGGCGCGATTTAACAGGCGAATTGGCGCATATAGACCTCGTAGACCATAAAGCCGATTATACGCGGATTTTGGCAGATGGACGGATGCTCCTCACGCCCGATTTTACGATATACACCCAACCACCTGCATGGTGGGAAGAACGACTTGGGCGTATATACCCTGTGGCGATTGCACCCAACTTGGTGCAAATAAAAACTACGCCAGAATTAGCGGATGATGCCCCCCTAGACGGCATTAAGATGATAGATAGCACCCTCACCTGCACCGATACAACACGCTATGTGCATGTGATATGGGTCACAGGCGCTATTCCCACAGAAGATTTACGTGTTTTTGTGCATGGCTATCCAATGGAAGGCAGATTAATGACCCAAGCCGACCAACCCGCGCCTGTGTATGCTTGGCGACCCACCACCACCTGGATGAAGGGTGAAATTGTGCGCGATGTATACCCATTAGAACGCGAAACCCGTGATGGCATTTTTAGCATCCGCTTTGGCATGTATCGCATCACAGCAGAGGGCGAGTTTGAAAATGTATCGGAATATGAAATACGGGCGAGGTGTGAGTGATGGGTCATGAGAAAAATCGCTATAGGTTATTGAGGACAGGATTAATCCTGTCCCTACTCATATTATGTGGATGCGAGACGGTGTATGTCGCGCCAAATAGTGCGCCAACACTCACCCCACCGCCAATTATCAAGCAATTAGCCACACCCGCGCCAACACTCACACCCGATGCGGTGGCGATGGTCGCAACGCAACAAGCCAATGCACCCACACCCATTCGTACCGCCACCCCAACCCCGACCATCACCCCCTATGTGGGGGTCTTTTTGGGAGAGGTGGCACAAGAACTCAACATCCCCAATCCTGCTAATTTTATTATTCCCCCCACACCAATAGACTCTATCCCCCTCATTTGTGGATTCCAATCTGATGCTGTATTTGGCACAAATTGGGAAGATGACCATCGCAACACGCTAAAATGTCCTATCCAAGACCGTTTTGGTTTTAATGGACGTGGGCAAATTTTTGAAGGCGGGGCGATGTATGTGCGCCTAGAGACTAATGAAGTGTGGGCAATTGCACCGGGTGTCGGCACATTTAGCGGAGCATATTGGTATGAGGGACAGCCCAACTTGGCGGCGGTGCCAGGGGCAATTGTTGCGCCACCCGGTCGGTTTATCCCTAGTGGCGCATTAGGCTCGGTTTGGGCGACCATTGAGCCGTTGCAACGGGCGCTCGGTTTGGGATTATTGCCCGAAGGGGATAACCCCGTGAATGTGCAACGCTTTGATGGCGGGTCATTATTTTTGGATGTGAGCGCGGGGCAGGTATTTGTCTTGTTGCTCAATGGTACAGCCTACGGTCCGTATACACCATAACCACCACACGATATTTTTTTTGAATGGCTATTTATCACCTAAAGGAAAAAAATAGATGCGTCTGCTAAAATTGTTCATCATCACCAGCCTATGCTTGTTTTCTCTCACATGGGCATTGGCACAAGAACCACCGCCACCGACCCCTGTCGAAATTACGCCAGAAGCTCCCATAGACCCCATTACACAACCACCCGTTCAACCGAGCGAGACGACATTGCTCCTCGCCGCCCGTAGCGACCTCGAAAATTTGGTCAATGCAACCCGCGCAGGCGTGCGTCCCGATGGCTGGACGGGTGCGATAGACATCAGCGACCCCAATTTGGCGCTACTCATTCGCCTCGACCTTGAATTGTTGGCGGGGGCGCTAGTCGGCGCAAATTTTCGCCCCGATGGATGGTTTGGGGTGATTGCCAGCACCAATTTTGCCATTGCACGCGATATTCGCCATGACCTCGAATTACTTGCAGAGACCATTTTGGGTGCAACCCGCCCTACGGGATGGGTGGGTAGTGAGCCGTTGCTCCGTTGTGACCGCACCACACAAGCCCTTGTGCGCCTTTTGGAACTGAACGGTGTTTTTGCCCTACAAGCAGACCGCACCGCACCGGATTTTTGTGCGCGTGCCGCCAGAGAAGCTAGTGTCTTTGTGGAAGTGAATTATCTTGCCACAGGCACAGCCGTTGGAGAACGTATATCGCCCAATGTGGTGGGTGCAACAGGTGGTGAGACTGTCAATAGCAATTTTGCGGTGGGCTTTTTTGATACCAGCGCCATTGGACGCGCAGGGGTTATCCCCAATGGGACAACGGTGCGCCCACTCGCCCGTAGTTATACCCAATTTTCTAATATGATGCTGATTGGGGGCAATGGATTTGTGGTATTTATTGATTATTTGTTCACAACAGTGACAGATGATATGTTTGAAGCCCTGCCCAATGTGACCACCATCGAATATAGTGTGAGTTGCGCCGCCGATTGGTGCAGTTAATCACGAGGAGCAATGACCCGTGTCAAAATTAACGCAACGGCTTGGACTCAATCGGTATGATGCCGATACCGAATATAAATTATCTATCCAATACTATCTCAAGCGACAGCTTACAGAGGCGATATTAGCAGTGGAAAAAGCCATAAACCTATTGCCGAATAATGCCGAATATGTCGCTACACGCGGATTTTATTATCTGGAAGATGGTGCAGAAAAAGAAGCCAAGCACGATTTTATGGTGGCGCTCGAATTATTTGCCTATGAAGTGTTGGCACATATCGGTTTGGGGACACTTGCCTATCGCAATGGCAAATGGGATGAGGCATTAGAGCATTTTATCCATGCCTATCATGCCAATCCCAAACGGGGAGAGACCCTCTATTATATGGCGCTGTGTCATCATCGTAAATTGCGGAATAAAGAGGCGTTAGAGTGGATGACAAAAGCCCTGGCGCTCATGGAAAATGCCAATGATAAACGCAAAGCCGATGCACAAAAGTGGGTTAAACAATTTGAGAAATTGATTCCCAATCCATCTAATTAAGCATCGGCTATGGCGTGGATTATATCTGTGGGGTGAGGTGAATGACCGTCACACCATCGCCCCCTTCATTGGGGTGTGCTGTCTCGACCTTAGAAATGAGGGGATGACTTTCTACATGGTCACGCACAGCTTTTCGCAATGCGCCGGTGCCTTTGCCGTGAATAATCCGCGCAAAGGGCAACCCAGAACTATAGGCGGCATCCACATATTGTTCTAGTCGTTCTATGGCAGATTCCACCCGTTGCCCGCGCAAATCCAGTTCTAAACCGGGCGATTTGACGGCGGTATAGGTGATGGTATCCGATTCATATTGGCGCACATGCCCACGCTTAATCTCGCGTTTTTGGCTTTTGGTGCGCCGTTGCAATTCATTCATCCCCGCGCGCACACGCAACGACCCCACTTGTACCAACGCACCATTGGATTCGAGTTCAATCACTGTGCCTTCTGCATTGAGTGTCTCTAGCCACACCACATCACCCAAACGGGGTAAAAAGGCGGGGCGTTCTACGGCTTCTGTGACATTTACAATCGGTTGTGCGTTGTATTGGGCGATTTTTTCCGCCGCTTGTTGTACCGCCATCAGATTTTCGAGTGGCAATCCCGCACGGCGCATATCTTCGCGTAGGCGTTTTATCTCTTTGCGGACATCGTTTAGTTCTTCTTCGGCATTACGGCGGGTCACGCTGATGATATTACGGCGCTCATCCTCAATTTGGTCAAGGCGGGCTTGGAGCGCATCATTCTGCTCCTCAATTTCTTGGCGTAGCATCACTGCATCTTCGTGTTCTCTGCGGATGGTCTCGCGGGTGCGGTGAATTTCGTCTAGCAAGTCATCTGCCACCAAATCTTCCATAGCGACCATGCCCCGCGCCAATGTGATAATTTCGGCGCTCAATCCCAGACGGGTGGCGATTGCCAGCGCGTTAGACCGACCGGGTAGCCCGACCACCAAGCGATAGGTGGGGGCGAGCGTGTCGAGGTCAAACTCGACACTGGCATTACGCACACCAGGGGTCTCTACGCTATAAATTTTTAATTCGGGGTGATGTGTTGTGACCATCGTGGTCACTTGCCGATTGACCAATGTGGTCAAAATCGCCCGTGCCAATGCAGAACCCTCTGCGGGGTCTGTGCCTGCGCCCATCTCGTCTAATAGCACCAATGAACGGTCATTACAGTCGTCCAAAATTTGGATGGTGTTTCGCATATGCGAAGAAAAGGTACTGAGCGATTGCTCAATGCTCTGCTCATCGCCAATATCGGCAAAAATGCCCTCGAATATCGTGAGTTTTGCCTCTTCTGCTGGCACATGCAAGCCACACTGAGACATGAGTGCCATAAGTCCTACCGTTTTGAGCGAGACGGTCTTACCACCCGTATTGGGACCCGTGACGACCATCACCCATGTTTCATCGCCAAATTCAATATCCAATGGCACGACATTGCCTGTGAGTAGGGGATGTTTTGCGCCTTTTAGATAAATGGTACTTCCGGGATGATTGGGGTTATTGGGGCGTTGCTTAAAGGGGATAAGGATGGGTTGTACAGAGCGGGTATCATCGGCATAACGGGCTTTGGCAAAGGTAAAATCCAGATAACAGAGGATGCCCACACTATGTACGATATAATCGGCTTGTTCGCCCACTTGGGCGCTGAGGGCGGCTAAAATGCGCCGAATTTCTTTTTCTTCTTCTATCTGAAATTCGCGCCATTGGTTATTGAGTTCTACTGTTTCGAGGGGTTCGATAAATAAGGTTGCACCAGAGGATGATGAGTCATGCACGACACCCGGTATTTTTCCCTTATGGTCGGCTTTAATTGGCACGACATAACGCCCACCGCGCATGGTGATGATGGTCTCTTGGAGATATTGGGCTTTGGTGGGGGTGCTGAGGATGCGATGCAATTTGGTTTGAAGGCGCTCAAAGGCGATTTTGAGGTCTCTGCGGATAATCGCCAGTTTTGGGCTGGCGGAATCTTTGATTTCGCTATTATCGTCTAACACATTGCCGATGGCATCTTGAATATCGATACATTCTTCTAGCAGTTCTGCCACACTCGCCAAAAGAGGGTAGCTAGATTTCATGCGCCCCAATGTGCGCTTAATCGTCATACCACGCCGTAGCGTATTGCGGATGTCTTGCAAAATGGGCGGGTCAATCACCACACCCCGTTGGGCGGCAATGGCTATATCGCGCACATCACGCACACCGCCGAGTGTGACATTGGTCTTATTTTCTAGCAACAAACGGGCTTCGCTTGTCTCTTTTTGCCACAATTGCGCCTCTTGGAGGTCGGTGGTAGGAAACAATTGGCGCACCAAATCTGCCCCACCGCCAAAAGTGGTATAGGTGGCAAGTTTGTCTAGGATTTTATCTAACTCTAGGGTTTGCAGGGTTTTTTCGGGTATCATCAAAAAATCTCAATTCCTTTATTAAACATCATAATTTCATTGTAACGTATTGGGTCTTATTTGACAATAATGAGTTTTTAACGGTTCATGAGAGTTCACAAAATGGCAGGTGAGCAGATAGTATTCGCCCCTATACCTTTTGTGCAAATTGCACTATAATTACTCTCTGTTCTGAGTCTCAATTTCAGAGGCTCTTTGATGTTGTACGAGGATTAAAATACACACATGGCTTTGAACAAAATTGAAAAAAACGTAGTGGTCTCTATTGCCTATCGTCTCACCTCAGAAGGTGTAGAAATTGAAGAAACCAGTGCAGAAGACCCCTTAGAATATTTGCATGGTGCAGGGAATATTGTCCCTGGGTTAGAAACGGCGCTCGATGGCAGAAAAACGGGTGATAAATTTAGCATCACACTTCAGCCAGAAGATGCTTATGGCGAATATGATGATGAAGATGTCGAAGTGGTCGCCCGTGAAGATGTGCCAGACGATTTAGAAATCGGTATGGAAGTTTTACTAGAAGATGAAGACGGTGAATTGATGGAAGCGTATGTGACCGCCATCAATGATGATTCTGTCGTATTGGATTTTAACGACCCGCTCGCTGGTAAAGTTGTCACCTACGAAGTGGAAGTGTTGGAATTGCGCGAAGCCGATGAAGAAGAATTGGCGCAAGGCTACCCACATGGTGCATCAGAATTTTATGATTATGATGATGACGACTATGAAGATGATGACGAAGAAGACGAAGAATAATTTCGTCTTATCTCAATAAATTGCATCTATAAAGCCCCTCGCCACTTTTGGCGGGGGACTTTTTTATATATAGCGCATAAGGAGATAAAATGACCCAACAAACCTTCATCCTCGCCTCTGGTTCTCCACGTCGGTGGGAAATGATAACCTCGCTTGGCATTGATTTTACTATCATCAAACCCGATATTGATGAAGCGCAACACCCCACAGAGACCCCACTCGCTTATGTACAACGCCTGTCATCAGAAAAAGCCGATGCTGTTGCCCAACGCCTCACTACACCTGCGACCATTCTCGCCGCCGATACCATCGTTATTTTGAGCGCCGATACGATTGGTATCACCGAACAGGGGCAATTGCTCGGTAAGCCAGAAAATCCTGCTATGGCACGGGACATGCTCATCGATCTGCGGAATCGTCCCCATGTGGTCATCACCTCATTCACCCTATTGCGGTTGGGTGATACACCACAGCGCGTTTCTGATTTTGTCCAAACCCGCGTATTCATGCGCGATTATACTGATACCGACATTGAGGCGTATATCGCCACAGGCGACCCATTCGACAAAGCGGGTGGCTATGCCATTCAGCACACCGATTTTATGCCTGTGGCACGGATAGAAGGGTGCTATAACAATGTGGTGGGGTTGCCATTGTGTGTTGTGAAACGTGGATTGCAACAAGTAGGATGGGACACTATCAGCGCGTCTGAATATTGTGATTGTCCACTATATGAGAGGGAAATGCTATGACTAACCCCAATACAGCGTGGCTATGGGCGACAAATGATGGTGGCACAAATGGCGCGACCATTGACCAAATTCAAGGACGGGTAATGTGGTTTGCCGATGCGGGTGCGTGCGCCTGTAGCGATAGTTCTGCTGTTCAAAGTTTTGAACAATTTGTGCAAAAGGGGGCTTATTTAGATAGCATCCCCTCCGATGTGTTATCAGAATTGCGCCAATCGGTGACATTTTATGCCGATGAATTGGCAAAAGAGTAATAGCATTTAGGCGATGGGGCATTTTATGAATTGTCATAAAATAACCTGATAAGGCATTGTTGATGACTACACTATTCGATTTTTCTAGTTTTCCAATCATCACCACAGAGCGCCTGTTGTTACGCCGAATTCATCATGATGATGCAGGCGCGATTGTGGAATTATTTAGCGACCCCAAAGTCATGCTTTTTCTCAATAATCCCTTCACAGATACCATTGAAAAAGCGATGGGTATCATCAATTGGCTCAATGATAGATTCGATAACCAAGAGGCGGTGCAGTGGATGTTTGCTTCGCGCGAGGATAATCGCTTTATCGGTATAGGTGGCA
Organism: Anaerolineae bacterium; assembly: GCA_034436595.1. Taxonomy (GTDB): domain Bacteria; phylum Chloroflexota; class Anaerolineae; order Aggregatilineales; family Phototrophicaceae. The sequence continues at coordinate 4,280 of DAOTUO010000002.1, read as the reverse complement.
ATCACACATGGGATAAGCATGACCGCCATATTGATATTGGCTACAATATTTTGCCAAAGTATTGGGACAAAGGCTATGCTACTGAGGCGTGTCATGCCATTATCAAATGGAGTTTTGAGAATATGAACCTGCATCGGATTCAAGCAGATTGTACCGATGGTAATATCGCTTCGGAACGGGTGATGCTCAAATGCGGGTTTAAGTTTGAGGGAATTTCTCGCCAAAGTTGTTGGGAACATGGGCGTTTTGTAGACATCAAACGATTTGGGTTGTTACACCATGAATATTTTACGGCGGAATAGGGTATTAATATCGCAAAAAATATGAAGGTGAATGTAAAATCTTTGTAAACCTTGCCGACTATGACTATTTCCTTATCTAATCCCAATCATTTCATACGATTGTTTTTATGAAAATTGTTGTATCCTAGAGATTGACAATCCCATAGCAAGGGGTATATAATTTCCAACATTGATGAGGGCCTATAGCTCAGTTGGGAGAGCGCTTCAATGGCATTGAAGAGGTCATGAGTTCGAGTCTCATTAGGTCCACTCCCTACAAAACCCCTTTGCTATATTGGTATAGCTTTGGGGTTTTGTGTTTATATTCAGAGAGGATAATGGATATGGCAGAGCGTAGAAGTTTGTTGGATGATGTGGCAGAAGGTATTCGGCGTGTTTGGGAAGATTTTGAACGCGCTTTTAATCCAGAAAAACACAGAAAAGACGCGCCTCAACTCGTGCCGGTACCTGTGAGAAATCGTAAGCAACTCCCGCCCAGACGCTAACCGATGGAAGATGTGACATTTGCCGATATTTTATCGGCGCATGAAAGATTGCGTGGGGTGGCACATCGTACCCCTGTGATGACCTCACGCCACTTAGATGACCGCACAGGCGCAAGCGTATTTTTGAAGTGCGAGAATTTTCAACGTATTGGCGCGTTCAAATTTCGGGGCGCATATAACGCCATCAGCCAATTGACAGATGTTCAAAAAAAACGGGGTGTTATCACCTATTCTAGTGGCAATCATGCCCAAGCGGTGGCGCTGGTGGGGCAATTGTTGGGTGTGAACACAACTATCGTGATGCCCAATAACGCCCCCGCCACCAAACGCGTCGCTACTGCGGATTATGGCGCAGAAATCGTGTTTTATAACCCCGCCGAAGCAGACCGCAAGCAACTGGCAGAGGCACTCGCAGACCAACACGGTTATACAATCGTCCCACCATACGATTACCCGCCTGTGATTGCAGGGCAGGGGACAGCGGTGCTGGAATTACTCCAAGACATTCCCGATATAGACCTATTGCTGGTGTGTTGTGGTGGTGGCGGATTGCTCAGTGGGTCTGCCATTGCCGCCAAAGGGATTAACCCCAATATCCGCGTCATCGGGATTGAGCCAGAACTAGCCGATGATGCAACGCGCTCATTTCGTACTAAGACACTCCAAACGGTGCATAATCCCCAAACGATTGCCGATGGCACACGTACTCCGTCATTGGGCATAGACCACACCTTCCGCCTTGTGATGCAATATGTGGATGATATGCAGACTGTCAGTGAGGATGCCATTAAAGAGGCGGTGCGCTTTGCGTTTTATCGGCTCAAATTGGTGATAGAACCGTCTGGTGCATTGGGATTATCTGCCATACTTAGTGGTGCAGTATCGGCGCATGATAAAAAAGTCGGTGTGATTATCAGTGGTGGCAATATTGATGCCGAGACGATGACCCAAATTTTGGCAGAATCGCATACCGCATAATCAAAAAAATTATATCTATAAAATACCGATAAGGGCGCAATTGTTTGCGCCTTTATTCGTTCATTAACTACATGAGGATGACTTATGACCACACCACTACTCACCCTAAAGCAATTGAATCGGATTTATTTAGCCCGTCAGATGTTTACCCAACGCGCCGAAGTATTGGTGGTAGATGCCATAGAGCGCCTTGTGGCGATGCAATCACAAATTCCCAACCCGCCCTATATTGGGCTATGGACACGCCTAAAAAACTTTCGGCGCGATGACCTCACCCAACTCATGGAACAACGGCAAATTGTTCGCTGCCCATTGTTGCGGTCTACGATCCACCTCATCAGCAAAGATGACCATCATCGCTTTCATCGAGTGATAGAACCCGCGCTAATAAAAGGGTTACGCTCATTTCATGGGCGAAATATCGACGGGATGACTATTCCGCCATTGGTCGAGGCATCTATCCCCTTTATGGATGAAAAACCGCGTAGCATGGGTGAATTAAGCGACTTTCTGCTCACACTAGAGCCAGAGCGTGACCGTGAGGCGCTAAATTATACGATCCGCACCTATTTGCCATTGGTGCAAGTTCCCCCAGGTGGCACATGGGGCGTGGGGAGCAGAGCGAGTTATACCACCGCCAAAAATTGGCTTGGCACAGGTGAACCAGCCGATATGAGTGCGTTATTTTTGCGCTATCTGGCGGGTTATGGACCTGCCTCGATAAAGGATTTTCAGACATGGACGGGCATGACCAAATTGAGCGAGGCGGTGGAGGCGGTTAAATCGCAATTACAGGTGTTTGTGGATGAAAATGGGGTGCAACTCTACGATTTGCCCGATATGCCACACCCATCAGCAGAAATACCTGTGCCTGTGCGGTTTATCCCAGAATACGATAATCTGCTGATTGCTCATGCCGATAGAACGCGGATTTTGCCAGAAGAACATCGCAAAAAGGTATTTTTGACGGCGGGGCGGGTATTAAACACCTTTTTGGTGGATGGATTTGTCGCGGGTGTGTGGAAAATTGAAACGAAAAAGCAACAAGCCAAACTGGTGATTACCCCATTTGTCATGCTATCTATTGACCAGCAAGAGGCAATTATCACCGAAGGGGAACGCCTCATATCATTTGTGGCGGATGATGCGGAGATAATTACCATCGAATTTGCCCAAATAGATTAAGCATAATTGCAAAAATTAGGTTAAACTAAAGGCAGATATGGTCAATTCACAAAGGAGAAAGTTTCATGGCAAAATTACCACTCGAATTGCAAAAAGAAGAAAAATTGGTGTCAATTGTCAAAACACACCCGATTTATTTTATACTGAAGATTATTCTCACACTGCTTATCGCCTTTTTGCCCCTGATATTGTTGCGAATCATCTCGCCAAAAGATGGGGAATTCATCGCGCAAGTGTTGAATATCGTCTCTATCGTATGGTTTTTGGTTTCTGCGGTAATTGCCTTCTTCATTTGGTATCAATATCAAAATAATATGTGGGTTATCACCGACCAACGGGTGATTGATAGCGCCAAAAAAAACTTTTTTCATCATCGCATGGCATCTACCGACCTCATCAACATTGAAGAAATGTCTATCGAGCGTAGCGGTGTGTTGCAGACGGTGTTGGGCTTTGGCGACCTGATTTGTCAGACGGCAGGCGGGGCAAATGCCAAAGGTGCGTTTGTATTTGATGGTGTGCCACAACCCGCCAAAATTTTGGAAATGGTAGATGATTTGCGTGACAAAGCCCGCCAAAAATTGGGTATGAATTACGCACGTAAAGCTGGGGAATAGGCATGAACCACCCCATACAAGATTTTTATAATGATGAAGCGGCAATTTGCTATGGATGCGGGCGTAATAACCCGCATGGGCTTCATATCAAAACGGTTTGGGATGGGGCAGAAGGGGTAGCACGGTTTACCCCCTCTGCCCATCATACAGCGTTCCCTAATGTGGTGTATGGCGGATTACTCGCCAGTCTGATAGATTGTCATAGCATTGGCACGGCGATTGCCGCACTATATGATAGGGCAGGATATGCTCCCACTGAGGGGGAAGAAATCACCTGTGTGACGGGGAATCTGAATGTCTCCTACCTCAAGCCATCGCCTATAGATACCGAATTGGTGCTAAAGGCGCATATCAAAGAAATCACCGATAAAAAGGCGATTGTCCTCTGCGACATTTGGGCGGGGGATGTGCTCACAGTCAAAGCCGAAACGGTTGCGGTACGGGTGCGCTCGCGCCTCAATGTATTGGGTCATCACAGGGCATAAAGGATAAACTATGAACATCAAAGTGATTCAAACCGAAGCCGACATCCGCGCGTGTTATGAGACCTATCGCCATTTGCGCCCACACCTCACAGAGGACGCATTTGTCGCCCAAGTGCAACGACAGATGGCGCTGGTGTTTCAGATGGTGGCGGTTGAGGTGGATGGCAAAATTGTGAGTGCAACGGGCTTTCGGATGATGGAATTTTTGGCGTGGGGCAAAATTATTTA
>DAOTUO010000001.1:0-4777 GCA_034436595.1 Anaerolineae bacterium | reverse complement strand
GGCGATAAGGGGCGCGATTTATCCCATAGCACTTTATTATCGCGGATGAGCGCCACATCGCTCACACGTATCCCCCATAATACCCCACTGGCAATATCCGATTCCACCACATAATTGGGCAATACCGCGATATGACTATCTTTGAGCAACCACTTGATAGATTCGATATTATCTGTTTCATAGGTGTTGCTGGGTTTGATATGATGCGTTTTGAGAATATCATCGAGCCAGCGCCGACTATGGCTATTGAGGGGACGCATGATAAATTTGCCGTCTTGTAATTCGGATATAGAGAGGCTATCGCGCCCCCACCACGCATGGTCTTTTCCGACTATCACCATGTGCTGAACAGATTCTAGCGAATGAACATGCAGTTTGGGTTGCATATCGGGGTGAGTATCGCCTTCCACCATGCCCAAGTCGAGTTTGCCCAGTAGCACATCGGTGACGATGCGCCCGGTAATATCGGTTTGGACGCGCATATTCAGGCGGGGATAGTGCGCGGTGAAGGGGCTAATCCATAGCGGAAGCCGATAGGTGCTAATCCCAGGTGTTGCGCCCAATGCGAGTTGTCCCTCACTGGTGGGGGTGAGGTTGAATAGTGCCAATTCTGCCTCTGCGACCAATGTGAGGATTTGATTGGCATAGTCATACAGCCGTTTGCCATCGGGTGTGAGGGTGACTCCGCGCCGATGGCGTGCGAATAAATCGCGCCCTAGCATCGCTTCTAGCTGGGCGATATGTTGGCTCATGGCAGATTGCGACATAAAATGTGCTTCTGCGCCCTTGCTGATGCTTTTTTGGTCGGCAACTGCCATGAACAAACGGAGTTTATACAGGTCTAGCATTATAGTTTTTGTGGGTTAATGGCTATTAAGCCTTCATTGACCGCAAACTCATATAATTTTGCATCGGAAGTGACAAATACGAATCGCTCATTGGGTATTTGTCGCACTCCATTATTAATATAAAGTGCCGTTGCTAATTGCACACTATCATAAGCACGTAGCGGATATTGTTTTAACAACGCTTGCGCCTGTTTTATAATTATGGGATTCAAAGGCGCTTGTTGATAATTTTGACGCAAATGACGCTCTAGCCAAATACGCATTGCTTCTACTGTTCTGTCATTATAAACGCCTTCTCGATGTTTGCGATAAATAGCAGACATCACTTTGATTGCTGTAATTTGAGCAATGAATAGCGTATGATTGCCAGAAAAGATATTTTGCCTCATCCATTCTGAGCCTGCTTCATTGACATAACGCTTGACCAATCCACTACTATCTAAAAAATAAATCATGGCTGATTCTGGCGTTCCTCAACAATCAGTTCAGATAGTGATTGTCCTTTAGAGAGTAATTCACGCAATTCATGTGCCTGAGATTCTATCCATGAATCACTATCATCATTATCAGACGACCATATCACAGAATCACCAAAAATGGCTTTGATTGTATCTATATGATTGGGCTGTATGGGTTCAATTTTGACGCGCACCCGTTGCCCGTCTGATAAATCTATTGATTCATCAAGGTGGAGTTGTCCATTCTCATAAATAGCGTTCACAGATATGGTCATATCACTGTTCCTAATCCGATAAAATAAGCTGTTTATCGATGCTATTATAGCATCAACATTCCACTACCACCAAGCCAAAATAATCCACACGCAGGCGGCGCTGTGTGTGGATGAGATGTTCACCGTCCACCTTCTTTTGTGGGATGATGATTTTTTCGGTTGGCACGATACCGCCTTCCGATGCCATCGGTTTTTTGCCCCATACGCCCTGTGTCGCATTGAATTGGGTGAATTGATAGGTGAAATTTTTATGCCCATGCGGATTCCACAGGACAAATGCCTCATCTATCCCCATAGCGGGTGTGAGGTGATGCACCCCAACGCCGTGCGCCGTCTCTAATAATGCCCGTGCCTGATTATCGCTAAAAAAGGTCATGTAATCGCGTAAGACCAGCGGGTCTTGCATGAATTCTGTCAATCGCTTGCCAAATTCATCTTTTATCCATGTATTCATCTTAAAGCGCCATAGCAGATACGCGCACTCGGCACGAATATCGCGTGTTTGGTGATGATACCAATCGGGATAAATCCGATTTTGTGGGATAAATGCGGGTAGCGGGTCGGGTGGTGTGATGGTGAGTTCGGACATGCCTGTTTCGATGCTAAAGACTGTCTCGGCATAATCACCCCGCGCATAATTATTGGTCTCGCCATCATCCTCATATAACACAAATCGCCCTGCCGCCGTCCCATACCGATGGATGTGGAGCGTAGTAGGGAGGGGTGTGCCGTTTTCATATTTCATATCCGCAAGCGGGATAATGCCACCATCCTTAACGAAAATCGGCGTGTGGCGCAAATCGCCATAGATTGCCCGCCAACCACCACCGATATATTCTGTCCCATTGGCAAAATCGTACCAATTGCCTTCTGGCAACCATACCGCCTGACGGCTCACACCTGTATCTGTGCCGATGGGAGAGGTGTATGGCGCGATAATCATCTCGCTCCCAAACCAATATTGTTGTGGGGCGACATAGGCGCTGTCTGCTTGCGGATGGGTGTAATACATGGGATTGATGAGCGCCACACCCACCTGATGATTGCGCCATGCCATGCTATAGATATACGGGACGAGGGCATGACGCAGGCGCATGGCATCACCCGCCACATGGGTAATCTCATCGCTTCGCCATCCCCATGGACGGCGTTCACTGTAATGATTTTTGGTGCTATGCAGGCGCATAATGGGGCTAAAAATGCCATATTGCACCCATCGGGCGTATAACTCGCCGTCCTCCACCCCAAACATATGCCCACCTATATCATGACTCCACCAGCTATAGCCGACATTGGTGGCGGTGGCTGTGAAATAGGGCTGAAAGGTGAGGCTCGCCCAGGTGGTATGTGTATCACCAGAAAAGCCGATAGGATAGCGATGGTTGCCCATACCCCCCCAGCGTGAAAAGATGAATGGTCGCTTGTGAGCATCGCGCCCCAAATCGTAAAAATGCAGGTGATTGAGCCACCACAGAGGGTCGAGTCCGCGCAGGCGGGTTTTTTCGCCTTGTTGCCAATCTAGCCACCAAAAATCCACGCCAATCACCTCTTGGGGATGGTGCAGAATCTCGAAATAACCCTGTGTATAACGTGGGTCGGCAATATCAAACGGGATAGGGGTTTCATCGGTGGTATCGTGATTCATCCACTCCGCCATTTGGTCATACATGGCTTCATGTGCCTGAACACCCGCGTGCGGATGTAAATTGAGGGCGGTGCGGAGTTTTCGCCCGCGTAATTCTGCTAAAAATTGGGATGGATTGGGAAAAAGATTTGTGTCCCATGTATAACCCGTCCACCCACTGCCCACGCCTTTGGTATCGGTGATATGCCAGTCCATGTCCACAATACACACCGAGAGGGGGATAGTATTCTTGGCAAATTCGTCCATGAGGGTGAGTAATTCGACATCTGTATATGCCCAATACCGACTCCACCAATTGCCTAATGCCCAACGGGGAATGAGTGGCACGCGCCCTGATATTAAGAAAAAGTCATTGAGGGCGGCTTGATAATCTGTTCCATGTCCAAAGAAGTATAGGTCGTGGGTGGGGGATGTTTCGCGCTCTGATAACCAGCCATCGGATTTGAAAACCAACGACCCCGAATCATCCACGACTGCCCAGCCATCGCGTGAGACTAAGCCGAGTTCAAGCGAAGTCGCGCCGTCTATGACATCAAGTGTGCGGGTTGTCCCGTGTAGATTATTGGTGGCTTTATCGCCAAAATGCCATGTATGGGCATTGGCTTTGACGATAATCGCTAGTGATTCTAGCGCATCTTTTTTGAGGTCATAGGTGATGACCAGATGGTCGGTTTCGAGACTAAAAAAATCGGATTGCGCCCCGCTATGAAAATCAGGGGTGGGTTGGTCACGATACCAAAAGGCTTGACTGGCGCGGTCTTCAAATTGGTGATTGGGACTATATTCCACGCGGACGAGGCGCGAGGTGAGTAATGTGAGCCGTAATTTACCGACCTTGATAATAGATTTTGATTTGGCGATGGGTGCTTGTGTGGCTTTGAGGTGGTGGGGTAGGGTGGTCATGGGGAAAATAATCCTTATGGGTAAAAACCGATGACCCTTTTATTATAGCATAGCTGATTATGGAGAACCGAAAACAAATTCATAGGATTATGTCAATAACGCATCATTAAACGTGTTTTCACCCCACCCCCTCCCCAAAAAATTGGAAGCGGGTTGTACGGACGTGATTAATCGCGTCCCTAAGCCTAGAAATGGGTTTCTCCCCCTTTCTCCACGCAGTGGGGATAAGGGGGCTGGAGGGATAGGGGTGCTTTAAGCTGATAATTGACTTGAAAATGCTTATCCATTGAAATTTTAAAATCATTTGAATTCAAAATAGTTGTTCCATTAGCCCTATTTAACTCAATGATAATGCACATCAAAGGCATTAATTTGGTGTTGGCGGAGAGCATCAAAGAACTGCTATAAAGGCAAATTGATTGAAAAATGATTCAAACATATCTGCACAAATGGTTGTGTTAAATTTTCGTGAAATTGTGTTACACTGTTTTTATATCAACCGAATAAGGGGAAATAACTTATGACGGATATGTTGGACATCATCCAACTAGCAAAAAGTGCCAAAGAGGCGGGCTATGCCCTGGCTAAAGCCACAACTGACCAAAAAAATAATGCGCTCCTATGTATTGCCGATGCCCTCCTCGCTCA